>NZ_JBWKKU010000016.1:0-166680 GCF_056431445.1 Saccharopolyspora sp. NPDC045941
TCGTCTGCACCGAGGCGGAAACCGACGGCTTAACAGCGTGCTCTACACCGCAGCGATCGTGCAGAAACGCTGGCATCCCGACGCGCAGGCGTTACCGGCCCGCCACGAACCCACCAAAGGCAGCCGCGGCGCCCGCCGCATCCTTCAACGCCACCTCATCGACGTCATCCACCGAGCCATGACCACCGATCAAGCGTCCTGGAAACACCACGTCACCCGCTACGAACACACCGCTTGACATAGAAGCATCAACGGCCTCGCCCGCGACTACCTCCCCAAAGGCACCGACCTCCGCCCCTATACCCAAGAAGACCTCGACACCATCGCCCACGAACTCAACACCCGCCCCCGCCAGACCCTGGACTGGCTGACACCATCAGAAGCACTAGCCCAAGCGCTTGGTGTTGCACCCACCCCCTGAAAACACAATTGAAACTGGCACCCGGTGGTCAGGGGCCGGTGGCTCCGGAGATGTCGCCGGTCAGGTAGCGCTGGAGGTTCGGCGCGATCGCGGCCACCACGGTGTCGTGGTCGGCCGACGCCAGCGGTTCCAGGTGGATCACGTAGCGGGCCATCCCCAGCCCGACGATCTGCGACCCGCACAGGGCCGTGCGCAGCTCGGCCCGGTCCATGCCCAGCGTCTTGACCAGCCGTTTGAACAGCACGTTCTGGATGAACTCCCGCAGCATCCCCACCGCGTTCTCGTTGGCCGCGACGCTGCGGACCAGGGCCGCGAACTGGCCGCCCTCCGCGTTGTCCCACGCCGTCAGGAACCGCCGCAGCAACCGCTCGGCGAGCTGCTCCCGATCGCCCACCAGCAGCTGCGGCACCACCTCGGCCGGGTTGATCGGAAT
Organism: Saccharopolyspora sp. NPDC045941; assembly: GCF_056431445.1. Classification (NCBI taxonomy): domain Bacteria; kingdom Bacillati; phylum Actinomycetota; class Actinomycetes; order Pseudonocardiales; family Pseudonocardiaceae; genus Saccharopolyspora; species Saccharopolyspora sp. NPDC045941. Next base: position 855 of record NZ_JBWKKU010000016.1, read on the forward strand.
GTGCACCGCCGCGGTGAACAGCCCCTCCTTGCCCCCGAACCAGTGGTTGACCATCGCCGGATCGACCCCGGCCCGGCCCGCGATGGCGCGCACCGTGGCCGCGTCGTAGCCCTGCTCGGTGAACACCTCGCGCGCCGCGGCCAGCAACGCCGCCTTGGTGTCGGCTCCGCTGCGCCGCCGCCCGCGGCGCTTCGGCTCTGTTCCGCTCTGGTCGATGCCACTGCTCACCCACCCATCCTCGCCGTCCCGGCGGCCCGAGGGCAAAGCGGTGCGGAGGTCCCGCGCAGCCGGGATCGGGTGGACGGCACAATGACGACATGGTCGGCGACGGTGATATCGGCACTATCAGCCCAGGACGCGAGGAGTTCCGCAGCCTGGCGGCGGACCGCCGGGTGATCCCGGTGGTGCGGCGGTTGCTCGCGGACGACGAAACCCCGCTCGGGGTGTACCGCAAGCTCGCCGGGGACCGCCCCGGAACGTTCCTCTTCGAGTCCGCCGAGAACGGTCGCTCCTGGTCGCGATGGTCCTTCGTGGGCGCCCGCAGCGCCGCCGCGCTGACCGTCCGCGACGGCCAGGCGCACTGGACGGGCAAGCCGCCGGTGGGGCTGCCGGACAGCGGCGACCCGTTGCAGGCGCTGCGCGAGACGGTCCGGCTGCTGCAGACCGACCCGCTCCCCGGGCTGCCGCCGCTGACCGGCGGCATGGTCGGCTACCTCGGCTACGACGCGGTCCGCAGGCTGGAGCGGCTGCCGAACCTGACCGAGGACGACCTGCAGATCCCCGAGATGGTGATGCTGCTGGCCACCGACCTCGCCGCGCTGGACCACCACGAGGGCACCATCACGCTCATCGCCAACGCGGTGAACTGGGACGACAGCCCCGAGCGCGTCGACGCGGCCTACGACGACGCGGTGCGCCGCCTGGACGAGATGACCGAGGCGCTGTGCACCCCGGCCGCGCCCACGGTCGCCGCGTTCTCCCGGCCCGCCCCGCAGTTCGTCCGGCGCCGCCAGCCCGACGAGCACTACGCGGCGGTCGAGAAGGCCAAGGAGGCGATCCGGGCCGGCGAGGCGTTCCAGGTCGTGGTGTCGCAGCGGTTCGAGATCGAGACCAGCGCGGACGCCCTGGACATCTACCGGGTCCTGCGCACCACCAACCCGAGCCCGTACATGTACCTGCTGCGGCTGGACGCGCCGGACGGCGGCACGCCGTTCGACATCGTCGGCTCCAGCCCCGAATCGCTGGTCACGGTGCGCGACGGGCAGGCGACCACGCACCCGATCGCCGGGACCCGCTGGCGGGGCGCCGACGAGGACGAGGACGCGCTGCTGGAGAAGGAGCTCATCAACGACGACAAGGAGCGCGCCGAGCACCTGATGCTCGTCGACCTCGGCCGCAACGACCTGGGGCGGGTCTGCAAGCCGGGTTCGGTGCACGTCGTCGACTTCTTCCGCATCGAGCGCTACAGCCACGTCATGCACATCGTGTCCACCGTGACCGGTCAGCTGGCCGAAGGCCGGACGGCGTTCGACGCGGTCGCCGCCTGCTTCCCCGCCGGCACGCTCTCCGGAGCGCCGAAGCCGCGAGCGCTGGAGTTGATCGAGGAGCTGGAGCCGACCCGGCGCGCCCAGTACGGCGGCGTGGTGGGCTACCTGGACTTCGCCGGCGACGCGGACACGGCGATCGCGATCCGCACCGCGCTGGTGCGCGACGGCACCGCGTACGTGCAGGCCGGCGGCGGCATCGTGGCCGACTCCGACCCGGTCGCCGAGGACCAGGAATGCCTGAACAAGGCGCGCGCGGTGCTCAACGCGGTGGCGACGGCCGAGACGCTGTCGCGGCCGGCGACCGAACGGGCGACGGGAGAGCGGGTTGACCACCGAGCCGGGATCTGAGCCGAGTCCTCGACCCGCGCGGTCGAAGGGTCTGCTGTGGTCGGTGGTGCTGCTGGTGCTGGTCGCCGCCGGCGTGCTCTGGGGCGCGAGCGCGCTCGTCTGGGTGGAGCAGCGGTTCCGCACGCCCTTCGGCACCGAGGTCTCCGCCGGGATCACCGGCGGGGACATCCGCCCGGAGCTGGTGCCGATGGCGCTGGCGGCGCTGGCCGCCGTCGCCGCGGTGCTGGCCACCGGCGGGTGGTTGCGGCGCGTGGTCGGCGCCCTCATCGCGGTCGCGGGTGCCGTGCTGGGCTGGCGGGTGTTCCAGCAGTTCAGCTTCGGCTGGTTCGCGACCGGGACGGCCGGTGATGTGCCGCCGGGCAGCACGCCGATCGGCGAGATGGCCAGCCGGCCGTACGGGCTGCTGCTGATGGCTGCGGGCGCTCTGCTGCTGTTCGTCGCCGGTGCTCTGGTGGCGTTCCGGGCCGGTCGGATGCCCGCGATGGGCGCGAAATATTCGGCTCCGGGTGCCGCGAAGCAGAAATCCCACGATCCGGACCGGCAGATGTGGAACGACTTGGACGCCGGACGCGATCCAACGGATGAGCAGGATCGCTGAAAATATTTCAAATTCACCGAAGGGTGGAAAACCCAGTTCGGCGCGGCCCCGAGCCGGTGACCGGACGCGTCGCCAGGGCCGAAGGTCCTTGTTGTGCAGGGACGTTGGGCTACCCCTTGGTGGGACCGGTGGCCGGTGAGGTTTAGCATCGGCCATGCGACGGCACGGCGGGAAGGGGAGTGTCGTGATCGAGCGCAATGAGTTCATCTGCGCATCTGGTTACTTGCGGACCGACCTGAAGGCGAGTGTGCGGGACACGGCCGGCGAGGTGTTCGCGTGACCGTTCTGGAATCAATCATCGAAGGCGTTCGCGAAGATCTGGCAGTTCGCGAATCCGCGATTCCCTTCGACGAGATCAAACAACTGTCCGCCGCGGCGGCACCCCCACGCGACGTGCTCGCCGCGCTGCGGGCGCCGGGCGTGGGCGTCATCGCGGAGGTCAAGCGGCGCAGCCCGTCCAAGGGCGAGCTGGCCGAGATCGGCGAGCCGGCCGATCTCGCCGCCGACTACGCCTCCGCCGGGGCGCGGGTCATCAGCGTGCTCACCGAGCAGCGTCGCTTCGGCGGCTCGCTGGCCGACTTCGACGCGGTCCGCGCCAGGGTCAACACGCCCCTGCTGCGCAAGGACTTCATCATCAGCCCGTATCAGGTGCACGAAGCCCGGGCGCACGGCGCGGACATGGTGCTGCTCATCGTCGCGGCCCTGGAGCAGAACGCGCTGGAAGCGCTCCTGGACCGGGTCGAATCGCTGGGCATGACCGCTCTCATCGAGGTGCACACCGCCGAAGAGGCCGACCGCGCGTTGGAGGCCGGTGCGAAAGTGATTGGCATCAACGCGCGCAACCTGCATACGCTCGAGGTGGACCGCGACGTGTTCGGGCGGATCGCACCGGGGTTGCCGCAGGAGGTCCTCAAGATCGCCGAGTCGGGGGTCCGCGGTCCGAGTGACCTGATGGCCTACGCGGGATCCGGTGCGGACGCCGTGCTGGTCGGTGAGGGCCTGGTGACCAGCGACAATCCCAAGACCGCGGTCACCCAGCTGGTGACCGCCGGGTCGCACCCCGCGTGCCCGCGGCCGAGCCGGTAGCCGGACCGGTTCCGCGAGTTCCAGGGTCGGCGCAAGGCACAGGAGGTAAGGCAATGACCGCAGGCGCAGAGACCGCGCGCGCCCACCGACCGGGCAAGCCCGTGCCGGAGGGACATGACCCGGACGAGCGCGGGCACTTCGGGGTCTACGGCGGCCGGTTCATGCCGGAGGCGCTGATCGCCGCCCAGGACGAGCTCGCCGCCGAGTACGCCAAGGCGCAGAGCGACCCGCAGTACCTCGCCGAGCTCGACGACCTGCTGCGCAACTACGCCGGGCGGCCGTCGCTGCTGACCGAGGCGAAGCGGTTCGCCGAGCACGCCGGCGGCGCCCGGATCCTGCTCAAGCGGGAGGACCTCAACCACACCGGCTCCCACAAGATCAACAACGTGCTGGGTCAGGCGCTGCTGGTCAAGCGGATGGGCAAGCGCCGGGTCATCGCCGAGACCGGGGCCGGGCAGCACGGCGTCGCCACCGCGACCGCCTGCGCGCTGCTGGGCCTCGAATGCGTCATCTACATGGGCAAGGTGGACACCGAGCGGCAGGCGCTCAACGTCGCCCGGATGCGGCTGCTCGGCGCCGAGGTCATCCCGGTCAACAGCGGCTCGGCGACCCTCAAGGACGCCATCAACGAGGCGCTGCGCGACTGGGTCGCCAACGTCGACCACACCCACTACCTGCTGGGCACCGCGGCCGGGTCGCACCCGTTCCCGATGATGGTGCGCAACTTCCACAAGGTCATCGGCGACGAGGCCCGTCGGCAGGTGCTCGAGATGACCGGCCGGCTGCCCGACGTGGTCGCGGCCTGCGTCGGCGGCGGCTCCAACGCCATCGGCATCTTCCACGGCTTCATCGACGACCCGGACGTGCGGCTGGTCGGCTTCGAACCGGGCGGGCACGGCATCGCCTCCGGCGAGCACGGCGCCACCCTCTGCGAGGGCACGCCCGGCACGCTGCACGGGGCCCGCTCGTACCTGCTGCAGGACGACGACGGCCAGGTCATCGAGGCCTACTCGATCTCCGCCGGGCTCGACTACCCGGGCGTGGGGCCCGAGCACTCGTACCTGAAGGACATCGGGCGCGCCGAGTACCGCTCGGTCACCGACGACGAGGCCATGCACGCCTTCCGGCTGCTGTCCCGCACCGAGGGCATCATCCCGGCCATCGAGTCGGCGCACGCGCTGGCCGGCGCGATCAAGCTCGGCCAGGAGCTCGGCCCGGAAGCGATCATCCTGGTGAACCTCTCCGGCCGGGGTGACAAGGACATGGACACCGCGGCGAAGTACTTCGGGCTCGTCGACGAGAACAACGACGACAACACGGAGGCGTCATGAGCGACACTTGCACGCTCTCCGCTCATGTAAGCCGACCGGGTGCGGGTGTCCCGCAAAACACTGAGGAGTCGCGGTGAACCTGCGCGAGGTCTTCCAGAACTGCCGGGAAGAGCAGCGGGCCGCCCTGATCGGCTACCTGCCCGCCGGGTTCCCGACCGTCGAGGAGTCCAAGGAGCTGTTCAGCGCGATGCTGACCGGCACCGACGGCTCGACCGGCTGCGACATCGTCGAGGTCGGCATCCCGTTCTCCGACCCGGTGATGGACGGCCCCACCATCCAGGCCGCCAGCGACAAGGCGCTGCGCGCCGGGTTCCGGCTGCGCGACGTCTTCGACGTGGTGTCCTCGATCGCCGACGCCGGTGGCCACGCCGTGGTGATGACCTACTGGAACCCGGTGCACCACTACGGCCCGGACGCGTTCGCCCGCGACCTCAAGGCGGCCGGCGGGCTCGGCGTGATCACCCCGGACCTGATCCCGGACGAGGGTGAGGACTGGATCGCCGCGACCGACGCGCACGGCCTGGACCGGATCTTCCTGGTCGCCCCGTCGTCGACGGAGGAGCGGCTGGCGCTGACCGCCAAGGCCACCGGCGGCTTCGTCTACGCCACCTCGGTGATGGGCGTGACCGGGGCGCGCGAGAGCGTCGGTTCGGCCGCGGCCGGGCTCGTGCAGCGCACCCGTGCGCACACCGACCTGCCGATCGGCGTCGGCCTGGGCGTGCGCAACGGCGAGCAGGCCGCCGAGGTGGCCGGCTTCGCCGACGGCGTCATCGTCGGCTCCGCCTTCGTCACCCGCGCCGAGCAGGACGGCCCCGCCGGCGTCCGCGAGCTCACCGCGGAACTCGCCCGGGGCGTCCGGTCCCGCTGATCCGCTGCGAACGGCCCGTTCGCTCCTCCTAGCGAGGCGAACGGGCCGTTCGCCTCGCCAGGGACCGGGTGGTGCTCACCATTCGTGGGGCGACCGATACGGTTAGCGGCGTGAGTGCCCCGGTTGCCGCCTTGGCGAGTCCGTTCCTGGCCACCATCCCCAGCCCGCCGCAAGGGGTTTGGTTCATCGGCCCGATCCCGTTGCGCGCCTATGCGCTGTGCATCATCGCCGGCATCATCGCGGCGGTCTGGATCGGCAGCCGCCGCTGGGTGGCGCGCGGCGGACGCGAGGGCACGGTCATCGACATCGCGGTGTTCGCGGTGCCGTTCGGGCTGGTCGGCGGTCGGCTCTACCACGTCGCCACCGACTGGTACAAGTACTTCGGGCCGGACCGCAACCCGCTGGACGCCCTCAAGGTGTGGGAAGGCGGCCTGGGCATCTGGGGCGCCGTGGCGCTCGGCGCGGTCGGCGCCTGGATCGGCTGCCGCCGCCGGGGCGTGCCGCTGGCCGCGTTCGCCGACGCGGTCGCGCCCGGCATCATCCTCGCGCAGGCCATCGGCCGCCTCGGCAACTGGTTCAACCAGGAGCTCTACGGCGCGCCGACGGACCTGCCCTGGGGCCTGGAGATCTACCGGCGCATCGACCCGGCGACCGGGCTCGCAGACCCCATCACCGGCGTCGCGATGGACAGCGTGCCGGACAAGATCGTGCACCCGACGTTCCTGTACGAGCTGCTGTGGAATCTCGGTGTCTTCCTCCTGATCATCTGGGCGGACCGCAAGTTCCGGATGGGCCACGGCCGGGTGTTCGCGCTCTACGTCGCCGGCTACACGGCCGGGCGGGTGTGGATCGAGATGATGCGCACCGACGACGCCACGCACGTCCTCGGCATCCGCATCAACGTCTTCACCTCCCTGATCGTTTTCGCCGGCGCGGTCCTGTACCTGCTGTACGTGCGGGGCAAGCGCGAGGACCCCGAGCTGCTGCGCGGCAAGCCGATGCCCGGCGACGACGACACGGCCGCGACGCCGGAGCGACCCGCCGAGGAGCCGAAGGCGACGACCGACGACGCGGACCTTGACGAGGGCAAGGACGGGCCGAAGGGCTCGGACGCCCCGGGAGACGAACGTGCGGAGGCGCGCAGCGCCGACGGCAACGGCAAGGACGCGAAGGACTGACCTTCAGCGCCCGGTATGTGCCTACCGGGCGCCGAAGGCCACCGCGCCGCTCGGCGAGTCCTTGGAACCGGTGGGGTCGTGCTGCGATGCCACCAGCTCAAGCCGGACACCGACGGCGTGCCCGAGCCGGTCGAGCAGGTCGATGGTCGGCAGGCTGCCGCCGCTCTCCCAGCGCGCGACCGAGGACTGCGTGGTGCCCATCCGCTTCGCGAGATCGGTCTGGGTCAGCCCCGCGTCCGTGCGCAGCCCGTACACCAGCCGCGCCAGCTCGAAGGCCAGCGAGGCTTCCGCGTACGACTCGTCGTACTCCTCCTGGTCGATGATCGGGTTCTCGCGCCGGATCTGATCGAGCTTCTTCCAGGTCATCTCATGGCCTCCGGTCGTGCCGCATGGCTGTGCGGGCGCGAGAGACCTCGCGCCGTTCGTTCGATCGTTGCTTCCGGAACGTGGTCAGGGTGATCGCGAGGCGTGCCGGGTCGAGTGCGTAGGTCACCCGGCGCTCGACTCCTTCGCAATGAAATCTGAGTTCGCGCAGACCGCCGCCGAGATGATTGCTGTGCGGCATGCCCAGGAGCGGTCCGGATTCCGAGAGCAGGTCGAACATCCGGTCCGCGATGGCGCGGTCCCGATTCTTGAGGCTGCAGTACCAGCGCTCGACTTCGTGCGAAACAACGATGTTCCACCGTCCACCTCCGGTTTCGCGGGACATGCTCCGAACATAGCGCGCACGCGATAACGCGTCGACGCTATATCCCGAACATGATCAGTTCGGGTGACGCGTGGGGCGGGCGAGGAACGGCGGGGTCAGCCCCGGATGGGGGCGATGACCGGGGCGCCGTCGGGGGTGTGCAGGACCGTGACGCGGGCCGTGTAGCGCTTCGCCAGCACCTCCGGGGTCAGGACCTCCGCCGGGGTTCCTTCGGCCGCGACGCAGCCTTCGTCGAGGAGGAGCAGGCGTTCGGCGTACTGGGCGGCGAGGGTCAGGTCGTGCAGCGTCATGACCACCGTGGTGCCCAGTTCCCGGCGCAGTTCGTCGACCAGGTCGAGCAGGGCCTGGGCGTGCCCGACGTCCAGGCCGGTGGTCGGCTCGTCGAGCAGCAGCACGCCCGCTCGCTGGGCGAGGGCGCGGGCCAGCACGGCGCGTTGACGTTCGCCGCCGGACAGCGTCGAAAGGGCTCGGTCCGCGAGTCGCGTCAGGTCCAGCCGCTCCAGCAGGGCGCGGACCACGTCCAGGTCGGTGGGGCCCTCCCGGCCCAGCACACCGAGGTGCGGGGTGCGGCCGAGCAGCACGTAATCGGTGACCGTGAGGCCGATCGGCAGCTGCGGGATCTGCGGCGCGTAGCCGATCGCCCGGGCCCGTTCGCGGCGGCGCAGCGCCGTCAGCGGCCGGCCGTCGACCAGCACCCGGCCGTCGTGCCGCACCAGGCCTGCGACGGCCTTCAGCAGCGTCGACTTGCCCGACCCGTTCGGTCCGATGACGCCCAGCCAGCCGCCGGTGTCCACAGTGGTCGAGACGTCGGAAATCACCGTACTGCGCCGATATCCGGCCGACAGGCCGTGCACTTCGAGCGTGCTCATGCGCGCCTCCGGTGCAGCAGGACCGCGAAGAACGGCGCGCCGGTGAACGCGGTGATCACGCCGATCGGGATCTCGGCGGGCGCCAGCAGGGTGCGGGCGAGCATGTCGGCGAGCACCAGGAAGACCCCGCCGAACAGCAGGGAGAGCGGCACGATGATCCGGAAGCTGCCGCCGATCGCCAGCCGCACCAGGTGCGGCACCACGAGGCCGACGAAACCGATCAGCCCGGCCACCGACACCGCCGCGGCGGTGGCCAGCGAGGCCGCGATGAGCACCAGCAGCCGCACCCGTCCCGGGTGCACGCCGAGCGCCGCGGCCTCCTCGTCGCCGGTGCCCAGCAGGTCCAGCAGGCGGGCGCAGGTGCAGAGCACGACCGCGGCGATCGCCAGGTACGGCAGCACGATCAGCACTTCCCGCCAGCCGGTGGTGGTCAGCCGCCCCAGGATCCACATGTAGACCTGCTGCAACGACTCCACGCGGAGCTGCTGCACGAACGTCTGTCCGGCCGTGAGGAAAGCGCCGACCGCGACGCCGGCCAGCACCAGCGTCGCCGTGTCCCGGCCTGCCGAGCGGCCGACCAGCCAGGTCAAGCCCACTCCGCCGAGCGCGCCGACAAACGCCGCGAGCTGCACCGGGACCGACGGCCCGCCCGCCGGGGCCGCGGTGATCACCAGCGTGGCGGCCAGGCCGGCGCCGGCCGCCGCGCCCAGCAGGTACGGGTCGGCCAGCGGGTTGCGGAACACGCCCTGGAACGCGGCGCCGGACACTGCCAGCGCCGCCCCGACCAGCACGCCGAGCACGACCCGGGGCACCCGCAGCTGCCACAGGATCGCCGCCTCCCGCTCGGACAGCGGCGAGACGCCGCCGGTCAGCTGCGCGCCGATCTCGGCGAGCACCCGCTGCCAGCCGAGCTCGGCGGCCCCGAGCAGCACCGACAGCAGGACGCTCGCCAGCAGCACCGCCACCCCGATGAGCAGGTGGTGCGGGCGGAGCTTGGTCTGCTTCAGGGCCCCGCCGAGCGCCTTCGTCACCCGTTCTGGGCCTTGGCGATGCCGCCGCCGATCGCGCGCACCAGGTCGACCACCCGCGGGCCCCACCGGCTCGCGATGTCGTCGTCGAGCTCGACGACGCGGCCGTGCTGCACGGCGTCCAGGGTGTTCCAGCCCGGCCGGGCCGCGACCGCCGCCGCGTTGACCTGGCAGCACTTGACGTCGGACAGGAAGATCAGGTTCGGGTTGGCCTGCACGATGTGCTCCTCGGACAGCTGCGGGAAGTTCCCGCCCGCCGGGTCCGCGATGTTGTGCAGGCCGAACAGGTTGTAGACGTTGCCGACGAAGCTCTGCGAGGTCGCGGTGTAGTAGTCCGGGCTGACCTCGTGGAAGTAGTTCAGCGGCTGCGCCGGGCGCGGGGTGGTGCGGACGATCTCGTCGATCTCCGAGCGCATCCGGTCGACCAGCTCGGCGGCCTGCCTGGTGTGCCCGGTGGCCTGCCCGAGCACCTCGATCTGCTTGTAGGCGTCGTCCAGCGTGGCCGGCGACGGCGTGAGCAGCGTCGGCACGTTGACCACCTTCAGGCCGTCCGCCAGCTTCGCGGCGCTGTCCGGCGCGATGACCAGGTCCGGGGTGTGCGCGCCGACGGCGGCGGCGTCCGCGGTGAAGCCGGAGAGGTCGGTGCGCGGCGCCTCCGCCGGGAAGTTGGAGTACTGGTCCACCGCGATGACCTGGTCGCCGGCGCCGATCGCGTACAGCGTCTCGGTGGCGGTGGGGGACAGCGAGATGATCCGCTTCGGCTGCTGCGCGACCGTCACGGGCGGCTGACCGGGCAGCTCGACCTTGACCGGGAACGCCGAGGCCGGGTCGTCGGCCGGCGCGGGGGCCTCGGAATGGGGGCGGGTGGCGCACGCGGTGACCCCGACTAGCAGGGCGAGCATCGCGAGCAGCAGGGCGGCGAGTCGGCGAAACCCGATCATGTCTTCCCAACGGTTCGGCCGGTGCGTGGCGGGCGCGGCTCGGGGAAGCCGGGCTTCCGGGGGCGAGCCGCACCCCTGCACCGGGGGTGGCGGACATCGACGCCACGCGCAAGGCGACCTGGCTCGTGCCCGCCCGGGGCGGGCCATCGCAGTTGCGGCACAGCACCGGATTCGCACCGGTTTCGCTTGGCGCTGGCGTCCCGCGAGCACCCGCGTCGCGGGCGCTCTGAGCTGGAAAGATATCAGGAGAAGATCGGCCGTCCGCGCCGTGCGGGAGTGTCCTGCGGCACGGGGGCTACCCGGGGCGCGACCCAGCGGTTAAATTTGACGACGGACCGTGTTCGGAGGTGTTCGATCGCGAGCGCGGTAACGCAAACGAGTGTGTTACTACAAGATGGTCAGCATCACGCCCAGAGTGCTGCTTCCGGGTATCGCGGCTGTTAAAGTTCTCTAAACGCTCCGGTCACGAGCGGGCTTTCGAAAGCCCGAAAACTTCTGTCGTGCCGCCGGGAGTCATCTGCGGGCCAGCGTCGTCCCGTGCCCAGAAGTCATGAAGTCAGGTCAGGAATTGACCGAGGGCTTCCAGCACGAGAAATGACGAGGGAGGTCTGCGCAGTGGTCTTCTCCGCCGTCCCAGCAGCCCAGGGGTTGTACGACCCGGCTGCGGAACAGGATTCCTGCGGTGTCGCCATGGTCGCCGACATCCGCGGCCGTCGTTCCCACGGCATCGTCGCCGATGCGCTGACCGCGCTCGCGAACCTGGAGCACCGCGGTGCCGCCGGCGCCGAGCCGACCAGCGGTGACGGTGCGGGCATCCTCCTCCAGCTGCCGGACGAGCTGCTGCGCGCCGAGGCCGGCGTCGAGCTGCCGGAGCCGGACGAGGCGGGGCGGCACCGCTACGCGGCAGGCATGGCATTCCTGCCCACCGATCCCGAGCAGCGCGCGCGGGTGGTGGAGCTGGTGGCGCGGGTCGCCGCCGAGGAGAACATGCGCGTCCTGGGCTGGCGCGACGTGCCGATCACCCCGGAGCGGGCAGGCGTGGGCAGCACCGCCCAGAAGTGCATGCCGCACTTCGCGATCCTGCTGGTCGCCGGGCACCACGGCGAGGCGGGCGTCGAGCTGGACCGGCTGGCGTTCTGCCTGCGCAAGCGCGCCGAGCGGGTGGCCGAGCAGGACGGGCTGGAGCTGTACTTCCCGTCGCTGTCCAGCCGCACCCTGGTCTACAAGGGCATGCTGACCACCGAGCAGCTGCCCGCCTTCTTCCCGGACCTCGGCGACGAGCGGCTGGTCAGCGCGATCGCGCTGGTACACAGCCGGTTCTCCACGAACACCTTCCCGTCGTGGCCGCTGGCGCACCCCTTCCGCTACGTCGCGCACAACGGCGAGATCAACACGATCCGCGGCAACCGCAACCGGATGCGGGCCCGCGAGGCGCTGCTGGCCTCCGACCTGATCCCCGGTGACCTCTCCCGGCTGTACCCGATCTGCGCCGGCGACGGCTCGGACTCCGCCTCCTTCGACGAGGTGCTGGAGCTGCTGCACCTGGGCGGCCGCAGCCTGCCGCACGCGGTGCTGATGATGGTGCCGGAGGCGTGGGAGAACCACACCGAGATGGACCCCGAGCGCAAGGCGTTCTACCAGTTCCACGCCAGCCTGATGGAGCCGTGGGACGGCCCGGCGTGCGTCACGTTCACCGACGGCACGCTGGTCGGCGCGGTGCTGGACCGCAACGGGCTGCGCCCGGCTCGCTGGTGGCGGACCGCGGACGACAGGGTGGTGCTCGCCAGCGAGACCGGCGTGCTCAGCCTCAAGCCCGAAGAGGTGGTCGCCAAGGGCCGCCTGCAGCCGGGCCGTATGTTCCTGATCGACACCGAGCAGGGCCGCATCGTCGACGACGAGGAGATCAAGTCCGCCCTCGCCAGGGAGCACGCCTACGGCGAGTGGCTGCACTCCGGGCTGCTCAACGTCGACGAGCTGCCGAACCGCGAGCACGTGGTGCACACCCACGAGTCGGTGGTGCGGCGCCAGCTGTCCTTCGGCTACACCGAGGAGGAGCTCAGCCTGCTGCTCGCGCCGATGGCCACCGGAGCCGGCGAGCCGCTGGGCTCGATGGGCTCCGACACCCCGCCGGCGCCGCTGTCGCAGCGCTCCCGGATGCTCTACGACTACTTCGTGCAGCAGTTCGCGCAGGTCACGAACCCGCCGCTGGACGCGATCCGGGAGGAGATCGTCACCTCGGTGGCCCGCGTGATGGGGCCGGAGCAGAACCTGCTGTCCCCGTCGGCCGCGTCCTGCCGGCACATCGTGCTGCCCAACCCGGTGATCGACAACGACGAGCTGGCCAAGCTCATCCACGTCAACGACGACGGCGACCTGCCCGGCTTCGCCTCCGCCGTGCTCTCCGGTCTGTACGAAGTGGACGGTGGTGGCGAGGCGCTGGCCGAGGCCATCGAGCGGATCCGCGAGGAGGCGTCCGAGGCGATCGCCGCCGGGGCGCGCGTGCTGGTGCTCTCCGACCGCGACTCCGACCACCGGATGGCGCCGATCCCGTCGCTGCTGCTGGTCTCGGCCGTCCACCAGCACCTGGTGCGGACCAAGGAGCGGCTGCGCGTCGCGCTGGTGGTGGAGAGCGGCGACGCCCGCGAGGTGCACCACGTCGCCACGCTGCTCGGCTACGGCGCCGCGGCGGTCAACCCGTACCTGGCGTTCGAGACCATCGAGGACATGATCGTCACCGGTCAGATCACCGGCACGCGGGCGAAGGTGGCGATCCGCAACTACGTTCAGGCGCTGGTCAAGGGCGTGCTGAAGGTGATGTCGAAGATGGGCATCTCCACCGTCGGCGCCTACACCGCGGCGCAGGTCTTCGAGGCGGTCGGCCTCTCCGGGCAGGTCGTCGGCGAGTACTTCGAGGGCACCACCTCGAAGCTCGGCGGCGTGGGGCTGGACGTGCTGGCCGAGGAGGTCGCGCAGCGGCACCGCCGCGCCTACCCGGACAACCCGACCGAGCGGGTGCACCGCAAGCTGGAGATCGGCGGCGACTACTCCTACCGCCGCGAGGGCGAGCTGCACCTGTTCACGCCGGAGACGGTGTTCCTGCTGCAGCACTCCACCAAGACCGGCGAGTACGACGTGTTCCGCAAGTACACGGCGGAATGCGACCGGCTGTCGGCCGAGGGCGGCACGCTGCGCGGGCTGTTCGAGCTGAACAGCGGCCGGGCGCCGATCGACATCGACGAGGTCGAGCCGATCTCGGAGATCATGAAGCGGTTCTCCACCGGTGCCATGAGCTACGGCGCGATCTCCGCGGAGGCGCACGAGACGCTGGCGATCGCGATGAACCGGATCGGCGGCAAGTCCAACTCCGGTGAGGGCGGCGAGGACGTCGACCGGCTCTACGACCCGGAGCGCCGTTCCGCGGTCAAGCAGGTCGCCAGCGGCCGGTTCGGCGTCACCAGCGAATACCTGGTCAACGCCACGGACATCCAGATCAAGATGGCGCAGGGCGCGAAGCCCGGCGAGGGCGGGCAGCTGCCCGGCCACAAGGTGTACCCGTGGATCGCCAAGACCCGGCACTCCACGCCCGGCGTCGGGCTGATCTCGCCGCCGCCGCACCACGACATCTACTCGATCGAGGACCTGGCCCAGCTGATCCACGATCTGAAGAACGCCAATGAGCACGCCCGGGTCCACGTCAAGCTGGTCTCCGAGATCGGCGTCGGCACGGTCGCCGCGGGCGTGTCCAAGGCGCACGCCGACGTGGTGCTGATCTCCGGCCACGACGGCGGCACCGGCGCCGCGCCGCTGACGTCGCTGAAGCACGCCGGCACGCCGTGGGAGGTCGGGCTGGCCGAGACGCAGCAGACACTGCTGCTCAACGGCCTGCGGGACCGGATCACGGTGCAGGTCGACGGCGGCTTCAAGACCGGCCGCGACGTGATCGTCGCCGCGCTGCTGGGCGCCGAGGAGTACGGCTTCGCCACCGCGCCGCTGGTGGTCGAGGGCTGCGTGATGATGCGCGTGTGCCACCTCGACACCTGCCCGGTCGGGGTCGCCACCCAGAACCCGGTGCTGCGCAAGCGCTACACCGGCCAGGTCGACCACGTGGTGAACTTCTTCGAGTTCATCGCCCAGGAGGTCCGCGAGTACCTGGCGGCGCTCGGGTTCCGCACCCTGGACGAGGCCATCGGCCAGGTCTCGGCGCTGGGCAAGGACGAGGCGATGGCGCACTGGAAGGTGCGCGGCCTGGACCTGACCCCGGTGTTCGCCGAGCCCGAGACGCCGTACTCGCCGGTGCGGCGCCGGGTCCGCGAGCAGGACCACGGCCTGGACCACGCGCTGGACCGCACGCTCATCCAGCTCGCCGAGGCCGCGCTGGAGGACGCGCGCCCGGTGCGGCTGGAGCTGCCGGTGCGCAACGTCAACCGCACGGTCGGCACGCTGCTGGGCGCCGAGGTCAGCCGCCGCTACGGCGGCGACGGCCTGCCCGCGGACACCATCCACGTGGAGCTGGAGGGGTCGGCCGGGCAGTCGCTGGGCGCGTTCCTGCCGCCGGGCATCACGCTGGAGATGGTCGGCGACGCCAACGACTACGTCGGCAAGGGCCTCTCCGGCGGGCGGATCGTCGTCCGGCCGCATCCGGATTCGGCGTTCGCCGCCGAGGACCAGGTGATCGCGGGCAACGTGATCGGCTACGGCGCGACCAGCGGCGAGATCTTCTTGCGCGGCAAGGTCGGCGAGCGGTTCTGCGTGCGCAACTCCGGTGCGATCGCGGTCGCGGAGGGCGCCGGTGATCACGCCTTCGAGTACATGACCGGCGGTCGCGCGGTGGTGCTCGGCGGCACCGGCCGCAACGTCGGCGCCGGGATGTCCGGCGGCATCGCCTACGTGCTCGACCTGGACCCGGTCCGGGTGAACACCGCGATGGTGGACCTGCAGCGGCCCAGCGCCAAGGAACTGAAGTGGCTGCACGAGATCGTGCAGCGGCACCACGAACTGACGGGTTCGGCGGTGGCGGCCTCGCTGCTCGGCGACTGGCCGCGGCGTTCGGCGGCGTTCACCAAGGTGATGCCGCGCGACTACCAGCGTGTCCTGGATGCCATGCGGATGGCCAAGATCGAGGGCCGGGACGTGGACGAGGCGATCATGGAGGCTTCCCGTGGCTGACCCGAGGGGATTTCTGAAGCACGCGCGGGCCGACGTCCCCAAGCGCCCCGTCGACGAGCGGCTGGGCGACTGGCAGGAGGTCTACGCCGCGCTGTCCACAGAGGACCGGAAGGCGGAGACCGCCACGCAGGCCGCGCGGTGCATGGACTGCGGCATCCCGTTCTGCCACTCGGGTTCGGCCGGTTGCCCGCTGGGCAACCTGATCCCGGAGTGGAACAACATGGTGCGCCGCGGCCAATGGCAGGACGCCGCCGAGCGGTTGCACGCCACCAACAACTTCCCGGAGTTCACCGGCAAGCTGTGCCCCGCGCCGTGCGAGGCGGGCTGCGTGCTGGCGATCTCGCCGGAGGCCGGCGGCGCGGTGGCCATCAAGCGGGTCGAGGAGACCATCGCCGAGGTCAGCTGGGCGAACGACTACGTCACCGCCCAGCTGACGGAGGTGCACTCCGGCAAGCGGGTGGCCGTGGTCGGCTCCGGGCCGGGCGGGCTGGCGGCCGCGCAGCAGCTGACCCGCGCTGGGCACGAGGTGACCGTGTACGAGCGCGACGACCGCATCGGCGGTCTGCTGCGCTACGGCATTCCCGAGTTCAAGATGGAGAAGTCCGTCCTGGACCGGCGGTTGGCGCAGATGCGCGCCGAGGGCACCCGGTTCATCACCGGCTGCGAGGTCGGCGTCGACCTGACCATCGAGGAACTGCGCGCCGGTTACGACGCCGTCGTGCTCGCGGTGGGCGCCCTGCGCGGCCGCGACGACACCACGATCCCGGGGCGGGACCTCAAGGGCGTGCACCTGGCCATGGAGCACCTGGTGCCTGCGAACAAGGAGTGCGAGGGCGACGGCCCGACGCCGATCTCGGCGCAGGGCAAGCACGTCATCATCCTCGGTGGCGGCGACACCGGCGCGGACTGCTACGGCACCTCGACCCGGCAGGGCGCGCTTTCGGTGACGCAGCTGGACAACTACCCTCAGCCGCCGACGACCCGCGACGACGACCGGTCGCCGTGGCCGACCTGGCCGTACATCCTGCGCACCTACCCGGCGCACGAGGAGGCCGGCCAGCGGAAGTTCGCGGTGGCGATCGAGGAGTTCGTCGGCGACGGCGAGGGCAACGTGCGGGCGGTGCGGCTGCGCGAGGTGAAGGTGCAGCGCGACGAGAACGGCCGCCGGCAGGTCGTGCCGGTGTCCGACGAGGTCCAGGAGATCCCCTGCGACCTGGCGCTGCTGGCCATCGGCTTCGACGGCGTCGAGCACATGCCGCTGCTGGACGGCCTGGGCATCTCGCTGACCAAGCGCGGCACCATCGGCTGCGGCTCGAACTGGGAGACCACCGCGCCGGGCGTGTTCGTCTGCGGCGACGCGCACCGCGGCGCGTCCCTGGTGGTGTGGGCGATCGCGGAGGGCCGCTCGGTGGCCAACGCGGTCGACGCCCACCTCACCGGCGCCTCCCAGCTCCCGTCGCCGGTGCACCCCACGGCCCTGCCGCTGGCGGTCGGCTGATCCTCAGGGCTGAAAGGGAAGCGCCCATCCGGTATCAATCCGACCGGGTGGGCGCTTCGTCATGTCGTCGGAAAGTCTGGCGGCATGATCCGGAAGTCGATCCAGGGACCGACCGGGAGCGCGGCTGCGGACGGAGTCTCGTCCGGTTGGGCCAGCAGGTGCTCGGCGAGTTCGCGGAGCCCGGCTTCCGCCAGCGGTTCCGGCGCAGCCAGGTAGAAAGGCTGTTCCACGGGCATCGGCGGGTGGTCGTCGACGGTGCGCTCGACCGCGACAGTGCCGTCGGCCTTCTGCTGCACCGGGGCATATCCCGCTTTCCGTAGCGCAGCCAGGGTCTCCTTCGCAGGTTTGCTCGATGCGAGCACGGTCGGCGCCAAGGCGTGCAACGACAGCTCACGCAGCGAACGGCTTCCGCTGATTTCCAGCAGGAGAGCCTCCTCGCCGAGCACGCAGCAGCGCACGTTTCGGACCTGCAACTGGCCGAATTGCCGCCCGACATCCATGATCAGGTATTCCAGCGGTTGCGGCAGGTTCGTGTGGGCGATTGCGGTGAGCTTGTCGACCAGGTCCTCGGCGGTGTGGCCCTGGTCCATCGCTCGCCGGACGGATTCGGGGCTGAACCGCCAGGTCGATGCGGTGTCCCGGCCTTCGGGATCGGCCATCAGGTTCAGGGTGGCGGCAAGTCGGCCGCTGGGTGTACCGCCTACCACCGCGGTCAGGTCTGCTTGCAGCAGCGCGGATTCCCGTGCACTGGGCAGTAGTCGCGTGGCGGCCGACAGCAGCGCTTTCTCGTCGGTCACGCAACGGCCCAATGTGGACAGTGCCCCGCAGGCGATCGCGCCGATGGCTTCGGCCTCGGCCCAGTTGACCTGGATGGGATCGACGAGGCAGTCCGCGCAGCAGTAGAGCATCGGTCGCTTCCAGGCCAGCTTCTCGCCGATCAGGTTCGGCTCGCCCAATGCGGCACTCGCTTCCCAACGGGAAAGCTCTGCCAGCAGGTCCATGCGGAACTTGCGGTCGAACGAGCTGGGGCGCGGTAGCAGCGCCGGATCGGGCTTGTCCATGACCTTGCTGAACATGGCCGCAGCCGGCTGCTTCCACCAGGCTCGCGCCAGGTGGGCGTAGCGTTGCGCGGGTGTTGCCTGCTGCAAATCATCGGCGAGGTTTGACGCAGTGACGCGGCCGGTTCCATCAATGCTGAGCAACTCGGCTGCGGCGGCAGTCTCCAACCAGAGCCGGACCTGGTGCTGGTCGGTCCGCAGGGCCTTGGCGGCCTGCTTGAGCACCCGGAGACCGACTCCGCCGTTCTGCAGCTGCGCCAGCGGGTTGGCGGCGCAGTGTTCGAGCAGCCGAGCCACTCCGTCGACGAATGCGATTGCGGCCAACGTCGCCACCTCGTCGATCTCGACGGAGTCGACCAGAGTGGTCGGCGGCATCGCGGGTTCGGGCCGGAGCACCGGTTTGTCCGCGGACTCGCGCAGCGCCAGCCCGATCTCGCGGGGCATTTCGAACGGGCCGCCGTAGCTGGCGTACTGGCTCTGGCTGACCAGAAAACCCCGGTCGACCAGCCAGCGCACCTCCGGGCTCCGCGGCGACGGGTCGCCGAGCGAGTAACCGAGGAGCGAGTCGGCGTGCGCCAACTCCACGGCGAGCTCAACGGTCGGGCCGGGTGCTTTCGCGAGCTCGGTGGACACCTTCGCCGGATCCCGCATGAAATCTTCGATCCGCTGCACCGTGTCGGCCTTCCTCTTGGCGGGCGCCAATCCGAGGGCTTCGGCGATACGGCGGACCGCATTGCTCACGTGCGGGTGGAGGAGCTGCGCGACCGGGCGGCCCAGCCCCGCAATGCGGGCGGCGCGCAGCGGTGCGGCAAGCTGGAACGCTCCCGGTGGGTTCGGCCGGATGAGGGCCTGTTCCTGCAGAGCTTGCAGTGCGCGATCGACTTCCGGGTCGTCGCCGAGCAACTCCTCGATCGCGCCGCAGGTGCACCCGTCCCCGAGGGTGCAGAGCGTTCCGAGCACCGCACTGCACCCGGAGTCGAGCTGCTCCAACGCGTGCTGCACAGCGCCGGGGGAGTCGAGGATGGCCGCCAGAGCGGGTAGCGAGCGGGCTTCCACTGACTCGGGTCGGCTTTTCAGCAACGTAGCGAGGCCGTCGCGGCCAAGACTGCGAAGCCACCGGACGAGATCGGAATCCACCCGGCCGAGTGTGTCATGCGTGTTCTGGCGCCTTACCGCCGGTCAGATGGGACTGGCTAAGGCGTGTCCGGGAGAGCTTGGTGGGAGCGGGTCCGGTAACGGCTCCGGAATTCGGCCAGCAGCTCGTCGGTCGCCTCGGCCCCGGCGCTCACGGCGGCGTGGACGTCGCGGAAGTAGTTCTCGTAGCCGGCGGGGGTGTAGAGGCACAGGGCGCGTGCGGGGACCGGGCCCGCGTTGCGGAAGCCGTGCGGGGTGCCGCGGGTGGCGGCGAGCAGATGTCCGGGGCCGGCCGTCAGCTCGCCGTCTCCGGTGTGGAGCGTCAAATCGCCCTCAAGAACGTAGAAGTACTCGTCGTGTCCGTCGTGCACGTGCGGCCTGGCGCCGATGATGCCGGGAGCGAGGCTGAATTCCTCGAAGGCGAAGTGCCCGCCCGTGTGCTCGCCGGTGAGCCGGAAGAAGTGCGCGACACCGGCGACGTCTATGAGTTCACCGTCCTGGGGACGGCGCAGCAGCGGGCGGGCGGGGGTGCGAGCCTGATGATCAGTCATGGGGGGCATTGTGGTCCAGGCGGCTGGTGCAGCTGCGGCCCGACCGTGCTGCGCCCGACTCTTCAGCAGCGCGACGAGACCTTCGCCGGCCGAGCTCGCGAAACCATTGGACGAAGCTCGCCGGGCGCAGCGCGAAGCCGGTCACATGCCGCGCAGCACCGGCGGGAGCTCGTCCGGGTGGACCACGCCGAGGCGCTGCGTCGCCCGGGTCAGCGCCACGTAGAGGTCGTTCAGGCCGCGTTCGGAGTCCGCCACGATCGCCGCCGGGTCGACCACCAGGACCGAGTCGAACTCCAGGCCCTTGACCTGGTCGACCGTCAGCAGGACGGCCGGTGCTTCCAGGTCGTCGGGCCGGGTGCCGATCACCGCCTCCGGCAGGGATTCCGCCAGCCGCGGCCCGATCCCGGCCAGCAGTTCCGGCGGCAGCAGCACCGCGAGCCTGCCTTCGCCGATCTCGCGCAGCTCGTCGGTGATCACCGACGGGAGCTCGGCGCCGAGGTCGGCGGCCGGGATCCGGCGGGTCCACGGCCGGTGCCCGCTGGTGCGCACCGAGCGCGGTGCCGCCAGGTCGGTGTCCATTTCGGACAGCACGTCGGCGGCGATGGCCATGATCTCGGCCGGGGTGCGGTAGTTGACGGTCAGCTCGACCAGCTTCCAGCGGTCCTGGACGTACGGGTGCAGCACCTCGTGCCAGGAATCGGCCCCGGCCAGGGCGCCGGTCTGGGCGACGTCGCCGACCAGCGTCATCGACCGGCTCGGGCAGCGCCGCATCAGCACCCGCCACGCCATCGGTGACAGCTCCTGCGCCTCGTCGACGATGACGTGGCCGAAGGTCCAGGTGCGGTCGTCGGCCGCGCGTTCGGCGGCGGTCAGGTCGTTGCTGCTGCGGAACCGCTCGGCCAGCAGCTCGGCGTCGAGCACGTCGGAGACGCGCAGCCGCTCTTCGTCGGCCAGCTCCTCGTCCTGTTCCATGATGTGCAGAACGCCTTGCGCGTAGGCGAGTTCCTCGCGTTCCTGGCGCTCGCGCTCGGCCCGGGCCTGGGCGTCGTCCTCGCCGAGCAGCTCCGCGAGTTCGTCCAGCAGCGGCACGTCGCCGGGCGTCCACGGCGTGCCCGGCAGGCGCAGCAGCTCGTCGCGGTCGGCGTCGTCGAGGTGCTTGTGGGTGGCGGAGGCCAGCAGTTCCGGCGAGCACAGCAGGTCGTCCAGGAGTTCCTGCGGGGTGATCTCCGGCCACAGCTCGTCCAGCGCCTTGCCCACCACCGCGTCCGCGCGCAGTTCGCGGTTGATGTCGTCGAGGTCGCGGCGGTCCAGCAGGTCGCGGCCGAGCCGGTCGGCGACCTGCAGGGTCAGCGCGGAGAACATCTCGTTGCGGAAGATCCGCCGGGCCAGGTTGTGCGGCTTGCGGGAGCGCCGGGCGCGGGTGCGCGCCTGCGTGGCGGTGCGCCGGTCGATGCGCAGCGCCTCGCGGTCGAAGGTGATCTCGGTGTAGTCGGCGGGCACCTGCTGCCGGTCCCGGACCGCGGTGGCGAGCACCTCGACCATGATCGCGCGACCCTTGATCTCCGCCGCCCGCGCGGATTCCGCGCCGGTGGCGGTGATCCCCGGGTAGAGACCGCCCACAGTGGACAGCAGCACGCCGGTTTCGCCCAGCGACGGAAGGACCTGCCCGATGTAGCGGAGGAACGTCTGGTTCGGGCCGACCACCAGCACGCCGCGCTTGGACAGCTGCTCGCGGAAGGTGTACAGCAGGAAGGCGGCGCGGTGCAGCGCGACGGCGGTCTTGCCGGTTCCGGGGCCGCCCTGCACCACCAGCACGCCGTTCATCCCCGCGCGGATGATCCGGTCCTGCTCGCCCTGGATGGTGGCGACGATGTCCTGCATCTGCCCGGTGCGGCGGGCGTCGAGCCGGGCCAGCAGCGTGGCCTCGCCGGCCAGGCCCAGGTCGCTGCCCTGCTCGGCGGTGTCGAGGTCGAGCACCTCGTCCTCGTAGTCGAGCACTTTCCGCCAGCTGGTGCGCAGGTGCCGCCGGCGGCGCACGCCGTCCCGCGCGGCGGCGGTGGCCAGGTAGAACGGCCGGGCGGCCGGGGCCCGCCAGTCCAGCAGCAGCGGCTCGTACTCGTTGTCCTCGTCGAACAGCCCGAGCCGGCCGACGTGGAACGTCTCGCCGCCGTCGAGGTCCAGCCGCCCGAAGCACATCCCGTGCTCCACAGCGCTCAGCTGGGTGAGCTTGTCGGTGTACATCCTGGTGGAGATGTCGCGCTCGGTGCGCGCCTGCGGCGGCCCTCCGCTGTCCCGCAGCGTGTCCTTCAGGCGCTGCGTGGTTTCCTGCCGCAGCGCGTCGAGCTTCGCGTACAGCATCGAGAGGTACTGCTGCTCGGTTGCGATCTCCTGCGTGCGGACGGCATCCCGATCGGCTCGGGCGTTGGACAATTCGCCACCTCGTGCTGGGAGGGTCGGGGGGAGAAGCCCGCGTCCGACGCGCAGGCCCGACCCGCCAATATACCTCTCCCGGCGCGCGCGGTCGTGAGCGCGAAAGCGGGGCCCTCGCGCTCACGACCGCGGGGTCACAGCACCGCGGACAGGCCGAGGATCACGGCGAAGGACGTCACCGACAGCAGCGTCTCCATCGCCGACCAGGTCTTCAGGGTTTGCCCGACGGTCATCCCGAAGTACTCCTTGACCAGCCAGAACCCGGCGTCGTTGACGTGCGACAGGAACAGCGACCCGGAGCCGATGGCCAGCGCGACCAGCGCGCCCTGCGCGGGCGGGAGCCCCATCACCAGCGGCGCGACCATGCCCGCCGCCGAGATGGTGGCCACCGTCGCCGAGCCGGTCGCCACCCGGATGCCGACGGCGATCAGCCAGCCCAGCACCAGCGGCGAGAGGTGCGCCCCGCTGGCGAAGTCGGTGATCATGTTGTTCACGCCGGAGTCGACCAGGGTCTGCTTGAAGCCGCCACCGGCGCCGACGATCAGGATGATCCCGGCGATCGCCGGCAGCGAGCTGCCGATCACGTCCGACAGCCGGTTGCGGTTGAACCGGGCGCCGGTGCCGAGCACCACGATCGCGATCAGCACGGTCAGCATCATCGCCACGATCGGCGTGCCGATGGTGTCCAGCACCTGGTAGGCGACGGTGTCCTCGGGCAGCAGCAGGTCGGCGACGGACTTGCCGAGCATCAGCACGACGGGCAGCAGCAGCATCGACACCGACGCGAAGAACCCGGGCCGTTTCTCGGGCGAGGCGTCGAGCTGGGACTTGCCCAGCAGGTGCGTCGCCGGGGGCAGCTCGACGCGCTTCGAGATGTAGGAGCCGAACAGCGGACCGGCGACGATGGCGGTCGGGATCGCGACGACGACGCCCAGCGCGAGCGTCAGCCCCATGTCCACGTGCAGCGCGTCGACGGCGGCCAGCGGGCCGGGGTGCGGCGGCACCAGGCCGTGCAGGATCGACAGCCCGGCCAGCGCGGGGATGCCGATGCGCAGCATCGGCTGGTTCGACCGGCTGGCGACCATGACCACGACCGGGACCAGCAGCACGACGCCGACCTCGAAGAACATCGGCAGGCCCAGCAGCGCGGCGATGAACACCATCGCCCACGGCAGCGTCCGCCGGGTGGTGCGGCGCAGCACGGTCTCGACGACCTGTTCGGCGCCGCCGGTGTCGGTGAGCAGCTTGCCCAGCATCGCGCCGAGCGCGACGAGCAGGCCGACGTCGCCGACGGTCTTGCCGAGTCCCTTGGTGAAGGTCTCCACCAGGTCGTCGAAGGGCATCCCGGCGACGACGCCGAGGGTGGCGGCGCCCAGGGCCAGCGACAGGAACGGATGCAGCTTGGCCCAGCTGATCAGCACGACGATCACCGCGATGCCCGCGATGGCGGCGGCCAGCAGCCGGGTGTCTTGGGCGGTCCACGCGCCGGGTGCCTGGGCTAGGACGGCGAGGGTGCCGGAGAGGCTTGGCATAGAGGGCTCCTCGTTGAGCAGCTGGTGCGCGGCACAGCCTAAGCAATAAGTATGACTTTATTGCCATGTGGACCGATTAAGTATGTCTGTTAGGCGGGTCACCCGGTCCGGAGCGCCTATGTTTGATGGCGATTTCAAGGGTGGAAGGGGCGTGCCGGATGGCCGGAGGGCTGCACGACAAGGTGCTGGACGAGCTCGGTCACGAGATCGCGGCAGGCGTCCACCGGCCGGGCAGCGTGCTGCGCATCGACGAGATGGAGCAGCGCTTCGGCATCTCACGCAGCGTTGCCCGCGAGGTGGTCCGCAGCCTCGCGTCGATCCGGTTGGTCATCGGTCGCAAGCGGGTCGGCATCGTGGTCCGGCCGCGCGCGGACTGGAACGCCTTCGACCCGCTGCTCATCCGGTGGCTGCTGGCCGCCGACCGCGCGGCTCAGCTGAAGACGCTGGCGGAACTGCGCACCGCGGTGGAGCCGATGGCCGCGGCGGCCGCCGCGCAGCGCTGCGACGACGAGGACGCCGCACGCCTGGTCGGCCTCGCCGAGCGGATGGTCGCCACGGCGCGCGCCGGCGACCTGGAGACGTTCATGGACGCCGACGTCGCGTTCCACCGGCTGGTGCTGACCGCGTCGGGCAACGAGATGTTCGCCCAGCTGCACGAGGTCGTCGAGGAACTGCTGCGCTGGCGCGCAGGTCATGGGCTGATGCCCGAACACCCGCGCCCGGTCGCCGTGCGGCTGCACTGCGAAATCGCCGAGTGCATCCGCGGCGGTGACCGGGCGCGGGCCGAGTGGGCCATGCGCGAACTGGTCGCCGAAGCCCTGGAAGGAACCCTGTTGGGGCTGACCGACGCCTAGTAGCGGCTATTAGTAGCCGGAGTAGCTGCCGCCGGAGCGGAGGCCGGCGACGCCGGGGACGTCGGCGACGGAACCGTAGGTGGTCATCGCGTAGCGGGTGGCGGCGATGATGTTGTCGACCGGGTTGTAGATGTCGCCGTGGCCGGGCAGCGCGTAGGACTGGAAGGTCGGCTCGATGGTCTGCATCAGACCGATCGATGGGGTGCCGGCCGCCGCGTTGGAGTCCCAGCCGTTGGTGGCGCTCGGGTCGCCGTTGGACTCGTGCATGATGATCGTGCGGATCGCGTCCGCGTCGATCTGGTCGCGCGGGATGCCGTGCTGGTCCAGGACGCCGATCGCCTCGTTGATCCAGGCGCCGATCTGGTCCTTGGGCTTCTCCGCCACCTGCTCGGCGGGCTGTTCCTGCTTGGCCGGCTCCGGCGCGGCCTCGGGGGCGGGCTGCGCGGCGGGGGCCGGGGCGGCTTCGGGAGCCGGTGGGACGGCCGCCGGGGCGGGGAGCTGCTCGGCCAGCGGGGCGAAGTGCGCGGCGGCTTCGACCGCGGGGGCTTCGGTCTTGGCGCCTGCGGTGCCGGCGAAGACGCCGATCACGCCGAACGCGGCGACGGCGGCACCGACCTGCAACGACCGCATCTTCGGGGGGACGCGGTGCTGCCGGTCCGCGGAGTCGCCGAGGAACGCCGCGCGGATCCAGTTCGCCGTCTGCGGCACCGCCCTCTCCCAGCGGTGCCACCCGGCCTGTCGGGGACTTCGATCGGGGGTGTTCGGTTCGTCGGGGGTCACGAGAACCGAGAATCCGGTACGGAGAGTGTTCGCGCACCGAGGTTTGTACGTGCACGAATACCTAGATTCGCCCAGATGGGCGACATTGTGAGGAGATTCGACTACCTAAAGTGAGATTATCTGGGAGCGATGTCGCTCGCGTCACTCGCCTTCTGCGCGGCTACCCAACCGCCGATTTGCGCGCGGGATGAGAAGTCGAGCTTGGTCAGGATGTTCTGCACGTGGCCCTCGACGGTGCGCTGCGCGATCACCAGGCTCTCAGCGATTTCCTTGTTGGTGTTGCCCTGCGCGACCAGTTCCGCGATCTGCTGCTCCCGCCGGGTCAGCGGCATCGGGTGCACGTTGTCCTCGGCGCGCGGCCGCGCGTGCCGCTTGACCTCCAGCGCGAGGTCGACGGTGTGCGCCACCGACAGCTGGTGGCCGCGGTCGAACGCCTCCTGGAAGGCCGACTCGCCGAGCACGGTCCGGGCCTGCGCCTCGTGCTCGTCGTGGTCGATGGCGAACCGCGCCCAGAAGCCGGGCGCCGCGCGCACCGCGTCCCACACCGCCGAAGCCGCGCCGAAGAGCCGGGCGGCGCGGTCGTGCCTGCCCTGCTGCTGCGCGATCCAGGCGAGCGCGTCGATGCTGAAGGCGATGCCCAGCCGGTTGTCCAGCTTGCGCTGCAGGCGCAACGCCTCCTTCGCCGCGGTCTCCGCCCGCTCCAGGTCGCCCCGCCGCGCCTCCACCTGCGCCGACGCCCACAGCAGGTACGAGTGCCAGTACAGCTCGCCGAGGCCGCCCGACAGCCGGATGCCTTCGGCGAGCACGCCCAGCCCCGCCTCGGGATCCTCGCCCAGGCCCTTGATCAGGCCGAGGCCGAACAGGGCGAACAGCTCGCCGACGGAGACCTCGTGCTTGCGGAACTGGCCCAGCGCGTCCTCCAGCAGCACGGCGGCCCGCGGCGAGTCGTTCTGGGCGAACGCCGCCATCCCGCGCACCAGCGTCAGATGCGCCTTCTCGATCTCATCGCCGCGCTGCGTGGCCAGCACCGTCGCCTGCTCCAGCGTCGGCTGCACGGTCTCCACGTCGCCGTGCAGCAGCGCGAACCAGGAGCTGACCCGCAGCGCGCGCACCCGCTCGGGCATCTCGCGGGGCGTAGTGGCCAGCACCTGGTCGAGCCAGTGCCGGGCTTCACCGTTGAGACCGCGGATGCCCCAGTACTGCCACAGGTCGGTGCACATCCGCAGCGCCGCCCCGGCGGTCCCGGGATTGGCCGCGGCCGTGCGCAGTGCCGCGCGCAGGTTGCCGTGGTCGCTGCGCAGCCGGTTGACCCAGGCGACCTGGTCCGGGCCGATCCACTCCGCGGCGAAGCGCCCGGCCAGGTCGGCGTACCAGGAGCAGTGCCGCTGCTGCATGGTCTCCAGCTCGCCGAACTCCGCGAGCTTGTCCTGGCCGTACTCGCGCAGGGTGTGCGGCAGCCGGAAGCGGACCTCGCCGCCTTCCTCCTCGCGCATCAGCACGGACTTGTCGACCAGCGAGTGGATCGCGCTGAGCACGTCGGCGTCGGACAGCCCGTTGCCGGCCACGTGCTCGGCGGCGGCCAGGTCGAAGGAACCGGAGAACACCGACACCCGCGCCCAGGTCAGCCGGTCCTGGTCGGAGGCGAGCTCGTAGCTCCAGTCGATCAGCGCGCGCAGCGTCTGCTGCCGGGCCGGTGCGCCGCGGCGGCCCTCGGTGAGCAGGTCGTAGCGCTCGGCCAGGCGCTCTTCGAGCTGTTGCAGCGACAGCGACCGCAGCCGGACGGCCGCCAGTTCGATCGCCAGCGGGTTGCCGTCGAGGTGGTGGCAGAGCCGCATCAGCGCCGTGGCGTTGTCGGCGGTGACCTCGAACTCGGGGACCGCGGCCCTGGCCCGGTCGACGAACAGCCGGACCGACGCGAACTGCTCGTAGGCCTCCGGCGGCGGCAGGTGCTCGATGTCGGGGACCTGCAACGGCGGGACGACCAGGGTCGCCTCGCCGGAGACGCCGAGGGACTGCCTGCTGGTGGCCAGCACCCGCACCCCGGGGCACCAGCGCACCACCGCGTCGACCAGCAGCGCGACGTCTTCGATCACGTGCTCGCAGTTGTCCAGCACGAGCAGCATCTCGCGGGACTTGAGCTGCTCGATGATGGTGTCGATGTCCTCCCCGCCGGTGGGGCCGCCGATGCCGAGCTGCTCGATGACCGCGTCGACCACCAGCGAGCCGTCCCGGACGCCCTCGAGCTCGACGCACCAGGACTTGTCCCGGAACGTGCGGCGCATGTTTCCCGCGACCCGTATCGCCAGCCGGGTCTTGCCGACGCCGCCGGGGCCGGTGAGGGTGACCACCCGGGACTCGGCGAGCAGGCGCTTGGTGAGGGTGATCTCGCGACGCCGGCCGACGAAGCTCGTGACGTCGGCCGGGAGGTTGCCCGCTGGCTCCCGCGCACGGGCTCGAGCAGTGGAGACCACGTCCCGAGCTTAACCCGCTGCGCGACCCCTGACCTGGGATCTTGTTCCGGCGCTAGGCCGTGGCCCGGAGCCCGGCGAGCACGATGCGCAGGTTCCGCCGCCACTGGTCGTCGGCGGCGGGCAGTCCGATGGTGCGGTTCCCGGTCATCACCGAGGTGAGGGCGAACGGCACGTCCTGCCACGGCACGTCCCCGCGCACGGCGCCGGCCTGCTGGCAGCGCTCGACGAGCAGCTGGATCTGTTCGCGCAGGTCGGCCAGCGGTTGGTCGAGGGTCAGCGCGCAGT
Source organism: Saccharopolyspora sp. NPDC045941 (assembly GCF_056431445.1). Taxonomy (NCBI): domain Bacteria; kingdom Bacillati; phylum Actinomycetota; class Actinomycetes; order Pseudonocardiales; family Pseudonocardiaceae; genus Saccharopolyspora; species Saccharopolyspora sp. NPDC045941. Next base: position 29,117 of record NZ_JBWKKU010000016.1, read on the forward strand.
CCGTGCCCAGCGCCTCGTTGATCCCGCAGCTCATCGCGCGCAACTGCACGAACTCGGCGGCGAAGCTGCAGAACCCGTGCCACGGGTCCGGGTCCCGCAACGCCTGGCGGGCCAGGCCGACGATCTCGTAGATGGTGTCCTCGACCACCGCCTGCAGCAGGGCCTCGCGGGAGGGCACCCGGCGGTAGAAGGTGCCGATCCCGACACCGGCGCGGCGGGCGATCTCGTGCGCGGTCACGCCGACGCCGACCTCGGCGACCGCCTCGCGAGCGGCCACCACGAGCCGCCGCACGTTGCGCTGCGCGTCCGCCCGCGGCGCATCCTCGCTCAGAAGTCGTTCCACCGCGCTCACCGGACCACCCTACCAACCGGACTTGATGAGTCCGGTTAGACTCCGGATTGAACCGGACTTGTCGAGTCCGGTTCGTCGGGACAAAACGGACCTCTGAGGTCCGGTTGGAGGATGTCGTGGGCAGGATCAAGGTCGGGATCATCGGGGCCAACCCGGACCAGGGCTGGGCGGGGCGGGCGCACGTCCCGGCGCTGCGCGCGCTCGACCAGTACGAGTTGACCGCCGTCGCGACCAGCCGGGAGGAGAGCGCCCGGCGCGCGGCTGCGGCGTTCGGCGCCGAGCACGCCTTCGCCGACGCGCGTTCGCTGGCCGGGCATCCGGACGTCGATCTGGTCGTCGTCACGGTCCGCGTGCCCAAGCACCTGGAACTCGTCCAGGCGGCGCTGGACGCGGGCAAGCACGTCTACTGCGAGTGGCCGCTGGCGCGCACCACCGAGGAGGCGGAGGTCCTGGTGGCGGGAGCCCGGGCAGCCGGCGTGCACAACGTGATCGGCCTGCAGGCGCTGTACTCGCCCGCGATCCAGCATGCCCGGGAACTGCTTGCGAAGGGCGCGCTGGGGAGGATCACCTCTGCCGCGGTGCACAGCGCTCGCGGCAAGGGGGCGACGGGGAAGGTGCCGGCCTGGGCCGTCTACACGCTGCAGTCGGCCAATGCCGCCGGACTGTTGGAAGTTCACGGTGGACACGTCCTGTCGGTGCTGGACCACCTGCTCGGCGACATCGCCCGCCTGTCCGCCGACCTGTCCGTGCAGCTCCCGGACCAGGTGGTGGCCGAGACCGGCGAGCCGGTGGCGGTCGACAGCCCGGACCACCTGGTGCTGCACGCCGGGCTGGCCTCCGGTGCGACGCTGTCGGCGAACATCCGCGACGGCGAGGTCGCGGACCCGCGAGTGCTGCTGGAAATCGTTGGCACCGAAGGAAGTCTGGCCATCGCCTCGACCGGCGCGGAAGATCCGCGCGGCACCCAGATCCAGATGAGCGACCTCGAACTCCGCGTGTCCGCCGAGCCGGGCCGGCCGTGGGAGGCGGTCCAGCTGCCGCCGGTCCGCCCGGTCACGCAGGAGGCCCGCAACGTGGCGGCGGTGTACGCGGACATCGCCGAGGGGCTGCGCACCGGCGAGCAGGTCGCGCCGGACTTCGCCCGCGGCCTCCGCCTGCACCGAGTGCTCGACGCGATCCGGGCCTCGGCGGCCTCCGGCGCCCGCCAGGCACTCGGCTGAACCGGCTCACGGCCCCGGCGGGAGGCGCGTTCCCTGGTGGTGGCGCAGCTTCCAAGCGCCGTCCGTGCGGATCCAGATGGCCGTCCGGAGGGAGGCTGAGTCTTCCATCCGCGCGGTGTAGGTCAGCAGGATCGCGTCCGGGCCGAGCCGCACCGGCCGAAGGTCGTCCGCCTGGATCGGCGCCGAACTGCTCGCGCAGGTCGCGCGCACGATCGTCTCCCGGTCCCAGATCGTCCCGGATGCGCCGAACTCGCGGAAGTCCTCGTGCAGCAGCGCCCGCACCGCATCGTCATCCGCGCGAACCCCGGGGGTGAGCAGTTCGAGCTCGCTGTTGATGACAGTCTCGAAGTCCTCGTCCATGGCTTCCGAGCCTAAGGTCGCGGTCGCGCGAATTTCCGCTCTCGTGGTCGGCGAGTGGCCACAGTGGACTCGTGTGATCCGGGGGCGCGGCGGGCGTCTTTTCGCCCGAAAGGGTGGCATGTCCTGTATTGAGTTGGTATATGCCAAATGACGTGCTTACTGTTAGGGCACGCGAGTGACGTTCGCGTCTTTTGAATATCGGTCATCGGGGGGTCGCAGTCGATGATCGGTGCATGGCTGCGGCGCCTGACCGGCAACCCCCAGGTTCGGTCAGGCGCCGCAGTTCTTCCTCCACCCCCGGTGCGCGAACGGCGGGCGATCGCGGATCATCATCGGGGCGAAGGGGGAGGAGCAGTGGGCGGCGACATCGCAGGGCAGAGGTTCGAGGGCTTCGGCAGGGGAGTGGTCGAGTTCTTCGAAGGGCTCGAAGGGGTCCAGGCCGGGCTGGTGGATTCGCAGCGAGAGGTGCACGACGCCAAGGCCTACTGGAACGACAACCTCGCGTCCTACCGGGAGCAGGTCCGCGCGCCGATGGAGGCGCTGCTCGCCGAGCTGGAGCCCGAGTTCGGGCCGGGATTCGGGCAGGGCAAGGTCTTCCGGCCGCACCGGGACGTCCGGTTCAGCGCCGACAAGTCGCCCTACAAGACGCACTGCGGCGCCGTGATCGAGCTGGGGCGCGGCGGTGGCGCCTACTACGTCGAGGTCAGCGCCGACGGGCTGCTCGTCGCCGGGGGCTGCTACCACACCGAGTCCGACCAGCTGGCCCGGTTCCGCGCCGCGGTCGACACCGACATCCACGGCGAGCGGCTGCGGTCGTTGCTGGCCGTGCTCGTCGAGCAGGGCTGGGAGATCGAAGGGGAGACGCTCAAGAGCCGGCCGCGCGGGTTCTCCGCCGGGCATCCCCGGCTGGACCTGCTGCGGCACCGCACGCTCTACGCGTCCCGCGACTGGGAAGCCGACGACATCCTGCACGAGCGCGCCTGCATCGACCGGGTCCGGCAGTCCTGGAGCGCGGTGCGCGAGCTCAACCAGTGGTGCGCCGACCACATCGGAGTCACCGAGAAGAAGCGTCGCTGACCCGGCGCACCCGTCGCGCCGCCGTGATGAGCGCCCAGCCCGCCGCCGCGCCCGCCACGTCGACCAGGCCGTCGGGCACCTCGCAGCTGCGCCCGATCGGCAGCAGGCCCTGCATGATCTCCGACGCGATCGCGTAGCCGACCAGCGCCGGCAGCAGCCGCGACGTCGGGAACCCGGCGATCCGGCCGGTCGCGGCCAGCGCCGCGAACATCGCGAAGTGCACCACCTTGTCGGTGCCCGGCGGCGCGGTCGGCACCCCGGACGCCGGCATGAACAGGATGAGCAGGCTGGCCAGCACCGCGACCCCGAACGGAATCCGGGTGAGCCGGGTTCTGTAATGATCCAGCAACGATCTCCCCGATCCACGTCTACCGGCATGGCTGCGTGCTGCGCGCGTCGGTCAACAGACTACGCTGGCATAACGTGAGTCGACGAGCCAAGATCGTTTGTACCATGGGCCCAGCCACCGCCACACCGGAGAAGATGGCTGAGCTCGTCAGCAGCGGAATGGACGTCGCCCGGCTGAACTTCAGCCACGGCAGCCACGCCGATCACCAGCAGGTCTACGAGATGGTCCGAGCCGCGGCCAAGGAGTCCGGTCGCGCCGTCGGCATCCTGGGTGACCTGCAGGGACCGAAGATCCGACTCGGCAAGTTCGCTGCCGGGCCGGTGGAGTGGCGGACCGGCGACATCGTGCGCATCACGGTCGACGACGTCCAGGGCACCCACGACAGGGTGTCCACCACGTACAAGGGCCTCGCCAACGACGCCAAGGTCGGCGACCGACTCCTGGTCGACGACGGCAAGGTGGGGCTGACCGTCACCGGCGTCGAGGACACCGACGTCATCTGCGAGGTGACGGAAGGTGGTCCGGTTTCGGACAACAAGGGAATTTCCTTGCCGGGCATGGATGTTTCGGTGCCCGCGCTGTCCGAGAAGGACATCGAGGACCTGGAGTTCGCGCTCGAGCTGGGCGTGGACTTCATCGCGCTGTCCTTCGTCCGCAGCCCGGCCGACATCGACCTGGTGCACCAGGTGATGGACCGGGTCGGCCGCCGCGTCCCGGTGATCGCGAAGCTGGAGAAGCCGGAAGCGGTGGACAACCTGGAGGCCATCGTGCTGGCCTTCGACGGCGTCATGGTCGCCCGCGGTGACCTCGGCGTCGAGTTGCCGCTGGAACACGTGCCGCTGGTCCAGAAGAAGGCGATCCGGATCGCGCGGGAGAACGCGAAGCCGGTCATCGTCGCGACCCAGATGCTCGATTCCATGATCAACAACTCGCGTCCGACGCGCGCGGAGACCTCCGACGTCGCCAACGCGGTGCTCGACGGCACCGACGCGGTGATGCTCTCCGGCGAGACCAGCGTCGGCCGCTACCCGATCGAGACCGTCCAGACGATGGCGCGCATCGTCGAAGCGGTCGAGGCGGGATCGACGGCACCGCCGCCGCTGAGCCACGTCCCGCGCACCAAGCGCGGCGTCATCTCGTACGCGGCGCGCGACATCGGCGAACGCCTCAACGCCAAGGCGCTGGTGGCCTTCACGCAGTCCGGCGACACCGTGCGCCGGCTCGCCCGGCTGCACACCAGGCTGCCGCTGCTGGCGTTCACCCCCGAGGAATCAGTGCGGAGTCAGCTCGCTCTCACTTGGGGGACGGAGACGTTCTTGGTGCCTAAGGTGGACACCACGGACCAGATGGTGCGGCAGGTGGACCAGTCGATGCTGTCGATCGGCCGATCGCAGCGCGGCGACATGGTCGTCGTCGTCGCGGGCTCGCCGCCCGGCACGGTCGGTTCCACCAACCTCATCCGCGTGCACCGGTTGGGCGAGGAAGACCACGTCTGATCCGCATTCTCGGACGGGAGCCACCCGGCGCTCCCGTCCGGAGATCCGGCGTACAACCCCGAGGAGCGCGCAGTGACCGAAGCTGCCCGAGCCGCCGCGGCCGATCCGGCCGGAACCCACCTGCAGGACGCGGTTCCGCTCGACGTCAACGGCATGCCGCACGGTCAACCGGTGCTGGACAGCCTGGTCGCGCTGCTCGACCTCGAACGCATCGAGGAGAACATCTTCCGCGGCGTCAGCCCGGCCTCGTCGCCGGTCCGCGTGTTCGGCGGTCAGGTCGCCGGCCAGGCGCTGGTCGCCGCAGGCCGCACGGTGCCGCCGGAGCGGCGGGTGCACTCGCTGCACGCCTACTTCATCCGGCCCGGCGACCCGAGCATCCCGATCGTCTACGAGGTGGACCGCACCCGGGACGGCCGGTCGTTCACCACGCGACGAGTGGTCGCCGTGCAGCGCGGCAAGGCGATCTTCTCGCTGTCCGCGTCCTTCCAGGTCGACGAGGACGGCATCGACCACGCCGAGCCCATGCCCGAGGTCCCGGACCCGGAGACGCTGCCGACCTACGGCGAGCAGATCGGCCCGATGATCGAGAAGCTCGGACGCGCCCAGCCGCGGCCGATCGACGTGCGCTACGTGACCGAGCCGCCGTGGGTGAGCCGCGAGAACGGCCCGCGCGAGGCCCGCAGCCAGGTGTGGATGCGCGCCGACGGTGTGCTGCCCGACGACGACCTGCTGCACGTGTGCATCGCGGCCTTCGCCTCCGACATGACGCTGCTCGACGCGGTGCTGGCCCGGCACGGCGTGTACTGGGGCCTGGACAAGGTCAACGGCGCCAGCCTGGATCACGCGATGTGGTTCCACCGGCGCTTCCGCGCCGACGAGTGGCTGCTCTACGACTGCGCCTCGCCCAGCGCCTCCGGCGCCCGCGGCCTGGCCACCGGCCGGTTCTTCTCCCGCGACGGCCAGCTGGTCGCGACCGTCGTGCAAGAGGGCCTGCTCCGCGTCGGCGACTGATTACCCATCGCCGGACCGGCGGCGGCGCTTCGGGCGCAGCTGCCGCGGCGGCGTCAGGGCTCGCGTGTGCAGCTGCTCCAGCACGATCGAGCTGGTGAAGTGCCGGACCTCGGTGCGGGACGCGAGCTTGTCCACCAGGAACTCCTGCAGGTGCTTGGTGTCCGCGACCGCCACGTGCAGCAGGAAGTCCGCCTGACCGCTGACGTGCAGCAGCGAGCGGGTTTCCGGCTGCCCCATCACGAACTCCCGGAACTGGTCGACGACCTGCCGGGTGTGCGGGCGGACGTTGATCGCCACCACCGCCTCCAGCGCCAGCCCCGTCGCCGCCGGGTTGACGTCGATGTGCGACCCGGTGATCACGCCCTGTTCCCGCAGGCGCCGAACCCGTTGCAGGCAGCTGGAAGCCGCCAGCCCGACCCGCTCGGCGAGCACCCGGTTCGGCAAGGTCGCGTCGTTCTGCAACTCCTCCAGGATCCGCCAGTCGACCGAATCCAGTTCTACAGATTCCTGCACAACCGAACATGCTACGGCGCAGCTCGCGAGATGGCGAACGAACGGCGGAAGATATGGGCAATCCACCGCTGATTCGATTCGAAGGAGCAGTCGTGCACATCGCCTGGGGGTCGTTCCTGCTGGCGCTGCTGGTGATCGTCCTGGTACCGGGGCCGGACTTCGTGCTGGTGACGCGCAACGCCGCGAACGGCGCGCGCTGGGGCTGGCTCGCGGCGGCGGGCGTCACCTGCGGGCTGCTGCTGCACGCGACGGCGGCGACCCTGGGGCTGTCAGCGCTGGTGATGACCGTGCCCGCGGCGCTGCTGGTGGTGAAGGTGATCGGCGTCGCCTACCTGGGCTGGATGGGCCTGCAGATCCTCCGCAAGTCCGGAACCGTGTCCGGGGCCCCGGAGGTGGACGTGCCGAGTTCCGGCCGCGCCGTCTTCCTGCGCGGGCTGCTGACCGACGTGCTCAACCCGAAGGTCATGCTGACCTTCCTGACGCTGCTGCCGCAGGCCATGGATCCGGCGGCGGAGCCGGTGAAGCAGGCCGCGCTGCTCAGCGGCGTCGCGGTGTCCGCGTTCGCGGCCTGGTGGCTCGTCGTGGTGCCCTCGGTGCAGTGGCTGTCCGCCTTCTTGTCCGACCCGCGGCGGCGGAAGGTCTTCGAGCGGTGCTGCGGCGGTGCGCTGCTGGCCATGGCGACCGCGATCGCCGTCGGCTGAACACCTGTCTGGCGAACTCGTTCTGCGTGGCGGTGCGGGACCGGTGGGGGTTTCCACGTCGGCATTGAGCAGTTCCGTTGACCGCCTGTGATGATCGTGCTTACTCTGCATGATCTGTTTCGGGCGAGCCGAGGGAGCTGCTCATGCGTCGACGGTGGGGACTGGCGTTCGGGCTCGCTGCGGCGCTGGGCGCGTCGGTCGTCTTCGTAGCACCGTCCGGAGCGGCACCTAGTGGGCCGGACGCGTTGCGCGTCGACCTCGACGACATCCTCGCCGACGAGCGGCTGAACGGGTCGCACGCCGGGGTCGTGGTGCGCGACCCGGCCACCGACGAGGTGCTCTACAGCAGGCAGGCGACCGACCGCGCGACCCCGGCGTCGAACGCGAAGCTGCTCACCTCGGCCGCGGCGCTGGAGGCGCTGGGGCCGGGCTACCGGTTCCGCACCGACGTCGTGACCGCCGGGCGGCAGCACGGGCCGGTGCTGCTCGGCGACCTCTACCTGCGCGGCACCGGCGACCCGACGCTGCTCGCCGCCGACTACGAACGGCTCGCGGAAGAGGTTGCGGCGTCCGGGGTTCGGGCCGTGCACGGTCGGTTGCTGGCCGATGACACCTGGTTCGACGACGTGCCGCTGGGCACCGGCTGGGCGTGGGACGACGAGCCGTACTACTACGCCGCACCGGTTTCCGCGCTGACCCTGGCTCCGAACACCGACTTCGACGCCGGGACCGCGCTCGTGCGGGTCAGCCCGACGGTCCAGGGGAGCCGGGCCGAGGTGCGGCTGGAACCGGCCACCGGCGTCGTGCAGATCGACAACCGGACCACCACTTCGGCCGCGGACGGCGAACCCGACGTGACCGTGCAGCGCGACCACGGCGGTTCCCGGGTGGTGGTGACCGGGAGCGTGCCGGCCGGTTCGCAGCCGTTCGAAGACCTCACCTCGGTGCCGGATGCGTCCGCGTACGCCGCCGACGTCTTCGCCCGCGCGCTGGCCGCGCACGGCGTGACGATCAAGGGGACGGGGGAGGGGATCGCGCCGGCCGACGCGCGGGCGCTCGCCTCGCGGCAGTCGATGCCGCTGCGGGAACTCCTGGTTCCGTTCCTGAAGCTCAGCAACAACGGGCACGCGGAAGTCCTGGTCAAAGCGATGGGGCGGGAAGCCCGCGGCGAGGGCAGCTGGTCGGCCGGGCTGGAAGTGCTGACCGAGGAGCTGAGCGGTCTCGGCGTGAACCCGGACGTGCTGCGCGTGGTGGACGGCTCCGGTCTGTCCACGATGGACCAAGTGACGCCGGAGCAACTGGCCCTGCTGCTGGACAACGCGCGCGAGCGGCCCTGGTTCCGGTCCTGGTACGACGCGCTGCCGGTCGCCGGGGTAGCGGACCGCATGGTCGGCGGCACGCTCCGAAACCGGATGGGCGGGACCGCGGCGCAGAACAACGTCCACGCCAAGACCGGATCGCTGACCGGGGTCACGTCGCTGTCCGGCTACGTCACCGCCGCCAACGGCCGCGAACTGGTCTTCTCGGTGGTGTTCAACGACTTCCTCGGCGGCTCCCCGCGCGACCTGGAGGACGCGATCGCGGTCCGGCTGGCCGAGTACGACGGCGCCGATGACCGGCCGAGCGGCCGCGTGCACGTGCCGAAGTCGCGCACGCACGTCGACGACCCGGGCACGCCGGTCGACGAAAGTGCCCTGGAATGCTCGTGGGTGAAGGCGTGCTGACCCGGAAGGGCCGGTGTGACCCCGGTCTCGGGGAAGGCTAAGGGGCATTCCGGAGACCGGGGCGCGGTTACGCCGGTAGCGTGAACGAGGTCAAGCCAGCACGCATGCCGAGGAGCCCGTCCCGTGACCTTCATCAGCGACATCCTGGCAGTCGTCGGAGGCTTGCCGAAGCCGCTATTGGTACTGGTGACCGGCGCATTGGTGCTCGGCGAATGCACCATCGGCCTGGGCTTCCTGGTGCCCGGCGAGAGCGGCCTGCTGATCGCCTCGGCGGCGGTGACCGACGTCGGGTTCTTCATCCTGCTGGCCTCCGTCGTCGCGGTGTGCGCGGCGGTCGGGGACAACATCGGATTCTGGCTCGGGCGCCGCTACCGGCTGAAGATGCGCGAGACGAAGGTGGTGCGCAAGCTCGGCCAGAAGCACTGGGACCGGGCCGGGGAGCTGCTGTGCAAGTGGGGCGTGGGGGCCGTGCTGGTGGCGCGGTTCCTGCCGGTGGTGCGGACCCTGATGCCGGCCGCGGCCGGGGCGAGCGGGATGTCGTACGCGCGGTTCTTCGTGTCGTCGTTGATCGGGGCGATCACCTGGTCCGCGACGCATGTGAGCATCGGGTGGGCTGCTGGGGCTTCGGCGAAGTACATCGAGGAGACGTTGGGGCGGGCCAGTTGGGTGCTGGTCGTTGTCGTGGTGCTTGTCGGGGTGGGGGTTTGGTACGCCAAGCGGCGGCGGTCGCAGCGGGCCGTTGCGGCTGCCGAGGTTCCGTCGGGCGGTGAGCTGGAGGACGTTGAGTCCGCGGCTTGATGGGTTTTGCTGGGCAGGCTCTTGGGTTGGTTCCCGGGGGCCTGTTCTTTTTTGGTTGTGGGTTGGGGCTTTTAGAGGTTCCGTGTGTTTTGGGGCCATCCCCGCGATGGGTGGATTGTTGGGGCTGCGGGCCGGAGGTCAAGCCCGGCCTCGCGGCCGCCCCTTCGGGGTTTCAGGCTTGACATCCGACCCGCAGCCCCAGAGCGGCTTTCTATCGCGGGGATGGCCCGGAGTGGGCCGGTTCGTTCGCGGCTTGCGTTGCGGGGTAGCCGTTTTCGGGTTGGTCGGGGCTGGTGGGGGTTCGGCTTCGGATTGATCCGTCGCGGCGTTGTGGGGATGGCTCGATTTCGCGAGGAATTGATCCCTGGTCGCCAGGCGCGGTGCGCATTGCCGATGGCGGCGCGGGTTTGGTGGCGGATGTGGTCGCCTTCCTGGCCGCCCTGCTGCGGGCCGAACCGCCTGTCGTGTCAGGGCACGGTGATTACGATCTTGCCACGCGCGTGGCCAGTGGCGCTGACGTCGTGAGCTGTGGCGGCCTCCTCCAGCGGGAACACGCCGTGCAGCGGGACGGTGAAGCGGCCCTGGTCGGCGAGATTGGCTGCCAGTGGCAGTCCTGCCCAGCCCAGCGACTTCCCTGCTTCGGAGCGGGAGAACCGCACTCCGTGCCGAGCGGCGTCGAAGTCTGCGATGGTCACCACGCGGTCCGGGTCGCCGGCGATGGTCACCAAATCGACGAGAGAGCCCTTACCGGCCGCGTCCAGGACCACGTCGACACCGTGCGGAGCCAGTGGGGCGAGGCGATCGGCCAGCCCCGCCCCGTAGGTGACCGGTACGACACCGAGCTGACTGAGAAAGTCGTGGTTGCCTTCGCTCGCGGTGCCGATCACGGTGAGGCCGCGGGCTTGGGCGAGTTGTGCGGTAGTGGTGCCGACGCCTCCGGCGGCACCCTCGATCAGCAAGGTCATGCCCGTGGTGGCTTCGAGAGCTTCCAGTACGCGCGTGGCCGTGTCGATATTGCCCGCCGCGCCGCCCGCTTCCTCGAAAGACCATGACTGGGGTTTGGGTGCCCAGGCCTCCAGCACGGCGTACTGGGCCGTGGCGCCGCCCTGATCCGCAACGGGGACGAGGCCGAAGACCTCATCGCCCACCGCGGTGCCGCTTACCCCTTCTCCCACCTCGTCGACGGTTCCGGCGGCGTCCATGCCGGGGATATGGGGGAAGTCGACGGTCGTGATGTCCCGCAGCATTCCTGAGCGCAGGTACCAGTCGGCAGGGGTGACGCCGGTGGCACGTACGGCGATGCGGACCTGACCGGGCCCGGCGTGCGGTTCTTCGACTTCCTCCACACGAAGGACTTCGGGACCGCCATAGCGGTGGTATTGCACAGCAAACACGGACAACCTCCGAATACATGGCATGTCGGTGAGTGAGAGAACTCGCGGCCGCTCATTTCTGCGGACGAGATCTTTTCGCGGGATGCCGCGGTACCAGTTCACGCTAACCCGCTAAACGAACGACGTCTTCCACTTGTGCTTAAGTGGGAGACATGCCCGCTCAACCGTCTCGGAACCCGTCCCCTTCCGACTCCGGCGCCCCCGCGCGGGGGCAGAGGGCCGACGCCCGGCACAATCGCGCCCGGCTCCTCCAGGCGGCCCGCGAGGCGTATGCCCTCAACGGCACCGACGTACCGTCCAGCACGATCGCCCGCAGAGCGGCCGTGGGCGCCGCCACCCTTTACCGGCATTTCCCGACACGCGGCTCGTTGATCGCCGCGGCGTTCTCCGAACAACTCGCCCAGTGCGTCGCGGCCCTCGACGAGGCCCTTCAGGACGACGATCCGTGGCGTGGTCTTCGCGCCGTGCTCACCAAGGTGTGCCGGATGCAGGCCCAGGATCGCGGGTTCAGCGCCGCGTTCCTTTCCCAATTTCCCGACGCGCCCGACGTCCATCGTGAACGCACCCGCGCCGAAGCAGGCCTTGCCAAACTGGTACAGCGCGCTAAGGACACCGGGCAGCTGCGCGAGGACTTCGACCCCAGCGACGTCACCCTCCTGCTCCTGGCGAACAACGGCGTCGTGCAGGAGTCCCCAGAGATCGCCATGGCCGCCTCCCGCCGGCTGCTCGCCTACTTCCTCCAGTCCTGCCAGGCGACCAACGGCGTGCCCTTGCCCCAGCCCGCGCCGCTCCGCCTTGGCGATCTCTACAAGCCACCACAACGAACGGGATGACGTCGCCCAACTCGCTGTCCGTCCCTTGTGGTCGGGTGTTTCACCTGATCAAGCGACCATAAAAACAATGCGAACTCGCGTTCGAATCAGGAGAATGGAGGTATGACACCGCTGCTGAACACCCAGGACTCGACTGTGGAGGCCATGCCTCAACAGTCGGCGATGTCATGCACCGATTCTGAACTCGCGGCCCGCATCCAAGAACTGGAAAAGGAGATGCGGGTACTGATGTGGGAACAACTGCAATACATCGCCGAGGCCCACCATCGCGCCATTCACACCGAGACCACCGCCCGATCACTGCAAGTCTGGCTGCAAGGACTGCTCAACATCGACCCGCGCGACGCGAAAACCCGCGTCACAGTCGCCCGCAACGTCGAAGACCGGCAAACCTTCCACGGCGAGCTCATGTCTTCCGACCTCCCCGACACCGCCGCCGCCTTGTCGGAGGGTGCGATCGGGCTGGAGCACGCGCGCGTCATCGTCAACAGCGTCCGCCGTTTGCCCGACTACGCCCGCTGCCACCAGGTCGCCGAGATCGAAACAACCCTCGCCGGGTATGCGCGGACGATGTCGCCGAGGGAACTGGAGAAACTCGCCGAGCGCATCTGCTACCTCCTCGACCAAGACGGCGCCTACCGCGACGAGGAAGCCCAGCACGAAGCGCGCGAGTTGCACTACGCGACCACCCGGGACGGGATGATCGTCATCAAAGCGAAGCTGGACCGCGAAGTCGGGGCGAAATTCGCCGCGCTCATGCAACCGCTGGCCGCGCCCCGGCCCGAGATCGACGGGGAGAAGGATCCTCGCACGGCCGGGCAGCGGAATGCCGATGGGTTCGCGGCATTGCTGGACTTGGCACTGGACCATGACGGGATGCCGCGCACCGGTGGGCAACGGCCACAGATGACCATCGCGATCGACTTCGACGATTTGAAGCGGGGCTTGGAGGTCATCGGCGAGGACGGCATGCCCGGCACGCTGAACACCGAACGCGCCATCACCGCCCACAACGCCCGCCGCATCGCCTGCGACGCCGAAGTCTTGCCGATCGTCTTTGGCGGCGACAGCCTGCCCTTGGATGTGGGCAGGGCGAAACGAACCGCACCCACCCACATCCGCGTCGCACTACTTCGCCGCGATGGCGTGTGCGCGTTCCCGGAGTGTGACCGGCCGCCAGGGACACCGGAAGCGCACCACGTCCAACACTGGGTCGACGGCGGAGCCACCGACCTGAACAACATGGTGATGCTCTGCGGCCATCATCACCGCACGCTTCACAATCAGCGGTGGGACATCGCCATGCGCGACGGGAGGCCCGAGTTCATCCCACCGCCCACAGTGGACCCCAGACGAACACCCAGACCAGGCGGCACAGCGCTACCCACCCGGCACCGCGAACACCTCCGGGAGTTCATCCCCGCACCACGGGGCCCGGCGGGCGATTCGTGACGCCCGGATGTGGCGGCGTGAGGTCAGCCGACCGGTGTTGTGGGTTTTGCGGTGAGTTGTCTGCGGTGTTTGGTGAACAGCTTCGGGTTGTTCATCGCTAGGAATGCCGTGGTTTCGTTCGCTCGGTGGAACCGGGCTACGAAGCGGCGGTCGTCCGGTGCTCCGTCGACGATCTCCACTTCGTCCTTCGGGCTCGCGTGGCCCGCGAACTGGATTCGTACTCCGTACTGCTCCGACCAGAAGTACGGCACCGTCGTGAAGTTCCGTGCCGTACGCCCCGCGAGGAGGTTGTGGATCGCCGTTGCCGGTTGTTCCAGCGCCGTTGTCCAGTGCTCGAACCGTTGCGCTCCGTTCGGCGTGCCGTAGTTGGCCACGTCGCCGACCGCCACCACGTTCGGCAGGTTCGTGACTCCGCCTGCGTCGCACTGCACGCCGTTCGACACCGTCAGGCCCGAGCCGTGCAGCCAGTCGGTGTTCGGGCGGGCTCCGATGCCGATCACCACCACATCGGCCGGGAGGACGGTGCCGTCCGTCAGCTCGACCGCCGTGACCCGGTGTTCCCCGTGCAGTCGCTCGACCCCTGCTCCGCAGAGCAGTCGCACATCGTGGTCCGCGTGCAGGGCTGCGCACACCGCGCCCAGTTCCGGGCCCACGACGTGCGCGAGCGGGACTTCGAGCGCCTCCACCACCGTCACTCCGAGACCGAGCATTCGGCAGGTCGATGCCACTTCGGCGCCCACGAATCCGGCGCCGACGATCACCGCTCGCGCTCCCGGGCGCAGGTCGTCGCGCAGGGCTATCGCGTCGTCGAGGGTGCGCAGCGTGTGCACTCCTGGTGGCGTTGCGGGCAGCGTCCTCGGGGTTGCGCCGGTTGCGATCACCACTCCGTCCGCCCGGCAGCGGGTGCCGTCGTCCAGCTCGATCGCGCCGTCCGCCGTCGACAGGGCGACTGCGCGGCGCCCCAGGCGCCAGGTCGCGTCCACTTCGGCGAGGTCCGGTTCCTCGGCCAGCGCGAGGTCGCTCGCTTCTTGTTTCCCGGCGAGGAAATCCTTCGACAGCGGCGGCCGGTCGTACGGCCGGTGCGGTTCGTCTCCGATCAGCTCTATTCGGCCCTCGAAGCCCTGCGCGCGCAGTTCCTGCGCCGCTCGCCAGCCTGCCAGGGACGCGCCGATGATCGCGACCGCCCTCATGCGACTTCCTGCACTTCGGTCTCGACGTAGATCGTTCCGTCCGCGACCTGCACCGGGTACGTCCGCACCGGGCGCTTCGCCGGCAGGCCGCACGGCAGGCCCGTGCGCAGGTCGAACGCCGCCGCGTGCAGCGGGCACTCGACCCGGCAGTCCTCCACCCAGCCTTCCGCCAGCGAGGCGTCCTGGTGGGTGCAGGTGTCGTCGATGGCGTAGAGGTCGCCTTCCACGTTGAACACCGCGATCGGGACGTGCGCCTCGATGCGGACGGACTCGCCGGGCGGCAGATCGGACACTCGGCAGGCTTCGAACATCTTGGACCTCCGTTGCGCTATCCAGAACACGGAGTGCAATGCGCAACAATGTGCGGCTTCGGTACCGGGCTCGTCAAGGGGTTCGGTCGGCACATCGTGCGCGGCCTCCATTCGTGTTACACGGCCGAAAAACCCGTCGTGCGCTCTTGACGGCCCCCGGCGCTACCGGCGACGGTGTTGCTCTCCTCGAAACTCGGCGCGCATCGCGCAACAAAATCCCTGCTGCTTCTTGAGCCGGTGACCCCGTGCTGCCGGCGTCGACGCACCCACCCAGGAGGCCTCATGGGCAACCAACCCCGCGTGGTCGTCATCGGAGCCGGAATCGTCGGCTGCTCGCTGGCCGACGAGCTCACCGAACGCGGCTGGACCGACGTCACCGTCCTCGAACAGGGCCCGCTGTTCGCCACCGGTGGCTCCACCTCGCACGCCCCCGGCCTGGTGTTCCAGGCCAACCCGTGCCGGACCATGACCCGGTTCGCGGCCTACACCGCCGCCAAGTACCGCAGTCTCGACCTCGACGGTGAGTGGTGCTTCCGGCAGCTCGGCGGGCTCGAGGTGGCCGGTTCCGCGGCGCGCTGGGACGAGGTCGAGCGGCGGCACGGCTGGCTCACCTCGTGGGGCGTCGAGAGCCGCCTGATCGGTCCCGACGAGTGCGCCGAGCTGCACCCGCTGGTCGATCCGGCGCGGATCCTCGGCGGGCTGCACATTCCCACCGACGGGCTGGCCAAGCCGGTGCGCGCCGCCGAAGCGCAGGCGCGGCGTGCGATCGCTCGGGGCGCGCGGTTCCTGCCCGGGCAGCGCGTCGTTTCCGTCGAGCGCGGCGGCGGGCGGGTGACCGCCGTCGTGACCGAACAGGACCGGTTCGCCGCCGACGTCGTCATCTCCTGCGTCGGCATGTGGGGGCCTCGCATCGGTGCGCTGGTGGACCTCGACGTCCCGCTCGTGCCGATGGCGCACCAGTACGCCAAGACCGGGCCGGTCGCCGCCATCGCCGGGCGCAACGACGAGCGGACCGAGGCCGGGCTGCCGATCCTGCGGCACCAGGACGGCGACCTCTACTTCCGGGAGCACGTCGACCGCATCGGCATCGGCTACTACGGGCACCGCCCCCTGCCGATCGATGCCGGCGACATCCGCGCCCCCGGCCAGACCGCCGAGATGCCGTCGATCGAGCCGTTCACCGCCGCCGACTTCCGGCCCGGCTGGGAGGAGGCCGTTTCGCTGCTGCCCGCGCTGGCCGGCACCGAGGTCGCGGAAGGGATCAACGGCCTGTTCTCCTTCACCCCGGACGGGATGCCGCTGCTCGGCGAGCATCCCGACCTGCGCGGGTTCTGGCTGGCCGAGGCCGTGTGGATCACGCACTCCGCCGGGGTCGCCCGGGCGATGGCGCAGTGGCTCGTCGACGGGCAGCCCGCGGAGTCCTTGCACTCGTGCGATCTCAACCGGTTCGAACCCGCGCAGCGCAGCCCCGAATACGTGCACGCGCGCAGTTGCCGCAGCTTCGTCGAGGTCTACGACATCCTGCACCCGCTCGAACCCGGGCAGGAACCGCGGCCGATGCGGACGAGCCCGTTCTACGAGCGGCAGCAGGAGCTCGGCGCCGAGTTCCTCGAAGCCGCCGGGTGGGAACGCCCGCACTGGTACGCGGCCAACGCCGGGCTGCCGGAGGTCGAGGAGGTGCCCGTTCGCGGGGACTGGGCCTCGCGGTTCTGGTCGCCGATCGCCGGGGCCGAGGCCCTGGTCACCCGCAAGCGCGTCGCGCTGTTCGACATGACGCCGCTCAAGCGGCTGGAGGTGACCGGGCCCGGGGCGCTGGAATTCCTGCAGTGGCTGACCACCAACCAGCTCGCGAAGAAACCCGGTTCGGTCACCTACACCCTGTCCCTGGACGCCGCCGGCGGGGTGCGCAGCGACCTCACCGTGGCGCGGCTGTCCGAGCAGCGCTTCCAGGTCGGCGCCAACGGGAACCTCGACCTGGCCTGGATGCGGCGGCAGCTGCCCGACGACGGCCGGGTGCAGGTCCGGGACATCACCGGCGGGACCTGCTGCATCGGCGTGTGGGGTCCGCTCGCTCGCGCCCTCGTGCAGCCGCTGACCAGCACCGACTTCTCGCACGAGGGCTTCGGCTTCTTCAAGAACAAGCGCGCGTTCGTCGGCGGTGTCCCGGTGACCGCCATGCGCCTGTCCTACGTGGGCGAGCTCGGTTGGGAGCTGTACACCGACGCCGACCAGGGGCGCAGGCTCTGGGACGAGCTGTGGGACGCCGGGCAGCAGCACGGGATCATCGCCGCCGGTCGCAGCGCCTTCAACAGCCTGCGGTTGGAGAAGGGTTACCGGTCGTGGGGCGCGGACATGACCACCGAGCACGATCCGTTCGAGGCCGGTGTCGGGTTCGCCGTCCGGATGGACAAGGACTTCCTCGGCCGCGAGGCGCTGCAGCGACGCGAGGCCCGCCGCCGGCTGAGCCCGCTGCTGATCAAGGACCAGGAGACCGTGGTCATGGGGTCCGAGCCCGTCCATGCCGACGGCGCTCCGGTCGGCTACGTCACCAGCGCGGCCTACGGCTACAGCATCGGCGAGAGCATCGCGTACGCCTGGCTGCCCGGCTCGCTCGCCGTGCCCGGCAACGACGTGGAGATCGAGTACTTCGGCGAGAAGGTGCCCGCGGTGGTCGCCGAGGAGCCGCTGTTCGACCCCGAGATGAAGCATCTGCGCAGCTGAAAGGGACACCATGACGACCACGGACCAGGAGTCCAGCCTCATCTCCACGCTGCCCGGCCACTACTACACCGACCCCGAGCTGTTCGCGCTGGAGCAGGACCGGATCTTCGGCGCGATGTGGTTCTGCGCCGTGCGCGTCGCCGACCTCGCCGCGGCCGGGCAGTTCCAGACCGTCCAGGTGGGACGGGAGAGCGTGCTGATCGCCAGGGGTCGCGACGGCGTCCTGCGAGCGTTCCTGAACATCTGCCGCCACCGCGGTGCGCAGCTGTGCGTCGCGGACGCCGGGCAGGTGAAGCGATCCTTCCAATGTCCTTACCACGCCTGGACTTACGGCACCGACGGCAAGCTGATCGCGGCGCCGAACCTCACCTCGATGCCGGACGTCGACCGGACGCGGTACGGGCTGATCCCGGTCGCGTTGCGCGAATGGCTCGGCTACGCATGGGTTTTTTTGGCTGATGAACCACCGTCGTTCGAGGACACCGTGATCGAGGCCGTCTCCGGGCGGCTCGGCGGCGACGACGTGATCGGCGGTTACGGCGTCAACGGGCTCGCGCTCGGCCGCCGGATCAGCTACGACGTGCGGGCCAACTGGAAGCTGATCATCGAGAACTTCATGGAGTGCTACCACTGCGCGACGATCCACCCGGAGCTCACCGAGGTCCTGCCGGAGTTCGCCGACGGCTACGCCGCCCAGTACTACGTCGGCCACGGCGCCGAGTTCGGCTCGGACGTCGAGGGGTTCACGGTGGACGGCAGCGGCGGGTTCGGGCGGCTGGACGGCGTCGGCGACGAGCACGACCGGCGGTACTACGCGATCACCGTCCGGCCCCAGGTCTTCCTGAACCTGGTGCCGGACCACGTGATCGTGCACCGGATGTTCCCCCTCGCGGCCGACCGCACGCTCGTCGAGTGCGACTGGCTGTACGCGCCGGAGGTGGTCGAGCAGGGCCACGACGTGTCGCGCTCGGTCGAGCTGTTCCACCGGGTCAACCAGCAGGACTTCGACGCCTGCGAGCGCTGCCAGCCGGCGATGAGCTCCCGCGCCTATGCCAGCGGCGGCGTGCTGGTGCCCTCGGAACACCACATCGGCGAGTTCCACGAGTGGCTGCGCGCCGAGCTCGAACCGTGAGTCACGCCCGGGCCTTGCGCATCCGGACGACCCGCGCGGCCACGAACCAGACGATCGCGACGACCACCGCGACGACGATGACCTTCTGGAAGATCCCCACGTAGGACTCGACGATCCACCAGCTCTGCCCCAGCAGGTAGCCGGCCAGCACCAGCGCGGTGTTCCAGATCAGGCTGCCGAGCGCGGTCAGCACCAGGAAGGCCGTCATCGGCATCCGCTCCACCCCGGCGGGCAGCGAGATGAAGCTGCGGAAGATCGGCACCATCCGGCCCAGGAACACCGCTTTCGTGCCGTGCCGGGCGAACCACGCCTCGGTCCGGTCCACATCGGACACCTTGACCAGCGGCAGCTTCGCCGCGATCGCGCGGGTGCGGTCGCGGCCCAGCCACGCGCCGAGGTAGTACAGCACGACCGCGCCGGTCAGCGAGCCGAGCGTGGTCCACAGGATCGCGCCGAGCAGGCTCATCGTGCCCCGGCTCGCGGCGAATCCGGCCAGCGGCAGGATCACCTCGCTGGGGATGGGCGGGAACAGGTTCTCCAGTGCCACCGCCAGCCCCGCGCCGGGGCCGCCGATGGTGTCCATGAGCCCGGTGATCCAGCCGACCAGTCCATCCGTCTGGGCGGTGCCGGGCTGCGCGAGGAAGTTCATGATCCGAACGCTAGGAATCCGCGGCACCGCGCGGAATGCGGTTTCCCGGCGACCCACCTGTGGAAAACCGCAGGTTGCCGCCGTGGCTAGGCTCGGATCATGCGTCGATGGCTGCGGGTGCTCCTCGGCGTCGTGCTCGGTGCGGGCACGGCGCTGGCCGAACTCGTCTTCGTGCTGTCGACCGGTCTGGCGCTGACCGGGCTGCTGATCTCGCCCAGGCTGAGAGCCCGGGTCGCCTCGCTGTCGTTCGCCGGGGCGCAGGCGCTGACCGGACTCGAACGGCGGCGCCTGGCGAAGTACCTGGACAGCAGCCATGCCGGGCGGCCCGACGGCGCTCGCGCGCTGCGGTATCTCGCGGCCCGCTGCGCGGTCGGGCTGCTCGGTGCGATCGTGCTCTTCCTGATCGCCTACGGCGCGGTCGGCATGCTGGTCGAACTCGTCGAGCTCTGGACCACCGCCGGGGATCCGCTGGAAGGCCGTTCCGGCATCGAGAAGTTCTGGCTCACGGTCTACCTGATCGTTTTCTGCGCGGTGCTCGGTTTCCTGGCGTTGACCGGGCTCGCGGGCATCGCGGTCATGGACCGCGCGCTCGGCGAGCGGTTCCTGGAGCCGGACCGGGCCGAGCAGCTCCGGCAACGGGTCGAACAGCTCTCCACCACGCGCTCCGATGTGGTCGCCGCGATCCACGAGGAACGCCGCCGCATCGAACGCGACCTGCACGACGGCGTGCAGCAGCGGCTGGTGGCGCTGGGCATGCTGATCGGCCGGGCCCGGCGCGCCGACGACGGCGACCGGGCCGCCGAGCTGCTGCGCCAGGCGCACGAGGAATCCCAGGAAATACTCCGGGATTTCCGCGATGTCGCGTGGCGGGTCTACCCGGCCGCGCTGGACGCCGGGGGCCTGCACCCGGCCCTGGCGGCGCTGGTGGAGCGTGCCGGGATGCCGGTCGAGCTTCGGTACGAGGTGGCGCGGCGGGCGGCCGTGGAGGTCGAGGCCGTGGCGTACTTCGTGGTTTCGGAGGCCGTGACGAACGCGGCCAAGCACTCGGGCGCGGGTATCGTCACCGTCCGGGTCGAACGGGAAGAGGGGTGGCTCGTGGTTCGGGTCGACGACGACGGCGCCGGCGGCGCATCGGTGCGCGGCGCGGGGCTTTCCGGCCTGGCCCGCCGCGTCGCGGCGCTGGACGGGAAGTTCACAGTGGACAGTCCCGTCGGTGGTCCGACGACGATCGTCGCGGAGCTGCCGTGCGGGTGATCCTGGCCGACGATTCCACCCTGCTGCGCGAAGGACTGGTGCGCCTGCTGGCGGAGGAGGGGCACGACGTGGTGGCCGCCGTCGGGGACGCGCCGAGCCTCCTCTCGGAGGTGGCGGCGTGGCAGCCGGACGTGGCCGTCGTCGACGTCCGGATGCCGCCCACGCACACCGACGACGGCCTGCGCGCCGCGCTGGAGATCCGGCGCCGGTTCCCCGCCGTCGGTGTGCTGGTGCTCTCGCAGTACGTGGAGAAGCGCTACGCGGTCGAGCTGCTCACCGGCGACACCGCGCGGGTCGGTTACCTGCTCAAGGACCGGGTGGTGCAGGTCGACGAGTTCCTCGACGCCCTCCAGCGGGTGGCCGACGGGGGAGTGGCGTTCGACCCGGAGGTGGTGCGGCGCCTGCTGTCCGGCAGCGACCGCGATCCGCAGTCGCTGCTGACGCCCCGCGAACGGGACGTCCTCGAACAGATGGCGCAGGGCCGCACCAACGCCGGCATCGCCACCCACCTGCACATCTCGCAGAGCGCGGTGGAGAAGCACGCGAACGCGATCTTCGACAAGCTCGACCTCGCCCGCACCACCGGCTACAGCCGCCGGGTCCTCGCCGTCCTGCACTACCTGGAATCCTGATCAGGCGTTCACCTGTTCGCGGACTCCTGCTGCGGCTGCTTGTTGCGCACCGCGAGGTAGCCGATCACCATCGCGATCGCGAGCACCGGGGTGATGTACAGCGCGATCCGGGTTTCGGCGTCGAAGGCCAGCAGCACCACGACGAACGCGAGGAAGGCCAGCACGACGTAGTTGGAGTACGGGGCGAGCGGCATCCGGAACGGCCCGGCCGGGAGTTCGCCGCGGGCGACCTTGCGCCGGTAGACCAGGTGCGCGATCACGATCATGCCCCAGGTGAAGATGGCGCCGGCGGTGCTGGCGCTGGTGATGTAGGTGAACGCCTGCTCCGGCACGAAGTAGTTGAGCACCACGCCGATCAGCATCGCGCAGAACGTGATCCCGATGGCCCGCGCGGGCACCGCACGGCCGCTGAGGCGTCCCACCGAGCGCGGTGCCTGGCGGTCCTCCGACAGGGTGCGCAGCATCCGAGCGGTGGAGTAGATGCCGCTGTTGCAGGACGACAGCGCGGCGGTGGTCACCACGAAGTTGATCACGCCGGCGGCGGCCGGGATGCCGATCAGGGTGAAGGCGTGCACGAACGGGCTGCCGGTGGTCGGGAACTGGTTCCACGGCACCAGTGCGGTCAGGGCGATCAGCGCGCCGACGTAGAAGATCAGGATCCGCCACATCACCGAGTTGATGGCCCGCGGCAGGACCTTCTGCGGGTTCTTGCTCTCGCTGGCGGTCTGGCCGACCATCTCCACGCCGACGAAGGCGAACATGACGATCTGGAACGCCAGCAGCGACGACGCCGCGCCGTTGGGGAACAACCCGCCGTGGGACCAGATGTTGCTCAGCGACGCGGTGTCCCCGAGGTCGCTGAAGCCGAACACCAGGATCGCGGCGGCGAGCACGATCAGGCCGATGATGGCCAGCACCTTGATCAGGGCGAACCAGAACTCGAACTCGCCGAAGAGCTTCACCGCGATCAGGTTCACGCCGGAGAGCACGATCAGCGCTCCCAGGGCGGGGATCCACTGCGGCACGTGGGGGAACCAGAACTGGAAGTACTCACCGACCGCGGTGATCTCGGCCATGCCGGTGACGATCCACACCAGCCAGTAGCCCCAGCCCACCGCGAACTTGGCCCACGGGCCCACGAACTCGCCCGCGTACTCCGCGAACGATCCGCTCACCGGGCGGTACATCAGCAGCTCGCCGAGCGCCCGCATCACGAAGAAGATCATCAATCCGGCGATCGCGTAGATCAGGATCAGGCCGGGCCCGACCTGGTGCAGCGCCTTGCCGGAGCCGAGGAACAGCCCGACCCCGATCGCCCCGCCGATCGCGATCATGTTGATGTGCCGGGTACTCAGATCCTTCCGGTACTCCTCGGCCTCTGGTTGGCTCATCGAAGCGTGACTCCTTAATCGCCAGCGTGTTTCGCTGAAACTGCGCAGATAATCCGGCATTCGGGCAGTGCTTGCAAGCGATTGGGCACAGTTGAAATCGAGCCTTTTCCCAGTTCCAACATAGTCCACTTAGGACACAGTAGCGTGAAACGCCGCATTTCGGTCATTGCAGACCGAAATGCGGCGTTCGAGGGCTACTCGCCGATCACCTGTCAGAGGTTCGGGTACAGCGGGTGCTTGGCGGCCAGGGCCTCCACCCGCTCCCGGAGCTTCGCGCTCGCCGACTCGTCGAAGCCCGGCTTGAGCGCCTCGGCGATGACGTCGGCGACCTCCGCGAAGTCCTCCTTGCCGAAGCCGCGGGTGGCCAGCGCCGGGGTGCCGATGCGCAGCCCGGAGGTCACCATCGGCGGCCGCGGGTCGTTGGGCACCGCGTTGCGGTTGACGGTGATGCCGATCTCGTGCAGCCGGTCCTCGGCCTGCTTGCCGTCCAGCTCGGAGTCCCGCAGGTCCACCAGCACCAGGTGCACGTCGGTGCCGCCGGAGACCAGCTGCACGCCGGCCTTGACGGCGTCGTCGGCGAGCAGCCGCTCGGCCAGGACCTGCGCGCCCTCCACGGTGCGGCGCTGCCGGTCGGCGAACTCCGGCGACGCGGCGACCTTGAACGACACCGCCTTGCCGGCGATCACGTGCTCCAGCGGCCCGCCCTGCTGGCCCGGGAACACCGCCGAGTTGAACTTCTTCGCGAACTCCTGGTCCGCCGACAGGATCACGCCACCGCGCGGGCCGCCGAGGGTCTTGTGCGTGGTGGTGGTGACGACGTGCGCGTGCGGCACCGGGCTCGGGTGCAGCCCGGCGGCCACCAGGCCGGCGAAGTGCGCCATGTCGACCATCAGGTAGGCGCCGACCTCGTCGGCGATCTCCCGGAACCGCTTGAAGTCCAGCTGCCGCGGGTACGCCGACCAGCCGGCGATGATCAGCTGCGGCTTGTTCTCCCGCGCCAGCTTGGCGACCTCGTCCATGTCGACGCGGTGGTCGTCCTCGCGCACGTGGTACGGCACCACGTTGTAGAGCTTGCCGGAGAAGTTGATCCGCATGCCGTGGGTCAGGTGACCGCCGTGCGCCAGGTCCAGGCCCATGATCGTGTCACCCGGCTTGAGCAGCGCGAACATCGCAGCCGCGTTGGCCTGCGCGCCCGAGTGCGGCTGCACGTTGGCGAAGGACGCGCCGAAGAGCTCCTTGACCCGGTCGATGGCCAGCTGCTCGATGACGTCGACGTGCTCGCAGCCGCCGTAGTAGCGGCGGCCCGGGTAGCCCTCGGCGTACTTGTTCGTCAGCACCGAGCCCTGCGCCTCGAGGACGGCCTGCGGTGCGAAGTTCTCCGAGGCGATCATCTCCAGCGTGCTCTGCTGGCGGTTGAGTTCGGCGCCGACCGCCGCCGCCACCTCGGGGTCCACCGCGGCCAGCTGGTCGTTGAACAGGTCCGGTGTCGACATGGTGTTGCCTCCTGTGTATTTCTCTTCAGGCATTGCGGCGGTAGAACGGCAGCTCGACGACCTGCACCGCGACGGCCTTGCCGCGGATGTCGACCTGCAGCTGCGTGCCGGGTTCGCTGTGGTCGCGGTCCACGTAGGCCATCCCGATCGGGTGGCCGAGCGTCGGGGAGGGGGCGCCGCTGGTCACGACGCCGATCTCGGCGCCGTCGGCGTCCAGCACGCGGTAGCCGTGCCGGGGTGCCCGGCGCTGCTCGGTGCTCAAGCCGACCAGCGTGCGCTCGGTGGGCTTCTCGGCCGCGGCGGCCAGCGCGTCCTTGCCGACGAAGTCGCCGGCCTTGTCCAGCTTGACCACCCGGCCGAGGTTGGCGTGGAAGGGCATGAGCTCGGCGGACAGCTCGTTGCCGTACAGCGGCATGCCGGCCTCCAGCCGCAGCGTGTCGCGGCAGGACAACCCGGCGGGCTGCAGGCCGTGCTCGGCGCCGGACTCGGTCAGCGCCTGCCAGACCGCCTCGGCGTCGCCGGGCTCGGTGAACAGTTCGAAGCCGTCCTCGCCGGTGTAACCGGTGCGCGCCAGCAGCACGTCCTTGCCCGCGACCCGGCTGCGGTAGCCCGCGTAGTACTTGACCTCGGCGAGGTCGGTGTCGGTCAGCGGCGCGAGGATCGCGACCGCGTTCGGGCCCTGCACCGCGATCAGCGCGTAGTCGTCGGAGACGTCCTGGTGCTCGGCGTCGAAGCCGCCGATGCGCTCGGCCAGCTCGCTGGAGACCACGGCGGCGTTCGCCGCGTTGGCCACCACCAGGAACTCCTCGTCGCCGAGCCGGTAGACGATCAGGTCGTCGAGCACGCCGCCGGCAGCGTTGCAGATCATCGTGTAGCGGGCGCGGCCGGGCTTGATCGCGGACGCGTTGGCGACCAGCGCGTAGTCCAGCGCCTCGGCGGCCTGCGGCCCGCTGATCCGGATCTCACCCATGTGGGTCAGGTCGAACAGGCCGGCGCCGGTGCGCACGGCGTTGTGCTCGGCGGTGTCGCCCGAGTAGCGCAGCGGCATCCGCCAGCCGGCGAATTCGGTGAACGTCGCCCCGAGGGCTTCGTGCACGTGGTGCAAGGGCGTCTGTCGTGGCGACGACATGGTGAGACTCCTCCTGGTGGGCGCCGGTCGGCAGTCGAGGGCCGGTCAGCTCACTGAGCCCAACCTTATCGGGGATGCCTCGACCTCGACCTGCGCGGGCTTGCGCTGGTTGGGCGGTCTCCCCGGAGTCATTGGCCTGAGAGTTTCGCCGCCCGCGAGGGGCGGCTTGCACCGTGGGCGAGAAGCGGGCGCTTCTGCTTTTCTCCGTGTTCGCCTGGTGCCGTGCGGTGCCGGTGCCTGAGAGTTTGCTGGGGAGAATTGCTCCTTCGGCGCTCCGGTCCCGGAACGGGCCGGAGTCTCTCCCGCACGACGTCGTGGGCGCGGTATTCGGTTGTGCGAACAGGACGCTACGAACCGGCGTGACCCACGTCAACCGGGCGGGTGAGTGATCTCAGGCGGGGAGCTCGCCGTACTGCTTCTCCAGGCCGTCGACCAGGGCGGCCAGGGCCAGCTCGAAGCTGTCGGCGTCGATCTCCGCCGCGTGCTCGCGGAGCAGGTGGGCCTTGTTCAGGTGCGGGAAGCGGTCGCCGTAGAGCGCCGCGTCGTCCGGGAAGCCGCCGCCGAAGGAGCCCATCGCCGAGCCCACCACCAGGTACTTCGTCGAGGCGCCGATCATCGTGGCGTAGCGCTGCGGCCAGCCTGCCCTGGTCAGGCCGCCGTGCACCGCGTCCGCCCGGCGCAGCGCGTTCTCCCGGCGGGCCGGGCCGTAGGCCAGGAACGGGACCAGGTTCGGGTGGGCGATCAGGGCGGCCCGGTAGGAGCGCGCCCAGGTGCGCAGGCCGGTCGTCCAGCCCGCGTCGAAGCCGGAGACGTCGACCGCGGCCATCACGTCGTCGGCTATCTCGTGCAGCAGCTCGTCCTTGGTCGACACGTGGTTGTACAGCGACGCCGCGCGGACGCCGAGCCGTTCGGCCAGCCGCCGCATGGACAGCGCTTCGAGGCCGTCGGCGTCGATGATCTCCAGGCCGATCCGCCGGATGCGTTCCGGCGACAGCCGGGGGGTGGTCGGTCTGGGCACGTCTTCTCCTCGCCGGATCCCTTGCGGCGCTCGCCGGGACCGCCTTAGGCTGCCACAAAACTAACGACGTTAGTTAGCTGGCCGCAGGAAAGGATCCGGCGATGGTCGACTTCTCGCTGTCCGACACAGAACGCGACATCCGCGACTGGGTGCGCAACTTCGTCCAGCGCGAACTGGTGCCGCTGGAACAGGAGGTGTTGCGCCGCGAGCGCGCCGGGGAACGCGGCCTGACCAAGGACGAGCAGCGGGAACTGCAGGACAAGGCGAAGCAGGCCGGGTTCTGGGGCGTGCAGACGCCCGAGGAGTACGGCGGCATGGGCCTGTCGGCGGTGATGACGGCGCTCATCGAGGTCGAGCTCGGCCGCACCTTCGTGCCGTTCCGCTTCGGCGGCTACGCCGACAACATCCTGTACTACGCCAACGACGACCAGAAGGAGCGCTACCTGCTCCCGACGATCGAGGGCACCCGCAAGTCGTGCTTTGCGATCACCGAGCCCGGCGCCGGCTCGGACGCCAAGAACCTGCGCACCACCGCCGTCAAGGACGGCGACGAGTGGGTCATCAACGGCGAGAAGACCTTCATCACCGGCGGCATCGACGCCGACTTCGTGATGGTCTTCGCCGTCACCGACCGGGAGAAGGGCGCCAACGGAGGCGTCACCTGCTTCCTGGCCGACCGCGACGCGGGCTGGAAGTCCGAGCCGATCGACATCATGGGCCCGTGGGAGCGGCAGCCCGCCGCGCTGGTGTTCGACAACGTGCGGGTCCCGGAGCACAACGTGCTCGGCGAGGTCGGCCAGGGCTTCAAGCTCGCCATGCAGTGGATCGGCCGCGGCCGCTACCTGCTGCCCGCGCACGCCCTCGGCGCCTGCGAGCGGCTCGTCGAGATGGGCATGGAATACGCCAAGACCCGCGAGACCTTCGGCAAGCCGATCGCCGAGCGCCAGGCCATCCAGTGGATGATCGCCGACTCCGCGGTGGAGATCGAGGCGCTGCGCTGGCTCGTGCTGCAGGCGGCCTGGCAGGTCGACCAGGGCATGGACTCCCGCCACGCGCAGTCGGTGGCCAAGCTCTTCGGCGCCACCCGCGCCAACGAGATCGTGGACCGGGTCCTGCAGATGCACGGCGGCATGGGCTACACCAAGGAGCTGCCGGTCGAGCGCTGGTACCGCGACCTGCGGCTGCTGCGCATCTTCGAGGGCACCGACGAGATCCAGCGTCGTACCGTGGCGCGGAACCTGCTGAAGGGTCACGCATCCATCAGCGGCGTGCTCGGCTGATTCATGACCGATTTGTCGGTAGCCTGGTGGTAGCCGTGACTCCGAACCGCCGGGAGCGACGATGTCTCTGTTCAAGAAGGTCGCCGATTTCGCCAGCAGCCCGCAGGGCCGCAAGGTGATCGACCAGGCCAAGAAGTACGCCTCCGACCCGAAGAACAAGGAGAAGATCGACCAGGTCAAGAACAAGTTCTTCGGCAAGGACGGCAAGAGCCACTGACCGATTGCCCTGACGACAGCCCCCGGTGTCCGCACCGGGGGCTGTTTCATCGGACTCGCTACTGTGTGTAGGCATGCGGTGCATGGGGCTTGTGAGATGGTCGTGGAAGGTTCGGACTTGGGAGGGCACGTGATGGCGGACGACGTCCGTGGCGAGGGAAGTGCTGCCGGGGGCGCCGTACGGGTGACCGTCGGTGCCGACGGAAAGGTCGACGAGCTGCACCTGGAGCCGCGGCTGCTGGGCAGCGGGGTCGAGGCCATCGCGGCCGCCGTTCGGGAGGCGGTCAACGCCGCCCTCGACGACGTCAACGGGAAGCCGGATCGCACGATGCAGGCGTTCGAGACGGAGCTGGACAAGCTCAGCGACGGCTTCGAGCGGGCGATCGAGAAGGTCACCAGGAACCTGGCCGAGGCGCAGAAGCGGCTGGAGCAGTAGTCGCCTGATCTGCCGACTGTGCGAGGGCGGCACCGCCAGTAGAGTTTCGCGGGGTTGACTCGATTCCGAGCCGCGGAGGGCCAATGGGCAGCGCGTACGTCGTCGGGACCTTCGACACCAAGGGCGCCGAGCTGCACTACGTCGCCGCGCTGGTCGCAGGCGGGCATCCCGTGGTCACCGTGGACCTGTCCACCACCGGCGGGAATTCCGACGCGGACGTGCCGGCCGCCGAGGTCGCCGCGCACCACCCGGGCGGGCCCGGCGCGGTGTTCACCGGCGATCGGGGCTCGGCCGTCGCCGCGATGGCCGTGGCGTTCGAGCGGTTCCTGGCCGCGCGGGACGTCGCCGGGATCATCGGGCTCGGCGGCTCGGGCGGCACCGCGCTGATCACGCCCGCGATGCGCGCGCTGCCGGTCGGCGTGCCCAAGGTCATGGTGTCCACAGTGGCCTCCGGCGACGTTTCGGCCTATGTGGACGCCACCGACATCGCGATGTTCCCGTCGGTCACCGATGTCGCCGGGCTGAACCGGATTTCCCGCCAGGTGCTGGGGAACGCCGCGCACGCGCTGCTGGGCGCCGTGACGCGCCCGGTGCCCGCGGTCGAGGACAAGCCCGCCGTCGGGCTGTCCATGTTCGGCGTCACCACGCCGTGCGTGACGGCGGTGGCCGAGCAGCTGACCGCCGACTACGACCCGCTGGTGTTCCACGCGACCGGAACCGGCGGTCGCGCCATGGAGAAGCTCGTCGACGACGGCCTGATCCGCGCCGTCGCGGACATCACCACCACCGAGGTGTGCGACCTGATCGCCGGCGGCGTGATGAGCGCGGGGGAGCAGCGGCTGGACGCCATCGCCCGCACCGGGGTGCCCTACGTCGGCTCCTGCGGCGCCCTGGACATGGTGAACTTCGGCGCGCTGGACACGGTTCCGGCGCAGTACCGGGACCGCACCCTCTACGTGCACAACCCGCAGGTCACGCTGATGCGCACGTCCGCGGCGGAATGCCGGCGCATCGCCGAGTTCATCGCCGCCAAGCTCAACGCCTGCGACGGCCCCGTGCGCTTCCTCCTCCCGGTCGGTGGAGTGTCCATGTTGGACGCACCAGGACAGCCCTTCCACGACCCCGAGGCGGACGCGGCGCTGTTCGAGACGCTGGAGGGCCAGGTGCGGCAGACCGGGGACCGGCGGGTCGAGCGGGTGCCGCACAACGTCAACGATCCGGAGTTCGCCGCCGCGCTGGTCGCGGCGTTCCGGGAAGTCGCCGGATCTGCCGAGAGAACCAGGTAGGAGAGAGCATGAGCCGATTCGACCGGGCCGGACTGATGAGCCGGTTCCGCGCCAAGGTCGAGCGCGGCGAGCCGATCGTCGGTGGCGGCGCGGGCACCGGCCTGTCCGCCAAGTGCGAGGAGGCCGGCGGGATCGACCTGATCGTCATCTACAACTCCGGCCGCTACCGGATGGCCGGGCGCGGCTCGCTGGCCGGCCTGCTGGCCTACGGCAACGCCAACGACATCGTGGTCGAGATGGCCCGCGAGGTGCTGCCGGTGGTGCGGCACACCCCGGTGCTGGCCGGCGTCAACGGCACCGACCCGTTCATGCTGCGCGACCGGTTCCTCGGCGAGCTGCGCGACCTCGGGTTCGCCGGGATCCAGAACTTCCCGACCGTCGGGCTCATCGATGGCACCTTCCGGGCGAACCTGGAGGAGACCGGCATGGGCTACGACTTGGAGGTCGAGCTCGTCGCCGCCGCGCGCGAGGCCGACCTGCTGACCACGCCGTACGTGTTCTCCAGCGCCGACGCGCGGGCGATGACCGAGGCGGGCGCGGACATCATCGTGTGCCACCTGGGGCTGACGACCGGCGGCGCGATCGGCGCCGAGACGGCCA
This sequence comes from Saccharopolyspora sp. NPDC045941, assembly GCF_056431445.1. Lineage (NCBI taxonomy): Bacteria > Bacillati > Actinomycetota > Actinomycetes > Pseudonocardiales > Pseudonocardiaceae > Saccharopolyspora > Saccharopolyspora sp. NPDC045941. The sequence goes on from NZ_JBWKKU010000016.1 coordinate 59,135, forward strand.
AGCCGCTGGACGAGTGCGTGGCCCTGATCGACGAGTGGTCGCAGGCGGCGGCCGAAGTGCGCGACGACGTGCTGGTGCTCTGCCACGGCGGGCCGATCTCGACACCGGAAGACGCCGGGTACGTGCTGTCCCGGACCAAGCGCTGCCACGGCTTCTACGGCGCGAGCAGCATGGAGCGGCTGCCGACCGAACAAGCACTGACCGAACGGACGAAAGCCTTCACACAACTGAGAAAATAGGAAGTAGTTGGCTTGCTTCGCGGTGCGAGTAGCGGAACCTCAGAGGCCCTCTCGCTGTGGGATCCCCGACATCATGAATGCCAATTCACCACGTCGGGGCTGTCCTCGTGAGAAGACCTCTGAGAACCCGCGGCGGTGCAAGCTGCGAGGGTGGGCTAAGCGGCTGCGCCGCTTACAAACACGGACTGGGAGGAAACGGTGGCGAAGTCCTACACGAGCGCGGTGATCGAGGCGTCTGCCGAGCAGGTGTGGCAGGTGGTGCGCGACTTCGACGGCTTGCCGCGGTGGCACGCGGCGATCGAAGGCAGCGAGATCGAGGGCGGCGGCGTCGCCGACGCGGTGGGCTGCGTCCGGCACCTGACGCTCGCCGACGGCGGCGTGGTCCGGGAACGGCTGGTGTCGCTGGACGACGTCGAGCGCAGCTACACCTACGACTTCGTGGAAAGCCCGTTCCCGGTGCGCAGCTACCGCTCTACGATCCGGGTCGCGCCGATCACCGACACCGGGCACAGCTTCGTCGAGTGGTACTCGTACTGGGACTCCGACGCCGCAGACGAGGAGAAGATGGACAAGACCTTCGCGCACGGCGTCTACCGGACCGGGCTGAACGGGCTCCGGGAATTCCTGGCCCAGTAGTGGGAAGGGTGTGAACCGGGGCGAATTCGGCGGCGGTTAGAGTCGGGCGCGTGCCAAGCAGCGCCACTACTCCCGAAGCAGACACTGCCCAGGCCGATCGCGTCGTCGTGACCGGTGGCACCGGTTTCGTCGGCAGAGCCGTGGTTCGTGCCTTCCTGGAGCGCGGCACGCCGGTCACCACCGTCGGCCTGCAGGACCCGCCCGCCGAGTTGCGCAGCGAGCTGCTGACCCACGTCGACGGCGATCTGCGGGATCCGGCGGTGCGGGAGGCGGCGGTCCCGGCCGGCACGGCGGGGATCGTCCACCTGGCCGCGATCACCTCGGTGCTCCGCTCGGTGGACCAGCCCGCCGAGACCTACGCCAGCAACGTCGCGGTCACCCAGGAACTCCTGGAACTGGCCCGGATCCGCGGCATCGGGCGGTTCCTGCTCGCCTCCACCAACGCGGTGGTCGGCGACATCGGCCGCGGCACCATCTCCGAGGCGCTGCCGCTGCGCCCGCTCACGCCCTACGGCGCCACCAAAGCGGCGTGCGAGATGCTGCTCTCCGGCTACGCCGGGGCGTACGGGCTGGCCACCTGCGCGCTGCGCTTCACCAACATCTACGGGCCCGGCATGGGGCACAAGGACAGCTTCATCCCGCGGCTGATGCGCGCGGCCGCGGCCGGCAGCGGCGTCGAGGTGTACGGCGACGGCTCGCAGTCGCGGGACTTCGTGCACGTCGACGACGTCGTGCAGGGCGTGCTCGCGGCGTGGGACGAGCAGTACACCGGCACCGTGGTGATCGGTTCGGGGCGCTCGATCTCGGTGCTGGAGCTCATCGACGCGGTCCGCGCGGCCACCGGCGAGGACGTGCCGGTCACCCACGTGCCGGCCAAGAACGGCGAGATGCCCGCGGTGATCGTGGACGTGTCCAAGGCGCAGCGGGAGCTCGGCTACCGCCCGAGCGTCGAGCTCACCGAGGGTCTGCGCACGGTCTGGGCGGACTTCCGCGGGGCGCGATGAGCGCGGCGCTCGCGCGCGCCCTCCGCCGGCACTGGTTGCTGGCGCTGTTCCTGCTCGCCGGGCTGGCCCTGCGCATCGTCGTGCAGCTGGCCTACCGGCCCGCGCTGCTCTACATCGACTCGTTCCGCTACCTCGACGACGTCGGGGCGTTCTTCCCGGGCGGCATCAACCCGATCGGTTACGAGCTGTTCCTGTGGCCGCTGCTGGCGATCGGCGGCCTGACCTTCGTGGTCGTGGTGCAGCACCTGCTCGGCCTCGGGCTCGGCATCGGGATTTACGCGCTGCTGCGGCGTTTCGGGGCCAGGACGTGGCTCGCGGCGCTGGCCGCCGCGCCCGTGCTGCTGGACGCCTACCAGCTGCAGATCGAGCAGAACATCATGTCCGATCTGCTGTTCCAGGTGCTGCTGCTGGCCGCGATCTACGTGCTGACCTGGTGGGGCGCGCCCGGACCGAGGCTCGCCGCGCTGGCCGGGATCGTGCTCGCCGCGGCGGTGATGGTGCGCGTCGTCGGCGTGACGCTGGTGGTTCCCGCCGCGGTGTTCGTGCTGCTGGCCACCGGTTGGCGGCCGCGCGAGGGCTGGCCGCGGCGGCTGATCGCCGCCGGCGCGCTCGTCGGCGGGTTCGCGGCCGGCGTGTTCGGCTACTCGCTGTACCACCTGACGTGGACGGGTTCGCTGGGCCTCGGCGGCTCCGGGGGCGGTGCGCTGTACGGCCGCGCCGCGGCGGTCGCCGAGTGCGAGGACCTGGACCTGACGGTCGAGGAGAAGCTCGTCTGCCCGAACGAGCCGCTGGAACGCCGCGCCGCCAACGGGATCGACTTCTACATCCACTTCTGGAACGTCCAGGAGAACGTCGAGAAGTTCCTGCCTGCGGACATGGACGTCGCCGCCGCGCAGGGCTCGCTCACCCGCAAGGTGCTGCTGCACCAGCCGCTGGACGTGCTCGGCGGGATGGCCGGCGACTTCCTCAAGGGATTCGCCCCGACCCGCACCCAGACCCCCGGCGACGTGCCGCTGGACCGCTGGCAGTTCCAGCCGGTCTACCCGATGTTCGCCCCCGACTGGTACGTCGCGGAGTGGACGGAGCTCTACGGCGACGGCACGTACTCGGTCGACCCGGCGCTGGCCGGATTCCTGCGCGCCTACCAGCTCGGCGGCGGTTACACGCCGGGCATCGTCCTGGGCGGCGCGCTGGTGATCTCGGCGCTCGCGGTGCTCGGCGTCGGCCGGGCCCGCGGCTCCGGTCTGCGGGCGGTGTGCCTGCTGCCCGCCGGATTGGCGACCACCGTGCTGGGCACCGCCGCGGCGATGGAGTTCTCCTGGCGCTACCAGTTGCCCGGCTTGATCCTGATCCCGCTCGCGGGTGCGCTCGGCGTGACCGCCCTGATCGCGCGCCCCGAATCCCCGAAGGAGAGTTGAAGAATGCCCACGACCTTCCCGAGCGAGGTGGACCGGGCGGCGCTGGAGGCCTACGCCGCGCGCTACGGCGACCAGCCGTTAGCGCCGGTGGTCGTGCTGATCGCCGCCTACAACGAGGAGGAGTCGCTCGGCGAGGTACTCGACGGGATCCCGGCCTACAGCTGCGGCCTGGACGTGGACAAGCTGGTGGTGGTCGACGGCGCGACCGATGACACCGCCAAGATCGCGCTGAAGCACGGCGCGCAGACCTGCGTCGTCCCCACCAACCGCGGGCAGGGCGCCGCGCTGCGGCTCGGCTACCACCTGGCGGCCGAGCGCGGGGCGCGCTACATCGTCACCACCGACGCCGACGGCCAGTACGACATCGCGGAGCTGCCCAAGCTGCTGCACCCGCTGATCGACGACCGCGCCGACTTCGTCACGGGATCCCGCAGGCTGGGCAGCAACGAGCGGCCGGCGCTGGTCCGCCGCGTCGGCACCTACGTGTTCGCCTGGCTGGTCACCGCGCTGACCGGGCAGCACATCACGGACACGTCGTTCGGGTTCCGCAGCATGCGGGCCGAGGTGCCCAACTCGGTGACCCTGGAGCAGCCGCAGTACCAGTCGTCCGAGCTGCTGGTCGGCGTGCTCAGCCGCGGCTACCGGGTGCTGGAGCAGCCGATGCGGATGCTGCCGCGCACGGCCGGGGCGAGCAAGAAGGGCGGCAGCTTCCGCTACGGCTACCGCTACGCGCGGGTCGTGCTCGGCACCTGGTGGCGGGAACGCCGGAACACCAACCGGTCGATCAGGAAGAACTTGACCACGAACATCACCGCGTAGGTCGCGACGAACGCGCCCCAGACGACGGCGACCTGCCCGGCCCGGGCGTCCGGGAACAGCACGTTCGCCAGCGACTCGGCGTGGTGCGTGGCGAGCGCGGCCAGCAGCGCCGTGCCCACCGAGATCGCGCCGTAGCGCAGGATTTCGCCGCGCAGCGCGGCCGGCCCGCCGCCGCCCCAGGTGCGCCGGTTGAGCACGAAGTTCGGGATCGCGCCGGACAGCCACGCCAGCACGGTCGACGCCACCGGCGTGGCGCCGAGCGAGTAGGACAGCAGGAAGACCAGTTGGCTGATCCCGGTGGCCACCACCGACGCGGCCGCGAAGCGGCTGAGCAGCCGCCAGTACCGGCTCCTGGTGCTGGTCCGCTGCGCCATGCGGTCTCCGTTCCGGTGCGATTGGGCCAGGTCGCACCATACCGAGTCCGGGCTCAGCGAATTCTCAGTGCCGGGCAAGGAAAAGGGGAGTCGGTCATGGAATGGTCACGAGATGAGACCATGCGCGGTGTTTGTATCCAACGGGTGAACTGGAGGAGTTAAGGCGTGCGAATCCTCGTCCTCGGAGGGGACGGCTACCTCGGTTGGCCGACCGCTCTGCACTTGTCCGACCGCGGTCACGAGGTCGCGGTCGCGGACAACTACGCCCGCCGGGGCTACGACCACGAGCTGGGCGTGGACAGCCTCGTGCCGATCGAGCCCATGCAGGTCCGCCTCGATGCCTGGCGCGAGGTCTCCGGGAAGTCGATCAAGTCCTACTACGGGGACCTGGTCGACGGCGAGTTCACCGAGGCGATGATCGCGGACTTCCGGCCGGACGCCGTCGTGCACTTCGCCGAACAGCGGGCCGCGCCGTACTCGATGATCGACCGCAGGCACGCGGTCTACACCCAGCAGAACAACGTGATCGGCAACCTCAACGTGCTGTTCGCGATCCAGCAGGTCGACCCGGACATCCACCTGGTCAAGCTGGGCACGATGGGCGAGTACGGCACGCCGAACATCGACATCGAGGAAGGCTGGCTGGAGGTCACCCACAACGGGCGGACCGACCGGATGCTGTACCCGAAGAAGCCCGGCTCGTTCTACCACCTGAGCAAGGTGCACGACAGCCACAACATCGAGTTCGCGTGCCGGGTCTGGGGCCTGCGCGCCACCGACCTCAATCAGGGTGTCGTCTACGGCCAGGAGACGCCGCAGACCGCGCGCGACGCCCGGCTGGCGACCAGGTTCGACTACGACGCGATCTTCGGCACGGTGCTCAACCGGTTCGTCATCCAGGCCGTGCTCGGCCACCCGCTGACGGTGTACGGCACCGGCGGCCAGACCCGCGGCCTGATCGACATCCGGGACACCGTCGAATGCATCCGGCTGGCCGCGGAGAACCCGGCCGACCGCGGCGAGTTCCGGGTGTTCAACCAGATGACCGAGAGGTACTCGGTGGGGGAGATCGCCAAGATCGTGGCCAACAGCTACGAGGGGCCGGTCGATTTCGAGTACCTGGACAACCCGCGGGTCGAGCAGGGCGAGCACTACTACAACGTCCGGCACACCGGCCTGGTCGAGCTGGGGCTGGAGCCGCACCTGCTGTCGAACACGCTCATCGAGTCGCTGTTCCGGGTGGCGGACAAGTACCAGGAGCGGGTCGACATCGCCGCCATGCGGCCGACCGTCAACTGGCGCCACGCCGCGAATCCGCTGCGTGCGGATCGCTGAACGACGGGTGCTGCAACTGCGCCCACGACTGCGCCGCGTGGCGGCTGGAATATACCAACGCGGCCGGGCACACTTGGGCACTAACGCCGCGGTCGCCGCCGTCGATCGCGGCCGGTAACGGGGAGCGGTGCCCCGGGCGCGGAGCGTGACTTCGCACCCGGGGCGCCTACCGTGTGTCGGGGGGCTTCCACACGGTCTACCGAACAGTAACTCCTTCGGTTGATCTCGGCGATACGGCACGTGGGTAAACCTTCACCGTCCGGAGGCGGCTCGGTTCAGTGCCCGACCGGCTCGGCCGCCTGCTCGTCGACCTCGGTCGTCGCCCGCCGCTCCGCCCGGATCACGCGGACCGTGTACGCCAGCGCCGCGACCCAGGCCACGACGATCACCGCGTAGATGATGGCCGGCGACGGGGCGGGCAGCTCGAAGTTCTTGATCAGCGTCCGGGCGTTGGTCAGCACGATCAGCCCGCCGGCGCCGACCCCGATCAGCCGCATCGGCACGATGCGCACCAGGTAGGCCGCCAGCGGCGCGGCGAGCACGCCACCCAGCAGCAGCGCGCCGACCGTGGTCCAGGACAGCTCCTGGTGCGACAGCGAGGTCAGGAAGCCCAGGCTCGCCGCGGCGGCGATGAGGAACTCGCTGGTGTCGACGGATCCGATCACCTTGCGCGGCTCGACCTTGCCGGTGCTCAGCAGCGTCGGCGTCGCCACCGGGCCCCAGCCGCCGCCACCGGTGGCGTCCACGAACCCGGCCACCAGGCCGAGCGGGGCCAGCAGCTTAGGGCTGACGCCGGTGAGTTGGCGGCGCCGGATCGGGCGGATCGCGAACCGCAGCAGCACGTAGAGGCCGAGCGCGAGCAGGATCGTGGACATCCACGGCTCGGCGGCCTCGGTGGAGAGGTTGCTCAGCGCGGTGGCGCCGAGGAACGCGCCGACGGCGCCCGGCACGCCGAGGGTGAGCACCACCTTCCAGTCCACGTTGCCGAACTTCCAGTGCGACAGGCCGGAGGCGACCGAGGTGCCGAGCTCGGCGAGGTGCACCGATGCCGACGCCAGGGCCGGCGTCAGGCCGGCGGTGAGCAAGATCGTCGTGGACGTCACCCCGTAGGCCATGCCGAGTGAGCCGTCGACCAGCTGCGCGACGAAACCGCCGATGGCGAAGATCAGGAATGCTTGCACGATGTCTCCGTAGGTGCGTGCGTGAGTACCGGGGCGGGCGCGCGACGGGCCGCGATGCGGCGCTGCGCAGCCGGGCGAGATCCGGTTCGGGGTGGGGCGATGAGGCGGGCGGGTCTACCGCGCGCACCGACACCCTGCGGAGGTGACGCGGAGCAGGTCGACGTGGAGGCGCTGCACGAGCAGCCGCCACTGATCACCGGGCGTCATGCGGGACAGTGAAACAGATCCCGCGATCGAGCGGCACTGCTCTCAAACTGCGGGAAGGTTGCGGCGCGGTTTCGCGCTTCGTGTGCCGAAGGCCACTTTCGGGGTCGATTGATCTTGTCGATCGGGTGATCGCGTCAGTTCAGGTGTCGGCGCGGCGCGGTGTCCTTTGTGGACTCGACGGGGCGGGTGCCGGGGTGGCGTTGCGGGCGGTGCGCGGCATTCAGGTCTGATCGTTTCATTCTGGACCAGCGGAAACGATCGGTGCCTTGATCGTTTCGAGTGGGGCGCCCGGCGGGTTCGGCCGAATCGGCGATCTCCGGCTCGGCCGTTATCGAATGGTCATCTTCATGAACCACTCAGTGTTACTGATTGAGTGGTGTAAGTGCCGATGCTTACCGCCAAACGGGTCAATGGTTGCGTCTCCTGATAACCCTCAGCTACGTTCGCGGCTCGTACGTCACGGTTCGGTCACAGGGCATGCCTCATCCCCCGAAGAGGCGGCCACCCCGCAATCCCCCGGCGGGGCAGCGACCGGATCCCCCCGAGACGGAAGGTGAAGATGGGCAAGCACCGCAAGGAGGACGGCGATCCCCCGAAGGCCGCCCTCCCGGTTCGCAGCAAGGTCGTCGCGGCCGTCGTCGCCGGCGGCGCCTTCGCCGCGGTGGGGCAGCCGATGGTCGCCAGCGCCGACTCCGAGGTCGACCAGCCCGTGAAGCGGCTCGTCGGTTCGAAGAACCTGAGCCTCGCCGTCACCGGGACCGCCGAGAGCCCCGCCGCGGTCCGGCTGCTCGCCGCCGAGTCCCCGATCGACTCGGCCGAGGAGGGCGAGAAGATCGACAAGAGCGAGGCGATCGAGCACGAGCGCGAGGCCGCCCGCGCGGAGGCCGAGCGGGCCGCCGCCGAGGCCAAGCGCGCCGAGGAGGAGCGGCAGCGGAAGGCGCGCAGCTTCGTCAAGCCCGCCGAAGGCACCTTCACCTCCGGCTTCGGCGCCCGCTGGGGCACCAGTCACCGGGGCGTCGACATCGCCAACAGCATCGGCACCCCGATCCGCTCGGTGGCCGCGGGCAAGATCATCGAGGCCGGCCCGGCCAGCGGCTTCGGCCTGTGGATCCGGGTGCAGCACAACGACGGCACGATCACCGTCTACGGGCACATCAACACCATCGACGTCAGCGTCGGCCAGCAGGTCGATGCCGGTGACAAGATCGCCACGATGGGCAACCGCGGCCAGTCCACCGGCCCGCACCTGCACTTCGAGGTCCACGAGGGCGGCACCAAGATCAACCCGCTGCCCTGGCTGAAGGAACGCGGCATCTCCCTGTAGTGCCCCCCGAGCAGCCGCCCGGGACCCGAAACCCCCGACGGGTCCCGGGCGGCTTCCCCACTTCCGGATCCGGCTACTGCTCGGCGGCGGTTTCGGCCGGTTGGTCTTCCTCCAGGCGTTGCCGGAGGAAGCCGAGGGTTCGCGCCAGCAGGCGGGAGACGTGCATCTGCGAGATGCCGATCTGCTCGGCGATCTGCGTCTGGGTCATGCCGCGGAAGAAGCGCATCACCAGGATGCGGCGCTCCCGGTCCGGTAGGTCCTGCAGGAGCGGCCGGACCATCTCGCGGTTCTCCACCTCGGCCAGTTCGGCGTCGTCGGAGCCGATGGCGTCGCCGAGCGGGATCTCGTCGGTGTCGGTCAGCAACTCGTCGAGCGAGGCGCTGCGGTAGGCATTGCCCGCCTCCAGGCCTCGGTAGACGTCGTCGGTGCCGATCCCGAGGTGCTTCGCCAGCTCGCTCGGCGTCGGCGCGCGGCCCAGCTCCTGCGACAGCCGGGCGATCGCCGCCGACACCGACAGGTGCAGCTCCTGCAGCCGGCGCGGCATCCGCACCGCCCAGCCGGTGTCCCGGAAGTGCCTGCGCACCTCGCCCATGATCGTCGGCACCGCGTAGGACAGGAAGTCCACGCCGCGCTCCGGGTCGAAGCGGTCCACCGCGTTGATCAGCCCCAGCGTGGCGACCTGGGCGAGGTCCTCCTGCGACTCGCCGCGATGGCTGAAGCGGCGGGCGATGTGCTCGGCCACCGGCAGGTGCTCGGTCACCAGCGTTTCGCGGAGCGCGCTGCGGCGCGGGTCCTCCTTGCCCAGCTTCGCGAGCTCGCGAAACAGCGGCGCCAGCCGGTCGTAGCGCTCGTTGCGCGAGTGTGCCGTCGGCTTGGAGTCCGCTCGTTTCACACGTGGGCCGTCCGTCCCTTGGTCAACTCGATCCGCACCAGGTGGCTGCCGTTGGCAGCCGGATCCGACTCGACCGAGGTTGACACAACGTCGGCCAACGCGCTCAGCACGCGCCAGCTGAAGGTGTCCTTGCGGGGCCCGAACGCATCGTCGCTGATGACCTCGGCGCTGACCGACAGCCGGTCGCCGGCGAGGCGGAACCGGCAGACGAGCGTCGCGGCCGGGGCGGCCAGCCGGACCAGCGACGAGCACGCTTCGTCCACGGCCAACCGCAGGTCGGCGATGGTGTCGACGTCGTAGTCGGCGCGCATCGCGAGATCACCTACGACGGCCCGCATGACCGCCAGCTGGGCGGGCTCGGCCGCGATGCGGACCTCGACCAGATTCGCCGCGGCTGTCTCCGGCTCGACGTGCGCGAGCTCGCGTTCCACGCTCATCCCGGGCCACCTCGTCTCGGTCGGTGCGGCGCACACCTCACTCACAGTCACCTGGTACCCGAGGCCCGGACCGAACAAACGGACGGCCCGCCGGTTACACCAGGGTGGTCCAGTAGTCCCAGAACCGCTGCAGGATCAGGACCACGATGACCAGATACCACACCGCGAGCACCACGCTGTGGAACCGGCGCAGCGCCACGCCGATGGATTTGCCGCCGCCGAGGTTGCCCGCCTCGAGGTTGTGCAGCGTCGTGTACCAGAACAGCGGGATGGTCACGACCCACACGACCATGCAGTACGGGCACAGCGCGCCGATCTCGTAGAGGCTCTGCACCACCAGCCAGTGGATGAAGCCGACCGCCAGCGTGGTGCCGAGCTGCATGCCCAGCCAGAACCAGCGCGGCGGCCGGAACCCGGCCAGCACCGCGACCCCGGCGGTGACCACCACCGGGAACGACGCCACCCCGATCAGCGGGTTCGGGAAGCCGAGCACCGCCGCCTGGGCGCTGTCCATCACCGAACCGCACGAGATGATCGGGTTGATGCTGCAGGTCGGCACGTAGCCGGGGTTCGCCAGCTTCTGCAGCTTCTCCAGGATCAGCGCGAACGATCCCACGAAGCCGACGAGGCCGCCCACGACGTACAGCCAGCCCAGGCCGCGCGGCGCGCCGTCAGGGTGCGATCGCTCGGCGGGGGCCGGCTCGACGGCGTGGGCGGCGGTCACTTCGCGAGCTCCTTGTCGACCTCGCCGCGGAAGGCGTCGTTGAGCTGCTGGAAGGTCTGGATGTTGCCCGCGTCGAACTCCTTGCCGTTGATGAAGATCGTCGGCGTGCCCTGCACCCCGGCCTTCTCACCGTCGGCGACGTCGGCGTCGATCTTGGCGTTGACCTGCGGCGAGTTCATGTCCTGGTGGAACTTGGCCAGGTCGAGGCCGAGCTGCTGGGCGTACTGGTCGAACAGCCCGCGCGCCTTGGCCTCGTCGGTGCTGATGTTCTGGCCGTCGGGCGCCACCGCCCACGCGTCGTAGTTGTCGTAGAGGGCGTGGTACATCTCCTTGTACTTGCCCTGCACCCCGGCGGCCTCGGCGGCCTGCGCGGCCGGCCTCGCCAGCGGGTGCATGCCGAGCGGGAAGTTGCGCGTGATGAAGGTGATCTTGCCCGCGTAGTCCTTCTCGACCTGCTTGGTCAGCCCCGAGTAGTACGAGTGGCAGCCCGGGCACTGGTAGTCGAGGAACTCGACCACGGTGACCTTGTTGTCCGGCGCGGAGGTCAGCACGTGGCTGTCGGGCTTGCGCAGGATCTCGGCCGCCACCGCGGGAGTGCTGGACGCGTTGTCCTCCGAACCGCTGCGGTTGAACAGCAGCACGCCTCCGATCACCACGACGGCGACGACCACCACCACGATGGTGAGGATGACGTTCGTGGACAGCCCGCTCTTCGCGGTCACGGGATTCTGGTTCTTCGACATCGCGTGCTTTTCACCTTCGGCGGTCGGGCCCGCTGGTATTGCGGGTGAGGACGGCGCGTCCAGTTTCGCGCATTAACCCGATTGGGAACTCTCGCGGGGTCCAACTCACAGGCCGTTCACAGCCGGCTCTCAGCTGAACCGGTTTGCGCCGACGAATTCGGCGGGTATTCCGCAAACGATGAACGATCCGCTGCGCCTCCTGGACGATGCCGAACGCGGCCTGCTGAGGTCCTGGCCCGACGGGACCTGGCACGAGCCGGCCCTGGCGACGCTGACCCACCACCGGTTCTCCGATCCGGACTGGATCTTCGAGCGCAAGCTCGACGGTGCGCGGGTGATCGCCGGTTGCGACGGCGGCCGGCCGGTGCTGTGGTCGCGCAACCACAAGCGCGTCGACGCCTCCTACCCGGAGATCATCGACGCGCTCGCCGCGCAGGGCGCCGGCCGGTTCGTGCTGGACGGCGAGATGGTCGCCTTCGAGGGCGACCGGACGAGCTTCGCGCGGCTGCAGAAGCGCCTCAACCTCACCGATCCGCGGGCGGCCCGCCGCACCGGCGTCGCGGTCCACTACTACGTGTTCGACCTGATCGCCTTCGGCGGCGTCGACCTGACGAGGCTGTCGCTGCGCTCCCGGAAGCGCCTGCTGCGCGAGTGCTTCGACTTCACCGACCCACTGCGGTTCAGCGCGCACCGCGCGGGCGACGGCGAGGCGTTCTTCCGCGAAGCGTGCCGCCGCGGCTGGGAGGGCCTGATCGCCAAGCGCGCCGACCAGCCCTACCGCGGCGGGCGCAGCCGCGACTGGCTGAAGTTCAAGTGCGTCGCCGACCAGGAATTCGTCATCGGCGGCTACACCGATCCCAGGGGATCCCGGTTCGGCTTCGGAGCGTTGCTGGTCGGTTACTACCAGGAATCCCGGCTGCGCTACGCGGGCAAGGTCGGCACCGGCTACGACGAGCGGACGCTGCGGGACCTGCGCGGCAGGCTGGACGAACTGGCCCGCGAGCGCTCACCGTTCGCCGACCCGGTGACCGAGCCCGGCGCGCACTGGGTGGCGCCGGAGCTGGTCGCGCAGGTCGGGTTCACCGAGTGGACCGGCGACGGGAAGCTGCGGCACCCGCGCTTTTCGGGGCTGCGCAACGACAAGCGCCCGCAGGACGTGGTCCGGGAGACCTAGTGGTCCAGGACGATCGTGGCCTGGTTCGCCGCCGGATTCACCTGTGTTTCCGATTGCGGGGGGCTCCACGTAGCGAGCAGAACGGTCGTCACGACCATCATCACCGTTCCGACAACCGACACGAAGGTGCGGCTGTTGCTCTGCATGGCTGGGGCCCCCGGAATCTCGCGTAGGAACAGAAAAGGCGAATGCGGCGAACGCCACGTTTGGCGTCTCACCTGGGGTGTCGCCACGAGGGGGTCCAACGTTAGCGACCTTCGCCATGTTCCAGGTGTGATGCGGAACTCCCTGGTGGGGATGGGTTTTCGGGCGCCTCCGACCACAAGCCCAGTTGCTGCAGGTGATGGATCAGTAACTGTCCGGTATGGGTGATGTGCTGGTGCATCGCGGCGCGGGCGCCGGCGGGGTCCCGGTGGCGCAGCGAGGTGAGCAGGTTCTGGTGGTCGGCCACCGCGATCTCCCGCCAGCCCGGCACGTCTGCGGTGGTGTTGCGCGGCGTGTAGCGCACCGCGATGCCGAGGAACCAGGCCAGCTTCGGCGACTCGGCGGCCCGGCAGATCACGGCGTGGAAGCGGGTCACCGGCTCGCCCATGTCGAGCAGCGCGAACTGGCTCGCCATCTGGATTTCCTCCAGCAGGGCACCGAGTTCGGCGAGCCGCTCGGCGTCGATCTGGCGCGCGGCGCGGGCCGCGAGCTCGCCAGCGATGGTGGCCTGCAGCCGGTGCGCGTCCTCGAAGTCCTGCCGGCTCAGCGGTGCCACCGTGAACCCGCGGCGCGGTTCGAGGTCGACGAAGCCCTCGCCGCGCAGGGCCAGCAGCGCCTCCCGGACCGGTGTGACGCTGACGCCGAGCTGCTCGGCGAGCCGCTCCAGGTGCAGGTGATCGCCCTGCCGCAGCCGGCCCGTCATGATCCCTTCCCGCAGCCGGCCGGCCAGCTCGTCGGGAAGCCGGGGGGAGCGTGCGCGCATCGCAGCCTCGATCACCGTTCGGCCGCCCCTGATCCGCCGGTTGTGTCGCCTGTCACGTGCAACTTGATACCACCAGTTGTGCGTAGTTGATTCGAGTCATGGACGTACCCCGCTTGCAGGACCTGCTCGACCTGGCCGAGCCGGACGCCGACCGGTTCCTCGGCCGCACCCAGCCGATGCCGAAGCTCCGCCTGTTCGGCGGGCTGCTGCTCGCCCAGTCGATCGCCGCGGCGGGGCGCACGGTCGCCGACGACCGGCCGGTGCACTCGATGCACGCGCTGTTCGTCCGGCCCGCGGACCCGACCGACCTCGTCGAGTACACAGTGGACAGAATCCGGGACGGCGGGGCCACCTCGGCGCGGCGGGTGATCGCCCGCCAGGACGGCGTCGAGGTTTTCACCGCGCTGGTCTCCTTCCAGCGCGGCCGCGACGGCGTGCGGCACCAGGCGGAATTCCCGCGGGCCACCGAGCCCGAGGAGCTGCTGCCGCTGCACGAGCGCTTCGCCGACTCCGACGTGCCGGTCCCGGACTGGTGGCGCAAGCCCCGCGCGATCGAGCTCCGCCACGTCGACGACCCGCCGTACCCGCCGCCGGTCGAGCCGAGCGACGCCTCCCGGCACCTGGTGTGGATGCGCGCCCCGGAGAAGCTGCCGGACGATCCGCTGCTGCACGCCTGCGCGCTGGCCTACGCCTCGGACATGACCTTGCTGGAGCCGGTGTTCCTGCTGCACGGCGTCGACCGGCACGCCAAGGGGCTGCAGCTGGCCAGTCTGGATCACGCGATGTGGTTCCACGAAGACCTCCGCGCCGACGAGTGGCTGCTCTACGACCAGGACTGCCCGGTTGCGGCGGGCGGTCGGGTGCTTGGACGCGGCAACGTCTTCGACCGTTCCGGCCGCCACGTGGCGACGGTCGCGCAGGAGGGACTACTGAGAATCGAGCGGTGAGGCCGGGCAACGGGTGGCCGGTATCGTTCCTGGGTGTGGTAGCAGATCCTGCCGGCTCCGCCGCCGAAGTCACCCACGCGCTGGCCCGGGCTCGCCTCGCCGACGTGCCCGCTCTCACCGAGCGGTTGATGGCCGCGATCTTCACCGACAACCCGGAGTGGACCGACTACAGCCCCGTTCCCAAGGAGGACCTCTGGGAGGGCTGCCGGCAGTACCTCGAACGCATCCTGCAGATCCTCAGCGGCGAGGTCGCCGGGCCGGACGGCGACGACGTGGCGGCCGCGATCGGCCGCCGCCGCGCCGAGCAGGGCGTGCCGCTGGAGGTGATGCTGCGGACGTTCCGGCTGGGCGGCCGGATCGCCTGGGAGGCGCTGGTCGACCAGGCGCACCAGGACGGCGCCGACCCCGACTCGGTGCTGGGCGTCGCGACGTCGATCTGGACGGTCATCGACGGCCTGTCCTCGACGCTGTCGACGTCCTACCGCAACACCGAGCTGGAGCGGCTGCGCCGCGACGACCAGCGGCGCCACGCCATGGTCGAGGACCTGCTCGCGGGTCGCGCGCGCGACATCGCCTTCGCGCAGCGCACCGCGAAGGAGCTCGACCTGCCCACCGGCGGGCGGTACCTGGCGATCGTCGCCGACCTGACCAGCGACGGCGGCTTCGCGCTGCGCGGGCACCAGGACGCCTTGAGCGCCTTGCACTTCCGCTCCGTGTGGCAGGTGCGCGCCGATTCGCTGGTGGGCCTGGTGGCGCTGGAGCAGCGGAGCAAGGACCTCGCGCTGGACGCGCTGCGACCGCTGGCGCGCGGCCGGGTCGCGGTGTCGCCGCCGGTGCGCGGTCTCGCGGAGGTGGGGCTCGCCCACCAGCTCGCGCTCACCACGCTGGGCACCTCGTCGTACGGCGCCGCGGAGCTGGTGACCCTGGAGGAGCGGTATCCGGAGGCGCTGCTGGTGCAGTCGCCGGACCTGGCGCAGCGGATGCTGGAGTCCCAGCTGGGTCCGATCCTGGAGCTGCCGGTCAAGGAACGCGACATGCTGCTGGACACCCTGGCGGCGTGGCTGGAGGAGAACTGCTCGACGGCCAACGCGGCGGTCCGCCTCCACTGCCACCGCAACACGGTCCTCAACCGCCTGCACCGCATCACGTCGCTGATCGGCCAGCCCCTCTACGGCCGCTCGGCGTACGTGTCGCTGTCGCTGGCGCTGTCCGCGCTGCGCCTCCGCGACGGCTTGCGGGATTAGGCGGGAAGCAGGGACTTCGGGGGTAGCCAGGGGTCGATCGGGACGCAGCCCCCGGCGTGGCCGTTGCCGTCCAGGAGCCTGCCCATCAGCTTGACCTGCCGGAGCGCCACCGCTCGGTCGACCAGCTGCAGTTGGGGGAGGCGGTCGCCGAGTAGCGCTTCCAGGCGGCCGACGTCCGCCACCGACTTCAGCCACACCGTGAACAGCAGGTTCTGCGGGCCCGTGACGGATGCGCACAGCCGGAGTTCGGGCAGCGCCCGCAGGCCTTGCACCACCTTGTCCAGCTGTCCGGGCGGCACGCTCGCCCACAGGCTCGCCGAGACCGGCCAGTCGGTCAGGTCGCGCGCGATCTCGCAGCGCAGCGACAGGCCGCCGTTGTGCGTCAGCCCGGCCAGCCGCCGGCGCACGCTGGGCGCGTTCAGGCCGGTCTCCTGGCCGAGCTCGACCGCGGTCGCCCGGCCGTTCCGGGACAGCGCGGTGATCAGCCTTCGGTCGCGTTCTTCGAGGTCGGTCGCGGGCGGCAGGTCCGTCGCGGTCGGGCGGGCGAGTCGGCGCTGCTGGGACGGCGTCAGCGCGCGGAGCCGCCAGCTGGATCCCTCGGTGAAGACCTTGGTGCCCAGCGCGGCGCGGGTGCGCACGACGCCCGGCAGCGGCGAGATGCGGTCGGACAGCAGTTCGGAGAGCGCGCCGAGATCCCGGATCATCACGGTGATCAGCAGGTCCCGGCCGCCCGCCATGTGCTCGACGGTGATCACCTGCGGGTAGGTCGCGAGCTCGCGGCCGACCGCCACCTGCTGGCCGGACCGCACGTCGATCTCGATGAAGGCCATGCAGATCGAGCCGGCCAGCCGCATCCCGGGGTAGCAGGTCGTCCAGGCGAGACCCGCCGCGTGCAGCCGTTCCCAGCGCCGCCCGACGGTGGCCGAATCCACGCCGAGCACGCCACCGATCTCGGTCCAGGTGGCGCGCGGCGAGATCTGGAGCGCGTGCAGGATCGAGCGGTCCAGCTCGTCGAGTGACGTTTCGTGCATCCGGACCTGCCCTTCGAGCTTTTCCGTGCATTCTCGCGCGGGTTTCTATCGATCTTTGCCGCCGGGTCGCACGCTGCTCCGAACGAAAGCACCTCGGAGGTGAGCGTGACGCAGGTGGACGAAACCCCGACAACGCGACCAGGGAGATCGGCGGCCCCGGCGAAGGGGCGCCGGGAGCTGCTCGCCGGGACGGTGGGCGGCGTCGTCGAGTCTTTCGACTGGACGATCTACGCGGTGCTGGCGCCGTACTTCGCGTCGCAGATGTTCGCTGGGAACAACGAGCTGATCAAGCTGCTGGCCGCCTACGCGGGCTTCGCGGTGAGCTTCGTGGTCCGGCCCTTCGGCAGCTACCTGCTGGGGCGGCTCGCAGACGCGCGAGGCCGCCGGTTCGCGCTGATGGTCAGCATGATCGCCATCTGCCTCGGCAGCCTGCTGATCGCGCTGCTGCCCACTGCGGCGTCGATCGGGGTCGCGGCTCCGGTGCTGCTGGTGCTGCTGCGGGCGCTGCAGGGCGTCGCGATGGGCGGGGAAGCGCCCAGCGTGGCCGCGTACATCAGCGAGACGGCACCGTCGAACCGCAAGTTCTTGTTCAGCGCCCTGTCCTACAGCGGCGTGATCATCGGCAACATCCTGTGCTTCGCGGTCGTGGGCGTGCTGCTGCTCGTGATGGGCAAGCCCGGTGTCATGGACGGCGGCTGGCGGATCGGATTCGTCATCGCGGCGGTGTTCGGCGTGCTGGCGTTCTGGGTGCGCAGCATCGCGGCGGAGAGCGGCGAGTTCGAGAGCGGCAAGCGCGAAGCGCAGCGGCCGAAGCTGGCCGGGCACATGCGGAACATGGTCGCGGTCTTCCTGATGACCACCGGGGTGACGGTCGGCTACTACCTGGGCACGACCTACATGCCGGAGTACGCGACGCAGGTCGGTGCGGCGCCGGCCGCGAGCTCGAACCTGAGCATGATTCCCAGCCTGCTGCTGCTGATCGCCGCGATGGCGTTGTTCGGGATCCTGGGGGACCGCTTCGGCGGCATGCGGGTGTTCCGGATCGGGTTGGTGCTGCTGGCGTTGTGCACGGTGCCGCTGATGACGGCGCTCGCGCAGGGCTGGTTGCCGGTGTGGGCGGTGACGACCCTCTACCTGGTGCTCGGCGTCGCGCCGACCATCGCGCTGGCCAACGTGCTGTCCGCGCGCGGATTCCCGGTCGAGGTGCGGGTGGTGTGCATGGGCGTCCCGTCTACCCTCTCGATCGCGTTGTTCGGCGGCACCTTCCCGCTGCTGGCCCAAGGCCTCGGCGCGGCCGGGTACCTCGCCGCGGTGCCCTGGGTGGCCGCCACCGTCGCCGTCATCGCGCTGGTGGGCACCGCGCTGTTCAAACAGGACTGAATTCGGAGAAGGATTGCCATGACTTCCTTGTCGACCTTGCTCGACGATGCCCGTGCACTGCACCCGGATCTGGTGCAGATCCGCCACGGCCTGCACCAGATTCCGGAGCTGGGGTTGCAGCTGCCGCGCACCCAGGAACGGGTTCTGTCCGAATTGGACGGTCTGGGGCTGGAGGTGTCCACCGGGGAATCGGTCAGCTCCGTCACGGCGGTGCTGCGCGGAGCCCGACCCGGTCCGACGGTGCTGCTGCGCGGGGACATGGACGCGCTGCCCGTCGCGGAGGAGACCGGGCTGGACTTCGCCGCCGGCGACGGGCGGATGCACGCCTGCGGGCACGACCTGCACACCACGATGCTGCTCGGCGCGGCGAAACTGCTCGCCCCGCGCCGGGATCAGCTCTCAGGCGATGTGGTGTTCATGTTCCAGCCGGGGGAGGAGGGCTACGACGGCGCGGCGCGGATGATCGAAGAGGGGCTGCTCGACGCCAACGGCCGCAAGCCCGACGCGGCCTACGCCCTGCACGTGATGTCGTCGTGGATCAAGCGCGGGGTGTTCACGACTCGCGGCGGGCCGATGCTCTCGGCGTCGAGCCGGTTGCGGGTGACCGTCCGCGGGCGCGGCGGGCACGGTTCGGCGCCGTTCCGGGCGGTGGACCCGGTGCCGGTGGCGTGCGAAATGGTCACCGCGCTCCAGTCGTTCGTGACCCGGCGGTTCGACATCTTCGACCCGGTGGTGCTGACGGTGGGCATGATCCACGGCGGTACCCAGGAGAACGTCATCCCCGACGAGGTGACCTTCGCCGCGACGGTCCGGTCGTTCTCGCCGCAGGCGCAGGCGGTGGTCAAGGACGGCTCGATCCAGGTGTGCGAAGGCATCGCGGCCGCGCACGGAGCCGAGCTGGACGCGGAGTTCGTCGAGTTGTACCCGGTAACGGTCAACGACGTGGCCGAGACGTCGTTCGTGACCGACACCCTGCGCGAGTTGCACGGCGAGGAGCGCTTCGCCCCGGCGCCCAACCCGGTCGCCGGTTCCGAGGACTTCTCCCGGGTGCTCGACGAGGTGCCGGGCGCGATGATCGCCCTCGGCGCCTGCCCGGACGACCTCGATGTGGCGAACGCGCCGAACAACCACTCGCCCCGAGCCCGATTCGACGACGCAGTCCTCGGCGACGGAGCCGTCGCATACGCGGCGCTGGCGGTGCAACGCCAGCAGTCGGGCAACTGACCCGCAGGGGCGGTGCCGATTCGGTGCCGCCATTACCTGCGGGGGTCCGGCAGCTGCTTCGGCGGGGACCACGGGTTGATCGGGACGCAGCCGGACTCGTGGCCGTCCTCGTCGAGCAGCCTGCCCATCAGCTTCACCATGCGCAGCGTCACCGCCCGGTCCACGAGGTGCAGCTGGGGCAGGCGGTCGGCCAGCAGCGCTTCCAGGCGCGCCAGGTCGGCCACGGACTTCAGCCACAGCGTGAACAGCAGGTTGTGCGGGCCCGTGACCGATGAGCACATCCGCAGTTCGGGCAGGGCGCTCAGGCCCTGCACGACCTTGTCGAGCTCGCCGGGCGGCACGCTGGCCCAGAGGGTCGCCGCGATCGGCCAGCCGGTGAGGCCGCGGGCGACCTCGCACCGCAGCACGGCGTCGCCGTGGTGCGCCAGCCCGGCGATGCGGCGGCGGACGTTCGGCGCGCTCAGCCCGGTCTCCCGGGCCAGCTCGACCGCGGGCGCCCGGGCGTCCCGGGACAGGGCGGTGATCAGCCGGTGGTCGTGCTCGTCGAGCTCGGCGCGCGGCCGGTCGGCGGCCGGCCGGGCCAGCTGCCGCTGCTGGGCGGCGGTGAGGCTGCGCAGCCGCCACCGGGAGCCTTCGGTGAACACCCGGGTGCCCAGCGCGGCGCGGGTGCGGGCGACGCCGGGCAGCGCGGAGATGCGCTCGGACACCAGCTCCGACAGCGCGCCGAGGTCCTGGACCAACACCATGATCAGCAGGTCCCGGCCTCCCGCCAGGTGTTCGACCGTGGCCACCTGCGGGTAGGTCGCCAGCGTCCGGGCCACCTCCATCGCCCGGCCGGACTGCACGTCGACCTCGACGTAAGCCGTGAAGATCGCGTCGATCAGCCGGACCCCGGGATAGCAGGTCGTCCAGGCCCGGCCGGTGCTGCGCAGCCGATCCCAGCGCCGCGCCGCGGTGACCGCGTCCACGTCCAGCACCCGGCCCACCTCGGTCCACGAGGCGCGGGGTGAGATCTGCAGCGCGTGCAGGATCGAGCGGTCCAGCTCGTCCAACTCTCGATCCTTTTCCTGCATCGCCCTCCAACCCTCGCGCTTTTTCCTGCATTCTCGCGCAGGTTCCTTTCCGGGAGCTACACCGGCTCGCACTCTGCTCGGCACGAACACACCTCGGAGGTGAGTGTTGGCGCAGGTGGATGGGGCCCTGGCAGCGCGGCCAGGGCGAGCGGCGGTTTCCCCGAAGGGGCGTCGCGAACTGATCGCCGGAACGGTCGGCGGGATCGTCGAGTCGTTCGACTGGACGATCTACGCGATTCTGGCGCCGTACTTCGCATCGCAGATGTTCGCCGGGGACGACGAGCTGACCAAGCTGCTCGCGGCCTATGCGGGCTTCGCGGTGGGATTCGTGGTCCGCCCGATGGGCAGCTACCTGCTCGGCCGGATCGCCGACGTGCGCGGCCGCCGGTTCGCGCTGATCGTCAGCATGGGCACGATCTGCCTGGGCAGCCTGCTGATCGCGGCGCTGCCCACCGCGGCGACGATCGGGGTCGCGGCTCCGGTGGTCCTGGTCCTGCTGCGCGCCCTGCAAGGGATCGCGATGGGCGGGGAGAACCCGAGCGTCGCGGCCTACATCACCGAAACCGCGCCGCAGCAGCGCAGGTTCCTCTACAGCGGCCTCTCCTATTGCGGCGCGTTCATCGGCAACATCCTC
Source organism: Saccharopolyspora sp. NPDC045941 (assembly GCF_056431445.1). Taxonomy (NCBI): domain Bacteria; kingdom Bacillati; phylum Actinomycetota; class Actinomycetes; order Pseudonocardiales; family Pseudonocardiaceae; genus Saccharopolyspora; species Saccharopolyspora sp. NPDC045941. The sequence continues at coordinate 80,142 of NZ_JBWKKU010000016.1, forward strand.
TGCTTCGCCGTCGTCGGCGCGCTGCTGCTCGTGCTGGGCGAGCAGGGGGTCGTCGACGGCGGCTGGCGGATCGGCTTCGTCGTCGCGGCCCTCTTCGGCGTCCTGGCTTTCTGGGTGCGCAGCACGGCCGCCGAGAGCGAGGAGTTCGAGGCGGGCAGGCGTGCTGCAGCGCCGCGGCCGAAGCTGTTCGATCACGCCCGGGGCATGCTCGCGGTGTTCCTGATGACCACCGGCACCACCGTCGGCGTCTACTTCGGGACCGTCTACCTCCCGGAGTACGCCGCGCAGGTCGGCGTCGCGCATTCCGCGGCGTCCAACCTGGAGATGATCCCGAGCCTGCTCGCGCTGATCGCCGCGATGGTCGTTTCCGGGCTGCTGGCCGATCGTTTCGGAGGCATGAAGGTGTTCCGCGTCGGGGCGCTGCTGCTGGCGTTGAGCACGGTTCCGCTGATGACTGCGCTCGCCCAGGGCTGGCTGCCGATGTGGGCGGTGGCGACCTGCTACCTCGTCCTCGGCGTCGCACCCACGACGGCCGTGGCGAACGTGCTCTACAGCGAGGTCTTCCCGGTGGCCGTGCGGGTGGTGGCCATGGGCGTGCCGTTCACTCTCGCGGTGGCGCTGTTCGGCGGCACCTTCCCGCTGCTGGCGGAGGGGCTCGCGGCGTTCGGGCACCTGCCCGCGGTTCCGTGGTTCGCAGCCGGTACCGCCGTCATCACGCTGCTGGGGACCGCGGTGCTCGGTGCCCGTTCCGGCGAGAAGGGACTGTCATGATCGCCCTGCCGGCGTTGGTGGACGACGCCCGCGCCCTGCACCCGGACCTGGTGCGGATTCGCCATGATCTGCACCGGGTTCCGGAGCTGGGATTGCGGCTGCCGCGCACCCAGGAGCGCGTGCTGTCCGAATTGGACGGACTGGGCCTGGACGTGTCGACGGGTACCGGGCTCAGCTCGGTCACCGCGGTCCTGCGCGGCTCGCGGCCGGGCCCGACGGTGCTGCTGCGCGGGGACATGGACGCGCTGCCGGTGGTGGAGGAGACCGGGCTGGACTTCGCCGCGGGCGACGGGCGGATGCACGCCTGCGGTCATGATCTGCACACGACTATGCTGCTGGGCGCGGCGAAACTGCTGGCGCCGCGCAAGGATCAGCTCGCCGGCGACGTGGTGTTCATGTTCCAGCCGGGCGAAGAGGGCTACGACGGCGCGGCGCGGATGCTGGAGGAGGGCCTCCTGTCCGCGTCCGGGCGCAAGCCCGACGCGGCCTACGCGCTGCACGTGATCTCCTCGCTGCGCCGCGGTCTCTTCACGACTCGCGGCGGGCCGATGCTCGCTGCGTCCAACCGGCTGGTGGTGACGGTCCAGGGGAGGGGCGGGCACGGTTCGGCGCCGTTCCGGGCGGTGGACCCGGTGCCGGTGGCGTGCGAGATGGTCCTGGCGCTGCAGGCCTTCGTGACCCGGCGGTTCGACATCTTCGACCCGGTGGTGCTGACGGTCGGCACGATCCACGGCGGTACCCAGGAGAACGTCATCCCCGACGAGGTGACCTTCGCCGCGACGGTCCGGTCCTTCTCCCGGCAGGCCCAGTCGGTGGTCAAGGACGGCTCGGTCCAGGTCTGCGAGGGCATCGCCGCGGCGCACGGGGCGGAGGTGCGAGCGGAGTTCGTCGAGCAGTACCCGGTGACGGTCAACGACGAGGCGGAGGCGGAGTTCGTCGCGGACGCCCTGCGGGAGCTGCACGGCGAGAACCGCTTCGCCCCGGCGCCCCAGCCGCTCGGCGCTTCGGAGGACTTCTCCCGGGTGCTCGACGAGATCCCCGGAGTGATGATCTCCCTGGGCGCCTGCCCGGAAGACCTCGACCCGGAGAAGGCGCCGAACAACCACTCGCCGCGAGCCCGGTTCGACGACGCGGTGCTCGGCGACGGAGCGGCGGCGTACGCCGCGCTGGCCGTCCGGCGGCAGCAGGCCGGCCGAGATACCACCGGGTCAGGCGCTTGACTGTGCAAGCGTGACATTCGGTCAAAGCACATATTTCGGGCTGCTGGCGGCGGCGTCGACCTCGAGTCGGCGCCGTCGCTTGCTTTTTCGTGCCTGAGTGTGTCTCGCGTCATGTGATCGGCGTCTCGAGTACTGTCGGTGATGATCGCGTTACATGTTGTGTGTGTCACGCGTGGGAATGTGCGTTCTGCACATCCGTTATGTGAGAAGTCTGGGCGAGCGGGCATAGCGCGGGAGTGGTCGTGCTCACGACACTCACAGTGAGAATTGCCCGCTCGATCCGGGCTTTCCGTAACCGGCGCGTGCAGTCAAAGGAGCACAGCGAAGTGCAGGAGTTCGACCTTCTCGTGGTGGGCGGCGGCCCCGGCGGATACGTCGCCGCGATCCGGGCCGCGCAGCGCGGCCTCTCGGTTGCCGTGGTGGAAAAGGAGCGGCCCGGCGGGGTCTGCCTGAACTGGGGCTGCATCCCCACCAAGGCGATGCTGCGTTCGGCCGAGGTGTACGAAACCGTGCTGCACGCGGCCGATTTCGGGGTGAACGTCGAGAACGTCACCGTCGACTACGACGCGATCACGCGTCGCAAGAGCGCCGTCGTCAAGGGTCTCACCGACGGCGTCGCCGGCCTGCTCAAGAGCAACGGCGTCACCGTGATCAACGGCCACGCCCGGTTCACCGGCCCGACCACCGTGGACGTCTACGCCACCGGTGAGTCGCCGCTGGGCGCCGACGGCCCGCGCTACGCCGCCGAACCGGCCGGCGCGCAGCCCGTCGAGCAGGTCAAGGCCCGCGACGTCATCATCGCCACCGGCTCGGTCCCCGTGCAGCTGCCGCTGCCCGGCGCGGACCTGCCCGGCGTGATCACCTCCGACGGCGCCTTCGGGCTCACCGAGGTGCCGAAGCGCATCGCGATCATCGGCGGCAGCGCGGTCGGCGCCGAGTGGGCGACCCTGTTCGCCACCCTCGGCAGCGAGGTCAGCATCATCGAGATGCAGAAGACCCTGGTGCCCGCCGAGGACGTCGAGGTCGGCAAGGCGCTGGGCCGCTCGTTCACCAAGCGCGGCATCAAGGTGCTCACCGAGGCGACCGTGTCCCGCGTCGACCAGGCCGCCGACGGCCTGCGAGTGACTGTCGATAGCGCCAAGACGGGGCAGATCGACAGGCAGATTGACACAGACGTGGTGCTCGTCGGCGTCGGCCGCAAGCCCAACACCGCCAACCTGGACCTGGCGAAGACCGGCGTCGCCACCAGCGAGCGCGGCTTCATCACCGTCGACGACAAGCTGCGCACCAACGTCGAGCACGTCTACGCGATCGGCGACGTCACCGGCAAGGCGCTGCTCGCGCACGTCGCGTCGCACCAGGGCGTGGTCGCCGCCGAGACGATCGCCGGGCACCACGCCGCGATCGACTACAACGTCATCCCGGCCGCCACCTTCACCCACCCGGAGATCGCCAGCGTCGGGCTCACCGAGGCCAAGGCGATCGAGGCCGGCCACGAGGTGGTCGCCGCCAAGTTCCCGTTCGCCGCGCTCGGTCGCGCGCAGAGCTACGGCGACACCGAGGGCTTCATGAAGATCGTCGCCGGCAAGAAGTACGGCGAGGTGCTGGGCGTGCACATCATCGGGCACTCCGCCAGCGACCTGATCACGGAGGGCGCCCTCGCCATGGCCCTGGAGGCCACCCTCGACGAACTCGCCGAGACCATCCACGCGCACCCGACCCTGGGCGAGATCGGCATGGAGGCGGCGATGTCCGCGCTCGGCCTGCCGGTCCACGTCGCGCCGCCGAAGAAGCGCTGAGCGAAGACCAGTGAGGGTTTCAGAGGTTTGCGTAGCGGTGCCAGTAGCGGAACCTCAGACGCCGTCTCGCTCCGGGGTCCCCGACATCATGAATGCCAATTCACCACGTCGGGGCTGTCCTCCCGAGACGACGCCTGAGAACCCGCGGCGGTGCGAGCTGAGTCCCACACCGCAAGCGGCTGCCGCCGCTTCTGAAACGGCAAATCGAGAAGGGGATCTGTGATGGCACAGACTGCTACCCGCACCAAACCTGCCACTCGCGCCACCAAGTCGCGCCGCGCCGGTTCGGTACGCGGCTCCGGCGGCGGACGGTTCGCCGGTGAGTCGCCGGAGCTCCTGAAGGACTACTTCTACGAGATGACCCTGATCCGCCGCTTCGAGGAGCGCGCGGCCCAGGGCTACACCCAGGCCAAGATCGGCGGCTACTGCCACCTCAACCTCGGCGAGGAAGCCACCGTCGTCGGCCTGATGCGGGCGCTGCGCAAGAGCGACCTGCTGTTCACCAACTACCGCGAGCACGGCTACGCGATCGCCAAGGGCATCGAGCCCGGCCGCGTCATGGCCGAGCTGTACGGCCGCACCACCGGCACCTCCAAGGGCTGGGGCGGCTCGATGCACATGTTCGACGTCGAGGCCGGGCTGCTGGGCGGCTACGGCATCGTCGGCGGGCAGGTCCCGCTGGCCACCGGCGCGGCGATGGCCATCGACTACCGCGGCGGCGACCAGGTCGTGATGTGCCAGATGGGCGACGGCACCACCAACATCGGCGCCTTCCACGAGGCGCTGAACATCGCCGCGCTGTGGAACCTGCCGGTGGTGTTCGTGGTGATCAACAACCAGCTCGGGATGGGCACCACGGTCGACAAGTCCTCCGCCGAGCCGGACCTGTTCAAGCGCGCCGCCGCCTACCGGATGCACGGCGAGCGGGTGGACGGCAACGACGTGCTGGCCGTCCGCGACGCGGCGACCCGCCTGGTCGAGGAAGCCCGCGAGAACGGCCGCCCGGCGCTGCTGGAGGCCGTTAGCGAGCGGCTGAAGGGCCACTCGGTGGTCGACCCGGCCAAGTACCGCAGCGAGGACTCGATCGAGAAGGCCAAGCAGGCCGACCCGGTGGCGAACTTCCGGGCGGAGCTGATCGAGGCGGGCATCCTCGACGAGGACGCCGCCGTGGAGATCGAGCGCAAGGCGCAGGCCGAGGCCGACGCGGCGGTCGCGTTCGCCGACGACAGCCCGCACCCGGACACCTCGACGCTGTTCGACTACACCTACGCCACCCCGGTGGCCAACGACTCGCGGCGCCTGCCGGCCGACCCGGTCTTCTGAGGCTTCTGCCCCGCGATTTCGCGACACCCCGCCACAGATCCCGTGGAATCTCTCCGACGCCAATGGAGAGGTCCACGGGGTTCACCAATGCTTTTGTGCAGGAGAAAAACCCTTGGCCGTCATCTCTTATCGCCAAGCGTTGCACGACACGCTTCGCGAAGAAATGCTGCGCGATGAGGACGTCTTCCTCATCGGCGAGGAAATCGGGGTCTTCGAAGGCTCCTACAAGATCACCGCCGGGTTGCTGAAGGAATTCGGCGAGAAGCGCGTGCGCGACACCCCGATCGCCGAAGAGGGCTTCGTCGGCGCCGCGGTCGGCGCCGCCATGCTCGGCCTGCGGCCGGTCGTCGAACTGATGACGATCAACTTCTCGTTGATCGCGCTGGACCAGATCGTCAACCACGCGGCCAAGATCTACGGCATGTTCGGCGGGCAGACCAGCGTGCCGATGGTGCTGCGCACGCCGGGCGGCGGCGGCCAGCAGCTGGGCGCCACCCACTCGCAGAACATCGAGCTGTACTACGCGTTCGTGCCGGGCCTGAAGGTCGTCGCGCCGAGCACCCCGGCCGACGCCAAGGCGCTGCTGCTGGCGTCCATCCGGGACAACGACCCGGTGCTGTTCCTGGAGAACCTCGCGCTGTACAACACCAAGGGCGAGGTCCCGGACGTCGTCGAGCCCGCCGAGATCGGCAAGGCGAAGGTGACCAAGCAGGGCACCGACATCACCATCATCGGCTACTCGCGGATGGCCATGGTCGCCCAGCAGGTCGCCGAGAAGCTGCAGGCCGAAGAGGGCATCAACGCCGAGGTCGTCGACCTGCGCAGCCTGCGGCCGCTGGACCGCGACACCGTCGTGGAGTCGGTGCGCAAGACCGGCTGCGCCGTGATCGCCGAGGACGACTGGCTGACCTACGGCATCGGCGCGGAGGTCGCGGCGTCCATTTCGGACGGTGCGTTCGACTACCTGGACGCCCCGGTGCGCCGCGTCGCTGCGGCGGAGGTCCCGCTGCCCTACGCCAAGCCGCTGGAGCGGGCCGCGCTGCCGTCCGCCGAGTCCCTTACGACCGCTGTCCACCAGACGCTGGACGCCGTCGGCCGCCGTCGCCGCTGAGGCCTGTGCTCACCCGAGGAAGACCATGACTGAGATTCAGATGCCGAGGCTCTCCGACACGATGGAGGAGGGCGTGATCTCGACCTGGCACAAGAACGTTGGTGACCAGGTCAAGCGCGGCGAAGTGATGGCCGAGATCGAGACCGACAAGGCCATCATGGAGCTGGAGGCCTACGACGACGGGGTGCTGGAGAAGATCCTCGTCGACGCGGGTGCGACGGTGCCGATCGGCACGCCGATCGCGATCCTCGGCGACGGCTCCGGTGCCGCGGCGGAAGCCGCCCCGGCCCCCGCGCCCGCCGCTGCGGCGCCGGCCGCCGAGGCCCCGGCCGCTGAGGCTCCGGCCCCGGCCGAGCCCGCCGCCGCTCCGGCGCCCGAGGCCCCGGCCGCGCCCGCCGAGCAGGGTGCGAAGCCGAAGGCGTCGCCGCTGGCGAAGGCGGTCGCCAAGGAGAAGGGCGTGGACCTGTCCACGGTGCAGGGCACCGGCCCCGGCGGGCGGATCATCCGCGCCGACATCGAGGCCGCCGCCTCGGCCGCCCTGGCCGCCGCTGCTCCGGCTCCGGCCGCCGCTCCGGCCGCTGCTCCGGTGGTGTCCAATGAGGACGTCGAGGAGATCCCGCTCAGCAACATCCGCAAGGTGACCGCGAAGCGCCTGACGGAGAGCAAGCAGCAGGCCCCGCACTTCTACCTGACCAGCGCCATCGACGTCACCGACCTGATGGCGTTCCGGGCGACCCTCAACGAGCGCCTGCAGGCCGCGGGCGGCCCGAAGGTCAGCGTCAACGACCTGATCGTCAAGGCGGTGGCGACGGCCCTGCGCGCCAACCCGGCGGTGAACGTCTCGTTCGCCGGCGACAAGATGCTGCAGCACAAGCGCATCAACCTCGGCGTCGCGGTGGCCATCGACAACGGCCTGGTCGTGCCGGTGATCAAGGACGCCGACCGCAAGAGCGTCTCGGAGATCGCCGCGGAGAGCCGGGAGCTGGCCGGGCGGGCCCGCGAGGGCAAGCTGAAGCTGGACGAGATGTCCGGCGGCACCTTCTCGATCTCCAACCTGGGCATGTTCGGCATCGAGCAGTTCAGCGCGGTGATCAACCCGCCGGAGGCGGCGATCCTGGCGGTCGGCGCGGCCCGCGACGAGGTGCAGGTGCGCGACGGCGAGTTCGTGGCCCGCAAGATCCTGCGGGCGACGCTGTCGGCGGACCACCGGGCGGTGGACGGCGCGGTCGGCGCGGCGTTCCTGCAGCTGCTGACCGGGCTCCTGGAGGACCCGATCCGCATCATCGCCTGACGATCGGCGACTTGGGCCCCTTCCGCGACGACACGGGGCGGTCTCTCGCGGAAGGGGCCTTTTTCACGCCCCGACCGGATTCACCGCCCCGTCGCGAAGCGGGTGGGTCCGCAATTTCAATGGAAATCAGATCTCCGATTTCCATTGAAATTGCGGGAGTTGTCCACAGGCTTCGGCGTGTCGGGTGGTCAGAGCTTGGCCTGGGCTTCGGTGAGGACCGCGCGGAGGATCTGCTCCACCTCGTCGAAGTGCTCCTGGGTGGAGATCAGCGGCGGGGCCAGCTGGATCACCGGCTCCGCCCGGTCGTCCGCGCGGCAGTACAGGCCGGCCTCGAACAGGGCGGGGGAGACGTAGCCGCGCAGGACGCGTTCCGCGTCTTCCGCGGTGAAGGTCTCCTTGGTCGCCTTGTCCTTGACCAGCTCGATGCCGTAGAAGTACCCCGCGCCGCGGACGTCGCCGACGATCGGCAGGTCCAGCAGCTTCTCCAGGGTGGCGCGGAAGTTCGCCTCGTTGGCCCGGACCCGGCCGTAGAGGTCCTCCGACTCGATGAGGTCCAGGTTGGCCATGGCGACCGCGCAGGCCACCGGGTGCCCGCCGTAGGTCGAGCCGTGCGTGAAGCTGCTGCCGTCGACCAGGAACGGCTCCATCAGCCGCTCGTCGGCGATCATCGCGCCCAGCGGCGCGTACCCGGAGGTCAGGCCCTTGGCGACGGTGATGATGTCCGGCTGGTACCCGTAGCGGTTGGCGCCGAAGTCGTGCCCGAGCCGGCCGAAGGCGCAGATCACCTCGTCGGAGACCAGCAGCACGTCGTGCTCGGTGCAGATCTCCCGCACCCGCTGCCAGTAGCCGGGCGGCGGCGGGAAGCAGCCGCCGGTGTTCTGCAGCGGCTCCAGGAACACCGCGGCGACGGTCTCCGGGCCTTCCCGCTCGATCGCGCGGGCGATCTCGTCGGCCGCCCAGGCGCCGAACGCCTCGTAGTCGTCGGCGTGCACCGGCGCGCGGTAGAAGTTGGTGTTGGGCACCTTGATCGCGCTGGGCACCAGCGGCTCGAAGTCCTGCTTGGCGCCCGGGATGCCGGTGATGGACAGCGCGCCCTGCGAGGTGCCGTGGTAGGCCAGCGAGCGGCTGATCACCTTGTGCTTGTTGGGTTTTCCGGTCTTCTTGAAGTACTGCTTGGCGAGCTTCCAGGCGCTCTCCACGGCTTCGCCGCCGCCGCCGGTGAAGAACACCCGGTCGAGGTCGCCGGGGGCCTGGGCGGCGACCCGCTCGGCGAGCTCCACCGCGCTGGGGTGCGCGTGCGACCACAGCGGGAAGTACGCGAGCTGCTTGGTCTGCCGCGCCGCCGCCTCGGCCAGTTCGTCGCGGCCGTGCCCGACCTGGACCGCGAACAGACCGGCCAGGCCGTCGAAGTAGCGCTTGCCGTGCTCGTCGTAGACGTAGGGGCCGTCGCCGCGCACGATCACCGGGATCTCGCTGTCGGCGTAGCCGCTGTGGTCGGCGAAGTGCAGCCACAGGTGGTCGCGGGCCCGGTCGCCGAAGGTGCGGGCGACGGTTGCGGCGGGCTTGTCCGTCGCGCTCATGATCAACCTCACGCTCATCGATGTATGCGGAATCCATTGTACTGACCCGTCATGAACAACGAAAAGCGTCGCAAACGCCATCTACGACAATTGATCTCGTGGTCAAGTGTCTGCTGGACCTCAAGCGCGTGCACCTGGAGCTCGGCGGCAAGGCGGACTGCACCCGCATCGAGCACGTGATGAGCGGCGGCCCTACCGGGTGCCCCAGGCGTAGGTCTGCTTGCGGAGCTTGAGGTAGACGAAGGTCTCGGTGCCGGTGACGGCATCCAGGCTTCGGATGCGGCGGTTGATCACGTCCAGCAGCTGCTCATCGTCCCGGCACACCACCTCGACGAGCAGGTCGAACGAGCCCGCCGTGATCACGACGTACTCGATCTCCGGCAGCTCCGCGAGCCGGTCCGCGACCTCCTGCACGTCGCCGGACACGGTCACGCCGATCATCGCCTGCCGCAGGAAGCCGAGCTGCAGCGGATCGGTGACCGCGACGATCTGCACCATCCCCGAGTCCAGCAGCCGCTGGACGCGCTGGCGCACCGCTGCCTCGGACAGGCCGACGGCCTTGCCGATCGCGGCGTAGGACCGCCGGCCGTCCTGCTGCAGCTGTTCGATGATCCGCTTGGACAACTCGTCCACGTGGACGGGCGATTTCGCGTCCGGCGAGTCCTGCTCGTGGGGCTTGCGTGTCACAGCGACGTATCGTTGCCGCCGCGCGAGCCGGGTGCAAACCCGGGGTCCGTCAGCTCAGCGCGTCGACCAGCTTCGGCGCCAGCCGCTCCAGGGCGAACGGGATGCTGGAGACGGTGGCCGAACCCAGCGCCATGGTCAGGTCGTAGTCGTCCAGCAGCACCAGGGATCCGCGCTTGGCCGCAGGCAGGTTGTTCAGCAGCGGGTCCTTGCGGACCGCGTCCACGTCGGCGGCCTTGGCGGTCGTCACGATCACGACGTCCGCGTCCAGCAGCCCCACCTGCTCCTTGCTGACCTTGACGTTGAACTTGCCGCCGCTGTCGAGGTTCTCGATGGCCGGCGACAACCGCAGCCCGAGCTGCTCCAGCAGCGCGGTGCGGGCGTCCTGCTTGGTGTAGGCGGCGTAGGTGCCCGCCGAGTCGGTGCGGACCGTCACGTGGGTCTTGCCCTCGAACAGCGGGTTCGCCCGGCGGGTCTGGTCGATGCGCTCCTGGGTGTCGGCGAGCAGCTTGGCGACCTCGGCCTGCTTGCCCAGCGCCTGGCCGATCGTCTCCGCCTGCACCCGCCAGTTCACCCCGTAGTCGATGGAGTTCGGCGGCTGCGCCACCACCGGGTTGAAGGTGCTGAGCCGGTTGTACTGCTCCTGCGTCAGGGCGCTCTGCAGCGCGATCATGACGTCCGGGGCGAGCGCGATGACGCCTTCCACGTCGACCTCGCTGCCGAACACCTTGGGGCGCTGGCCGCCCAGGAACGGCTCCGCCCACGGGCCGACGCCGCTGTCCCACGGGCCCCACTTGGTCAGCCCGGCCGGGATCACGCCCAGCGGCAGCAGCACGTCGTGGTCGGTGATGCCCAGGGTGACGACGCGCTGCGGCGCGGCCTTGATCTCCGCCGCGCCGTACCGGTTCGGGACGTTCGCCGGGAATCCGGGCCCGGCCTGCGCGTTGCCGGTCCCGTCCGGTCCGCCGGAGCCGCCGCAGGCCGTCAGCCCGGCGGCCAGTCCGGCGGCGAGCACGCCGGTCGTGCCGATCAGGAAGCCCCGACGGCCGAACCGGGCACCAGCTGCTGGGGGAGGCGTCATCACCGAAGTCCTTCGTCGTCCGGTTCGGGCCGACCGCCCGAAGTTCTGACAAGAAAGGCTAACCTAAGTTGACCTCTTCCGGTCGGGCAACCGCGGACCGCGGTCCGGTGAGACGGATCACCGAAGGTCGTTCGCGGGGTATGGTGTACGGGGAGAGATCGCACGTGCACCATGCGTGAACAGCCGCGGGGATGCTGGAGCCGCCATGAGTGACGATGATGTTTTCGGCCGTCGCTGGGTGCTCGCCGAGGACGAGCTGCTGAGGATGCTCTGGCGCAGCCACGCCGGGGAGAATCCCGACGTCCTGCTGGTGGAGCTGCACGCGAACCACCAGGAGGACCGCCGCAATCCCGGGCCGGCCGACGGCCGGCGGCCCCGGTCGGTGCCGCACCCGCGGCGCAACCGGCACCGCGTGGCGCGCTGATCCGCCGTTTCCCGTCCGGCCGCCGAGCCCCGGCCGATACGGTGGGCATTGATCGCCACCGTACGGGAGACCAATCCTGATGAGTTCGTTCCTCTCCGGTGTCCGCACGCTCGGCACCGGTTTCGGCATCATCCTGCGCAAGCCGAAGCTGCTGTTCCTCGGCGCGTTGCCGGCGCTGATCAGCGCCCTGCTGCTGCTGGGCGGCCTCGGCACGCTGATCTACTTCAGCCCCGATCTGGTCACCTGGATGACGCCGTTCGCCGACAGCTGGGGCGATGCCGCCCGCCAGGCGCTGCGCGTCCTGGCCGGCGTGGCGCTGGTCGGCGCCGCCGGGCTGCTGGCGTCGGTGTCGTTCATCGCCGTCACGCTGCTCATCGGCGGACCGTTCTACGAGCACATCGCCGAGCAGGCGGAGCAGCAGCTCGGGCTGGACGCCTCCGACGACGGCGCCGGTTTCGCGCGGCAACTCGGCCGTGGCGTGCGGGATTCGCTGAAGCTGGTGGGCGTGGCACTGATCGGTGCGATCGTGCTGTTCGGCATCGGGTTCATCCCGGTGGTCGGGCAGATCGCGGCGCTGGTGCTGGGCGCGTTCTTCGGCGCGTGGCTGGTCACCCTGGAAATGGTCGGGCTGGTGTTCCAGCGGCGCGGCCTGACCTTCCGCGACCGGCGCCGGGCCCTGCGGCAGTACCGGGCGGTGGTCTTCGGCTTCGGGCTGCCGACCTACCTGCTGTGCCTGATCCCGGTCGCGCAGCTCGTGGTGATCCCGTCGGCCGTCGTCGGCGGCACGCTCCTGGCGCATCGGGTGCTCGGACCGGTTCCCCGGCAGGACGGCGCCGCGCGGCGGTGATTCGCCGCACCGCTACGCAAGGCGCGTTTGAGCGCAGGTTTTAAAGTTCGGGGTGTGACACAGCCTACGCAGCCCGATGACTCCTACCTCCGCGCCGTTTCCGCTGCTACTGAGCGGGCCGTGGCCGCCGCCGAGCCGATCCGCTCTGAGTTCGCCGGCGCCGACGAGGCATTGCGCGCCGACGTCGAGCGGTGGGTGGACGACAACGCCGAGGATCTCGTCGCGCTGAGCCGGGACCTGCACGCGCACCCGGAGGAGGCGTTCGCCGAGCACCGGTCCGTCGGCCAGGCCGCCGAACTGTTGCGGCGCCACGGGCATGACGCCGAGGTCGGCGTCGGCGGGCTGGACACCGCGCTGCGCGTCGAGGCCGGCGGCGACGGCCCGCACGTCGCGGTGCTGGCGGAGTACGACGCGCTGCCGGGCATCGGGCACGGCTGCGGCCACAACATCATCTGCTCGGCGGCCGTCGGCGGGTTCCTCGCCGCCGCCACTGCGGTGTCCGCGACCGGCGGCCGGGTGAGCCTGGTCGGCACGCCGGCCGAGGAGGGCGGCGGTGGCAAGGAACACCTGGCCAGGGCAGGGCTTTTCGACGACGTCGACGCGGTCGTGATGCTGCACCCGTTCTCCCACGACATCGCCGCGCACCCGTTCCTCGGGCGGCGCCAGCTGGAGGTGGTGTTCCACGGCGTCGCCGCGCACGCCGCCGCGCAGCCGTTCATGGGCCGCAACGCGCTCGACGCGGTCGTGGCGACGTACCAGGGCGTCGCGGCGATGCGGCAGCACATGCCGTCGACGGACCGGGTGCACGGGATCATCACCGACGGCGGCAAGCGGCCCAACGTTGTGCCCGACCGCGCCGCGGCGGTGTTCTACGTCCGGTCCGCCGAGCCGGGCTCGTTGCAGGACCTCGCCGCCCGGATCGAGGCGATCGCGCACGGCGCGGCCTCGATGACGGGCTGCGGCGTCGAGCTGAACTGGGACAACAACCCCGCTTACCTGCCCATCCGGCACAACGACGCGCTGGCGGCCCGCTGGGCGCAGCACCAGGCCCGGCGCGGCCGGACGTCCCTGCCGCGCGGCGTCGTCCCGGAGTACCTCACCGGCTCGACGGATCTCGGCAACATCAGCTACCGGCTCCCGGCGATCCACCCGATGATCGGCCTGGGCGACCCGAACCTCGCCCTGCACACCGAGGAATTCGCCGCCGCGGCGGCGACCCCGGCGGGCGACCGGGCGGTCCTCGACGGCGCGATCGGCCTGGCTCTGACCACAGTGGACTACCTGGCCGACGCCGAGCTCCGGCGGGCGGCCCTGGCCGAGTTCGAGGCCGCGGGAGGCGCCTTGGACGTCGCCACCTACTTCGACTGACCGGCCACCGGCCCGCGCGGAACGCGTCCAGCCGGTATTCGCCGACCCGGTCCGGGCCGCTGGTCGGCAACGGCATCCGGCCTGTGGAATCGGTTTCCGCGAATCGGCGAAATCGAGTTCGGGAATCCCCGGTTCTGTGGAGAAAGCAGCGCGAAATCGATTACGCTCCAGGCGGCACGAGACCGAGGAGGTGGCGTGGGCGTCACGATCCACGATGTGGCGGCGCGGGCGGGTGTATCGGTCGCGACCGCGTCGCGAGCCCTGTCCGGGCAGCGCGGCGTGCGGGCGGAGAACCGGGAGAAGGTGCTCGCGGCGGCCCGCGAGCTCGACTACGAGCCCAACGTCGTCGCCGCATCCCTGCGCAGCCGCACCACGCACACCATAGGCATGGTCGTGCCTCGCATCGGCAACCCCTTCTTCGCCACGCTCGTCGAGGCGGTGGAGAAGCAGCTGCAGGACGGGCAGCGCAGCCTGCTGCTCGCGAACTCGCACTACGAGCCGGAAACCGAACAGCGCCAGGTCCGCGCGCTGCTGGATCGCCGGGTCGACGCGCTGATCATGATCCCGTGCCACCGCGAACGCAGCGGCGCGGTGCTGGCGGCGGCCGCCGCGCGGGTTCCCGTCATCCAGCTCGACCTGAGGGTGGACGGCTTCGCAGGCAGCTGGGTCGGGGTGGACAACGAGGCCGGGATGAGCCAGGTCGTGCGCCACCTGCTGGGGCTCGGCGCGAAGCGCCTCGTGTTCGTCGGATCGCAGCCCACCGATTCGTCGGCGCAGGCCCGGCTGGACGGTTTCCGGCGCGCCGCGGGCGACGGCGCCGACGTGCTGCTCGGCGACTTCAGCAAGGAATGGGGCCAGCAGGCCGGGGAGCGCCTGCTGGCGCAGGGGTCGCTGCCGGACGGCATCGTGTGCGGCAACGACACGATCGCCCTGGGCGTGCTGAGCGAGCTGGCGCGGCGGGGCGTCCGGGTGCCCGAGGACGTCCGGGTCACCGGCTTCGACGACATCCCGTACGCGGAACTCGCCCAGCCCGCGCTGACCACGGTGCGGCAGCCGCAGGGGCAGATCGCGGCGGAGGCGGTCCGGATGCTGGCGGCACACCTGACCGGCGACGAGGGCGCGTCCCGCAGCGTCGCCATCGCCCCGGAGCTGGTCGTCCGCGCCTCCGGCTGAGCGACGGCTACGCTGGGCCGCGGTCTGTCGCCGACCTTGGGTGTCTACTGTGGACGATTTAGTGCGGGAATGGTCCGCGCAACTGCTGGATTCGGGCAACGTCGCCGCGCTGGTCGCGGGCGTGCTCTCGCTGCTCCTGGTGCTCAGCCGCAACACCTGGCTGCTGCTGCGCAACGTGGTGACGATCGCCCACGAGGGCGGGCACGCGGTGGTCGCGCTGCTCAGCGGGCGCAAGCTGAACGGTATCCGGCTGCACTCCGACACCTCTGGGCTGACCGTGTCGACCGGCAAGCCGACCGGGCCGGGCATGGTGTTCACGCTGCTGGCCGGATACCCGGCGGTGTCGCTGCTCGGGCTCGGCGGCGCGTGGCTGGTCACCGTCGACCTCGCGCACGTCATGCTGTGGGCGTGCATCGCGCTGCTCGTCGCGATGCTGCTGGCCATCCGCAACGCCTACGGCGTGCTGTCGATCGTGCTCACCGGCGGCGTGATCTTCGCGGTGTCCTGGTTCGCGACGCCGGCCTGGCAGGCGCTGTGCTGCGCGCTGTTCAGCTGGTTCCTGCTCTTCGGCGGCCTGCGGCCGATCGCCGAGCTGCGCCGCAAGCGCTCCGGCGGCCGCGCCCCGAACTCCGACGCCGACCAGCTCGCCCGGCTCACCGGGCTGCCCGCCGGGATCTGGCTGGCGACCTGGTTCCTCGCCGGGCTCGTCGCGTTGGTGATCGGTGGGACCTGGCTGCTCCTGATGCCGCAGGTGTGAGCAACGGCTTGTTGCCGGGGCCGCGGTTTTCTAGCAGCATCGCGGCGTGACGAGTGCTTCGACCGCCCTGGGTGGAAAGTTCCCGCTGACCGCGGAGTTGACCGTGAGCCGGCTCGGTTTCGGCGCGATGCAGCTGGCCGGGCCCGGCGTGTTCGGCCCGCCCGCCGATCGCGAGCAGGCGATCCGGGTGCTGCGCCGCGCCGTGGAGCTGGGCATCGACCACATCGACACCAGCGACTTCTACGGGCCGTGGGTGGTCAACGAGCTGATCGCGGAGGCGCTGCGGCCCTACCGCGACGGGCTCGTGCTGGCCACCAAGATCGGCGCCTACCGCGACCACGAGGCGGCGTGGCTGCCGCTGAACCACCCCGACGCGCTGCGCGCGCAGGTGCACGACAACCTGCGCCGCCTGCGGCTGGAGACCCTGGACCTGGTCTACCTGCGGCACACCGTCGACCGGGGCATCGCGCTGGCCGACCAGCTCGGCGCGCTGGCCGAGCTCCGCGAGCAGGGCCTGCTGCGCGCCATCGGACTGTCCAATGTGTCCGCCGCGCAGTTCGAGGAGGCGCGGCGGCACACCGAGATCGCGTCCGTGCAGAACCTCTACAACGTGGTGAACCGGACCTCGGCCGACCTGGTCGAGCAGACCGCGGCGGCCGGTGCCGCGTTCGTCCCGTTCTTCCCGTTGGGCTCCGGTTTCGCCGACAGCCGCGCTCGCCAGGACGACGTCCTGCGCGCGGTCGCCGAGCGCCGCGGCGCGACCCAGGCCCAGGTGTCCCTGGCCTGGCTGCTGCAGCGCTCGCCGAACATCCTGCTGATCCCGGGCACCTCCTCCCTCGGCCACCTCGAGGAGAACACCGCGGCCGCCGGCGTGGCGCTCACCGCCGAGGACGTCGCCGAGCTGGACGCCCTGGTCGCAGACGGGGAAACCCTCGAAGAGGCGCACTGACGCTCACCGCGACTGCCTGCGCGATCCGGCACCTGCAGCCGGTCTCGATCGATACGGATGGTCGCGGCATGGTCACGCCCGTCAGGCTGTTTGGTGTCACCCAGTAGTCTGGCCGACACGCAACGGCGCGAGAAGTGAGGCGAACCGTGACCGAACAGGCGACGTGGGTCCCCCAGGATGTCGACGAGGAGGTCCCGAGCGCGGCGCGGCTCTACGACTACTTGCTGGGCGGCGCGCACAACTTCGCCGCCGACCGGGTGTTGGCCGAGAAGTTCCTGTCCGCACTGCCCAGCGCGCGCGACGTGGCGCGGCTCAACCGGGCCTTCCTGCGGCGCGCCGTGGTCCACATGGCGCGGCAGGGCGTGCGGCAGTTCCTCGACGTCGGCTCCGGCATCCCGACCGTGGGCAACGTGCACGAGATCGCCCAGGCCGCCGACCCGCACGCGCGCGTCGTGTACGTGGACTACGAGTCGGTCGCCGTCGCGCACAGCCAGCTGCTGCTGGAGGGCAACGACAACGCCACCGTCATCCAGGCCGACCTGGTCGAGCCGGGCGTGATCCTGGAGCACCCGGAGACCCGGCGGCTGCTCGACTTCGACGAGCCCATCGGCCTGATCATGGCCGGGGTGTTCCACTTCGTGTCGCACGAGCTGGACGCCCCGGCGATCATCGCCCGCTACCGGGACGCGCTGGCGACCGGCAGCTACCTGGCGCTGTCGCACTTCACCGCCGACATCAGCCCGGACGAGATGGCCGGTGTGGTGGAAGTCATGCGGCGCAGCTCGGACCCGATCCACACCCGCACGCACGCGGAGATCACCGAGCTGTTCACCGGATTCGACCTGGTGGAGCCGGGTGTCGTCGGCACCGCGCTGTGGCGGCCGGACCGGCCCGAACGGGCCGCCGACGAGCCCGGCGGCGCGCAGATCTACGCGGGGGTGGGACGCAAGCTATGACGGGTCACGGGGGGGGTGGCGCTGATTTCCGATAATGCTAGGAAGGTGTGCGACCAGGGCGATTCGCCGAACGTTGACGGACGGGTGAGATGAGCGACGGAACTCCGGACGCCCCGAGCGGGATGCCGGACGTGCTGGACCCGAAGAGGTACGACGCCGGCTGGCGGGCGGAGGTGGCGCGCCGCTGGGCGGCGGAGCTCAGCACGGCGTCCTACATCCCGCTGGCCCGCGAGACCGTCGAGGAGACGCTGCAGGAACTCATCGACCGCGTCGTCGGCGCCCTGGACGATCCGTCCGCGGTGGACGAGGTGGGTCGCACCGTCGGCAGCAGGCTGGTCGAGATGCACGCCACCGGCGAGGACAGCCTGCCGCTGAGCCTGAACCTGTTGCGCGACGAGCTGGTCCAGCTGCCCGGGAACGACGCGGTGCGCCGGATCCTCGGGCTGGTCACCGCGATCGCGGCCGGCTACGCCGCCGCCGACCGGGAGAGCACCTTCGTCCAGCAGGAGACGCTGAAGAAGGCGCTGCTGCGCTCGAAGCTGAAGGCCGACCAGGAGCTGGCGGCCAGCGAGGCTCGATTCGGCGAGGTGTTCACGACGACGCCCATCGGGGTCGCGATCTGCGACCTGGAGGGCAAGTTCGTGCAGGTGAACCCGGCGTTCGAGAACACCCTGGGCTACCAGGCGCACGACCTGGCGGCGATGACGATCCACGACCTGTTCCACTCCGACGACGCCGAATACCTGGCGGCCGCCTACCGCGAGCTCGCCGAAGGCGGCAGCTCGAAGCGGCTCGGCGACCGCAAGCGCCTGCAGCACGCCACCGGCGAGGAGGCGTGGGTCTACCTGGCGGTGTCGGTGCTGCGGGGCTCCGACGACGCGCCGCGGCACTTCGTCACGATGGTCGAGGACATCACCGAGCTGCACCTGCTGCAGGACCGCTTCCAGTACCAGGCCCTGCACGACGCGCTGACCGGCCTGCCGAACCGGCAGTTCTTCCACACCCGCCTGGAGACGGCGCTGGCGAACCTGCCGCGCGACGCCCGGCTGGCGCTCTACCACCTGGGCCTGGACGGCTTCGAGCTGATCAACGACGGCCTCGGCTACGAGGTCGGCGACCGGGTGATCAAGGCCGTGGCCCGGCGGCTGGAGCAGCTGGTCGAGAACGAGGAGGCGATCGTCGCCCGGTTCGGCGGCACCGAGTTCGCGATCCTGCTCTGGCAGCAGGAGAAGACACCGCCGGTGACAACGTTGACCCAGCAGATCAACGATCTGCTGGCGGAGCCGGTCTACGTCGGCGACGACCAGGGCATCGCGGCGTCGGCCGGGATCGGCGTGGTGGAGCGGATGGCGGCCGATGCAGACGCGGCGAGCATGCTGTGGGCGGCGGACGTCGCGCTGCGCCGCGCGGAGGCCGCGGGCAAGCGGCAGTGGGCGCTGTTCGACCCGGCCACGGCGCCGGAGGAGCGGATCGAGTCGAAACTGGCCGCGGTGATGCCCGGCGGGCTGGAGCTCGGCGAGTTCGAGGTCCTCTACCGGCCGCTGGCCCGCATGGACGACCGTGCGCTGGTCGCGCTGGAGGCCGAACTCCGCTGGGAGACGAGCGAATACGGCACCCTGGAGCACGGCGAATGCCAGCGCCTCGCGGAGCGCTCCGGGGTCACCCTGTCGCTGCGGGACTGGATGCTGGAAACCGCGTGGCGGCAGCTGTGCGAGTGGCACACGGCCGGGTACCCGGTGCAGCTGCAGCTGTCGCTGAGCCCGAACCAGGGCCAGGACCCGGACCTGGCGGCGGTGATCCACCGGGTGCTGGGCTCCTGCGACATCGACGCGACCTGGATGCGGCTGTGCATGCCGATGGCCGCGATCAGCGGCGACCACGAGGAAGCCCGGGACAACGTCCGCTACCTCAACAGCCGTGGCATCAAGACCTCGCTGCACAGCTTCCGCGGCTCCGCGGACGAACTGCGCCTGCTGCGCGACCTCCCGGTCGACTCGGTGCGCCTGTGCGACGACCTCGTCGACCTGGTGCACGCGGCGGAGTCCGCGGACGTGCCGGAGGTGCAGGCGGTCCGGGCCCTGGTACCGCTGGTCGACGCCTGCGGAGCCCGCCTGTGGGTGGGCGGGATCGACATGGCGGAGCAGGCGGCCACCTGGCGCGAGATGGGCTGCGAGGTCGCCGCGGGAGCCCACTTCGGAGAACCGCTGTTCGCCTTCGACGTCCCCGACTTCCTCGGCGGCGCCCAGCCAGCCTGAACGTCACCGCCAATCGGGCGAATCGGTTTCTTGATCGGAACTGTCGTCGCCGTCCGCGCGTCAACGGGGTGAGGCGAAGTGGAGGCGATGGGAATGGCAGGGCGGGTTGGCCGACCGGTTGCGCACCTCGTGGCGTCGGCCGTTTCGGCTGGACTGGCGGTCGTGGTCAATCTGCTGACGCAGTCGACGTCGTGGTTGCTCGTCAGCCTGACCGTCCTTTTCGTACTGCTCAACGCAGGCGTCGGCTGGTACTTCCACCGCGCCGACGCGGCGGAACCGGCAGCACCTCCGGCGGGCGGCAACGTCGTCGGCGGCACGGTCAACGGGATCAACATCCAGGGCAGCACGGTGCTCGGGAACGTCCGGCAGCACCGCCAGGAGGACGACGATTCCAAGGGATCGGCATGAGCGATCCGAACCGGGATTCGCCGGCGCTCAACTACCTCGGTGACGACAACTTCGGCATCAACATCCAGGGTTCGACGGTCGAGAACGCGACGATCACGCAGAACGTGACTGTTCAGGCACCGTCACCCAAGCCGATCCCCGCCGAATTGCCTGCTCCTCCAGGGAACTTCGTCGGCCGCATCGACGAGCTGCGGCGATTGACCGACCATCTCGGTGACCTGGGCACGAAGTCGGTCGTCGTGGCCATTGAGGGCGCCCCCGGAGTGGGCAAGACGGGGTTGCTGAACCACGCCGCGCACAAGCTGGCCGACCGGTTTCCCGACGGCCAGCTCCACGCAGACCTCCGTTGCTACGCGCCAGGCAATTCACCGGTGAGCGCTCACCACGTTCTGGGCCATTTCCTCGCCGTTCTCGGGGTTCCCGATGCCGAGATCCCAGCCGACGCGGACCAGCGCGCGGCGCGGTTCCGCAGCGAGTCGGCAACTCGCAAGCTTCTGATTGTCCTGGACAACGCCGGTGATCCAGCAGTGATCCGGTCACTGCTGCCCGGCGGGGACAACTGCCTGGTCCTGATCGCCAGCAGGCAACAGCTGACGTCGCTCGAACTGACCGCGCAGATCCACGTTCCAGTGCTCGACGCCGCCGAATCCGCGGAACTGATCACTCAGATCGTCTCGCAGGAGCGTGCGGACGGGGAACCAACGGCGACGCTGGAATTGGCAAGGCTGTGCGGAAATCTCCCGCTCGCACTGCGGATCGCCTGTGCCAGGTTGGTGTCGCGGCCGACATGGTCGATGCAGCGCTTGGTAACGGCGCTGAGCGCCGAACGGCGGAGGCTCGCCGAGCTGAAGGTCGGAGACCTGGAAGTCCGTGCGGCGTTCGCGCTTTCCTACGGCGCGCTGGACGAACTGCGGGCGCAGGTCTTTCGCGTCGCGGGCCTTCACCCCGGTCCCGACTGGACGGCGGAAGCCATGGCGGCAGCGTCCGAGATCGAGTTCGAAGAAGCCCAGGACGCGTTGGAGGAGCTGCTCAGCGCTCACCTGGTCGAACAGGACGTCGCGGACCGCTACTACCTCCACGACCTGATCAAGCTGTTCGCCAGGGAACAAGCCGAAGACGCCGACGACGGCACCGCCGTCGAGGACGCGCAGCGAAGGTTGGTGGGGCACTTCGAGGAACGTGCTGTGTTCAACGCGTACGTGGTGCGTCATGCCGTTGGCGGGGGCAAGGACGAGCAAGCCAGGTCGATCAGGTCCATCGCGCTGCGCTGGTTCGACGCCGAAGTGGCGAACTGCTTGGCCGTGTTGCGGTTCACCGTCGAACGGCACTGGCTGGAGCCGGCGAGCGGGCTGGCCGACTCGTTGCTCGATTTCCTCTCGCTTCGGGGCATGTCGGATTCGTTGGAGGAGGTCTGCCAACTCCGGCTGGGGGTGGAACGTGCCCGGGGTGACGCGTCGCGCGAGGCGTTCACGCTGGGGCGGCTGGCGGAGATCGCGAAGGAGCGCCGAGACTTCGACGGCGCAGCTGAGCTCTACATGCAGGCGCGCGAGGTCAGCGAGCGAAGCGGTGAAGGGGAACTCGAAGTTCTCATCGCGGGCAATGAAGGAACGCTGTACGCATCGTTGGGGAGATTCGACGAAGCCGTCGAGGTTTTCGAACGGTGCACCGTCATCAACGTGCGGCGCAACGACTTCGATGCCGCGTTCCGGACCTTGGGGAACCTGGCCAACGTGTTCGCGAAGACCCAGCGGTGGGACGAGGCGATCAGCGCTTACCAGATGTGCGAGGAGATTGCTGCCGTCCTCGCACCCGGTGATCTGCCCTCCGTATACGCGAACCTCGCGAGGCTGTACTGGGAGCAGGGCGAGGACCTGGAATCCGCGTTGCGGTACGGGCGGCGGGCGCTGGACCTGTTCGCCGAGCAGGGGAACTACCCGGGGGAGGCCGGAGCCCAGCGGATACTGGGATACGTGCTGGTGCGCCTCGGTCAGCGGGACAGCGCTCTGGAGGCATTCCGCGAAGTGCGCAGGCTGTGCGAGATCATCGATGATCAATGGCTGCTGGCGGAGGCGATCGACGGATTGGCCCAGCTGGCCCTCGACATCGGCGATCACGATGAGGCGCTGGCGAATCTCGCCGAGGCAATGCGGATCAGAACCGAGGTCGGAGACGGCGAAGGCAGCGCGAGGACCTCGTTGAATGCTGCCAGAACGCTGTCCGCTACTGGCCGAATTGCCGAAGCGACGCAGGCATACACCACAGCGATAGCCCACTACGGCGAATTGGGCATGACGATCGACCAAGCGCAATGCGCTGGTGCGTTCGCCAGTGCGTTGCACACCGCGGGCGACCACGAGGCAGCGGCGCACTGGTTCGCCCGGCAAGCCGAATTCTGCAAGATCGCGGCCTACGACGACGGTGAGATTTCCGCATGCCAGCTGGTCGCGCAGCTGAGGACGGGACTGGGGCAGGTCGCCGACGCCGTGCCCTGGTACGAGCGTGCCCTGTCACTGTCCGACGATGCCGAGACCACCTACCGGATACTCGCGAACCTCGGGATGGCGCACTACCGCCTCGACCGGCTGACCGACGCGGTCGACTTCTTCCAGCAGTCCCTCGAAGTCGGCGCTACCACTGAGCAGATGGATCGGGAGGGGCAGGTTCTCCTGCAGCTGGGCGAAGTGCTCAACGATCTCCACGAGTTCCAGAGCGCGAGCACCCACCTGGAACGGGCCGTCCAGTGGTTCGAGATCAACGGCGAAGCCGGCGAGGTCGCCGAGGCGCTCAACCAGCTCGGCATCGCCCTGGGCAGAGGCGGCAGACTGGAGGACGCGGCGGAGCGCTTCAGGTGCGCTGCGGAGATCTGGCGGCAGGCCGAGGATCTGCCGAAGCTCGCGAACACCTACTGCTGTTTCGCGCTGTGCTGTCAGGGGCAGGGCAACGCCCTGAGCGCTGAACCTGCCTTCAAGCAGGCATTGGAGATCTACCACCAGCTGGGCGATGCGGCCAACCAGGCGTACGTTCACGGCTGTCTGGGGTTGAATTACTCGATCTTGGGGAAGCCCCGGCACCTCCGCAAGCACTACCGGACCGGAATCAAGATCTACGAGTCGCTCGGAGATCCACGAGCCGAGGAGCTCAAGGCCCACATGGCGACCTTGACCGGTTGAGCGCAAGCGCTCACAGGCGCGCCGGTCTCTTCAGTTGCCCCCGACGCAGCACGATCCCGAGCTTCACCATGCGCACTCCCCGGAACGGCGTCCCGGCGGGGACGGCGCTATCGACGTCATCGATCACAGACACCGCCAGGTCCTCGGCATCCTCCTCGCCGATCAGCTCGGTGAGTTCGTTCATCGTGACCAGGATGTTGGTGTGCAGCAGTACGACGTCCTGGTCGGACTCGTCCAAGAATGCCTGCTTGATGCCATCCGTGAACCAGGCGAGCGCCGCACGCAGCAGGTCGGCGTTGCGTTTGGCCTTCCCCTTGGTCAGGAACGCGGCTCCGACGTTGAGCAGGCTGATCCCGCGATCTGGATCGGAATTCGGTGTCTCGCTCGCGATCTCGCGCAGCAGGTCGATTGCTTCGTCGATCGTCTCGTCTTGGCCGGTCCGCTCGAACAAGTGGGTCAGGGCAGTCGCGAGCGTCACGCGTTTCGACGCCGGTGCGGTGTTCCACAGCGCGTTGACCGCGCGCGCCCGTTCGACGGCTTCGGTGAGTACCTGGCAGGCTTCTTCGTGGTCAGCTGTGCTCAGGCCCAATGTCGTCAGGGCTCGCGCCAGGTTGGTGCTCGTGCTCAGACAAGACCGGGGGTCCTCGACTGCGGACACGGCGCTCCGCCAGCTCGCGATGGCAGCTTTGAGCGCATCGACGTCATCGTCGGCGATGAAGCGCTGGTGCAACGCGTTGCCGAGGACTTCCCAGCAGAACACGGCGTTCTCGTCCCAGAGTTCGAGCTGGTCCACCGCTTCCTGCGCGAGTACGACCGCCTCCACACCGGCGGTGTCATCGCCTTTCTGCAGCAGGGTCGCTGCGAGATTGGCCAGACAAAGCGGTCGGCGCGGGTTGTCGGCGGGGCAGAGCTCAACGCAGTCCCGCCCCGCCTGTTCCGCTTCGTCGAGCAGCTCACCATTTCCCAGCTCGGCGGCCAGGTGCCGCAGCGCCATGCCCTGGTTGTTGAACCCGATGATCCGGTCCGCAGGTGACGCCGAAGCACATGCCAGCGCCGCGCGATATGCCCGGACCCCAGTCGGAAGTCGGGACGGGTCACCGTTGCTGGTGAAGCTCTTGAGGCAGCGATCGCCGAGCTGGACGAGCATCGTGGACGCCCCGATCCCGGCGCGGTCCGCTTGTTCGCAGCGGTCGATCGCTGCCTCCAGCAGCCGGTCGTCGACGAGGTCGCAGTAGATCAGCATCTTCCGCACCAGTTCGCCCAGGCGCTCTGACCACGCGGGGGAACCGCTCGATGTGTGCTCGAACGCGATCTCCTGGATACCCACTGCGGCTGCCAACGCTTCGGGGCTCTTCGTGATCTCGAACCAGAGGTGCAAGGCAATCGCGTAGTGCGCATGCCACTCGCCGGACCGTGGGTGCTCGGTGCCGGTGTTGGCGAACAGGTTGTCGTATTGCATCAGGCAAACCGCAGCCAAGCCCGGATCGTCTCCGTCGGCGGCGCCCTGGAGCAGCAACTTCCCGAGATCAGCACGACCTTCCACCGAACTGAAAGCGGCACCGGGGCCGTCGATCACCTCGTCGCGCACGGACTGTGCCAGGAGATCGGGGAGGCGGCGTTGCAGATACCCGAGCAGGACCAGCGCGATCAGCAGGTCTCGCGCGTTCGCGGTCAGCCGGTACCGCACCCAATGCACGTTGCCGAGAGTCACGATGACTTCGTCGTCCCAGCGGGGGGATTCGCCGTCCGACGGTGCCAGCACCGCGGCCGTCATACCGATCAGCAGCTGTTCGCTGAGCTCTCGCACGTCGCTGCCGAGGAATGGCTCACCGCCGTCGTTCTCGACGCAGGCGTCGTGCCGACGGGCTATCTCGGCGAGTGCGTCGTCCCTGCTCATCGCGCTGTCCACCGTCCGGATGATGGCAGAGCGGGGGGCCGGATGTGATGCGTTTCGAGCCGTGTCTCCCGGAAGCCGAACAGAGCGGCCCCCGCCGGAGGTTCCGGCGGGGGCCGCGTCACGTCGCTACCGGCTCAGTTCTGGTACACCGGCTGGGTTTGCGGGTTGAACTCCTCGAAGCGGACCTTCTTCGCCGGGTCCGTCCGCTTGTCCTTGATGTCCAGCACGTCCAGGCCTTCCTGGATGCCGCTGGAGTAGATGTAGCCGTTGTAGTAGTACGCCGACCAGGAACCCGCCGTCTGCAGCTTCGACGGGTCGAACGCGCTGCGGTCGAAGAAGCCGATCTCCTCCGGCTTGGTGGAGTCGGTGAAGTCCCAGACCGACACGCCGCCCTGGTACCAGGCCTGCACCATGATGTCGCGGCCGTCGACCGGGATCAGCGAACCGTTGTGCGCCACGCAGTTCTCGGTGTCGGCCTGGTGCCTCGGGATCTTGAAGTAGTTGCGGAACTCCAGCTTCGAGTCCGCACCGGAGCCGACGATGTCGTAGACGCCGTTGGCGCCGCGGGTCGGGCCGGTCGCCTCGTTGCAGGTGGCCGCGCCGCCGCCGCCGAGCTCGTCGGTGAAGACGACCTTGGTGCCCTCGTTGTTGAACGTCGCCGAGTGCCAGAACGCGAAGTTCTCTTCGTCGCGGACCTGGTTGATCACCCGCGGCTGCTCCCGGTCGGAGATGTCCAGCAGCACGCCGTCACCCATGCAGGCGCCGGCGGCGAGGTCCTTCTCCGGGAACGCCGTGATGTCGTGGCAACCGGTGGTCGCGCTGGTGTCCGGCGTGCCCGGGTTGCCGCCGTCCGGGAACAGCACGGGCGCGTCCACGATCACGGGTTCCGCCGGGTTGGCCAGCGGCACCTTGATGATGGAGATCTTGTCGTGCGGCGGCTGGCACTTCGGGAATTCCGCCCGCGGGCCGTACGACGAGATGTACAGGTACACCGCCTCGCCGGCCTTGTCCGGCACCAGGGTGTGGGTGTGCGAGCCGCAGTCGGTGGCGATCGCCGACACGTAGCGCGGCTTGGCCGGGTCGCTGATGTCGAAGACCTTCATGCCCTCCCAGCCGTTGGGGTCCTTGGCATCGGTCTTCTCGCTGGTGCACGTGTTGTTCGTGCGCGGGTAGTCGGTGGAGACGAACAGCAGGTTGCCGGAGACGGAAACGTCGCCCTGGCCGCCGGGGCAGAGCACCTGCGTGACGATCTGCGGCTTCTTCGGGTTCTTGATGTCGTAGACGACGAATCCGTCGTAGTTGCCGACGTACGCGTAGTCCTGTTTGAAGGCGATGTCGGTGCCGAAGGCTTCGAGCGTGTTGAACGGTGCCTGCTTCGGCAGGTTCGTGACGTGCTCGATGTTCTCGCTCTTGCTGACGTCGCCGGCCGGTGCGGCGACGGTCTGCGCGGAGAGTTCCTCGGGGCCGTTGTTCGGGGGCGTCGCCGCGGATGCCGGGGCGAGCGCTAAGCCGAGAGTCAACACTCCGAGCGCGGCGCCCAGCACGCGCAACCTTCCCCTGGGGCTCGGTTTCAAGACCATCCACTCCCATGCTCGTCGCTGCCCTGGGTCCGGGCAGTCGAAATGGGCGGTACCGAGTACCGCTGGAGATCAGTATTGTGATGTCCGGATCGTGTCCCTATCGGCCAATTGGCCGCAATTGCCTGCAACACGAGGAGGAATCGATGCGCCGGTTAACAGCCGCGTTGCTTCTGGCGGTGGGCGCGCTGGCCGGTTGCGCGACGGAGCAGGCGTCGCCGCCGGTGGTACTGCCGGGTGCGCCGGGCGACCAGCCGCAGGTGGTGGCGAGCGTGGCGCCGGAGCGGAGCACGCCGGTCGAGGTCGAGGCGGACTACGTGCGCATGATGATCGCGCACCACCAGCAGGCGGTGGAGATGACGTCGCTGTCCCCGGAACGCGTGCAGAATCCCAAGGTTCGCGCGCTGTCGGAGCGCATCGGCGGCGCTCAGGGCCCGGAGATCGGCGCGATGCAGGGCTGGCTGGCCACCCGCGGCCTCGACGAGCAGACCGGCCACAGTGGACACGGCGGGGACGGCGGCGGGCACGATCACGCCAGCATGCCGGGCATGGCGACCCCGGAACAGCTGGCGCAGCTCGGGAACTCCAAGGGTGCGGACTTCGACCGGCTGTTCCTGCGGCTGATGATCGCCCACCACGAAGGCGCCCTGACGATGGCCACCGACGCCATGGCAGGCGGCCTGGACGAGCAGGTCCACGCGATGGCCCAGGACGTCCTGGTGACCCAGCAGGACGAGATCAACACCATGCGGGCCCTGCAGGCCGAAGTGGGCTGAGCCGCCCCGTCCTGTCCTAATTGGGCGGACGGGGTCGCGCAATGCGCCGTTCCGCTTCCGCGCAGGGGCCCTTCCTGGGAAGATCCATGATCTGGATCCGCGCGATCCTGGAGAGGGGATCATGGCAGGCGATGCGATGTCCGGCGGTGTTCCGGCCGCCATTTCGGCACTGACTGGAACGGGGTCGTCGTGCGGCCGTTAGGTCTGTCGGGCCCGCGTGAGGTCGGGCAGTACCGGGTGCTCGCGGAGCTGGGCCGGGGCGGGATGGGGCGGGTGCTGCTGGGAAGCGGTCCCGATGGCCGGCTGGTCGCGCTGAAGCTGGTGCACGAGCAGTTCGCCGAGGACGACGGGTTCCGGGAGCGGTTCCGCCGCGAGGTGGAGGCATCCCGCGCGGTGTCCGGCGCGTACACCGCCGCGGTTATCGATGCCGACCCGGACGCGCCCACGCCGTGGCTGGCATCGGTTTTCGTGCCCGGTCCCTCGCTGCACGAGACGGCCGCGGCCATCGGTGCGCTGCCGGAGGATTCGGTGCTGCGCTTGGCCGCCGGGCTGACCACCGCGCTGGTCCAGATCCACCGGGCCGGACTGGTGCACCGGGACCTGAAACCGTCCAACGTCCTGCTCGCCGACGACGGTCCCCGGGTCATCGACTTCGGCATCGTCCGGGCCGTCAACGGCGACCGGGCCGGCGACCTGACCCGGGCCGGCTGGCTGGTCGGCTCGCCCGAGTACATGTCCCCCGAGCAAGCCAAGGGCGAGCCGGTGACCTCGGCCAGCGACGTGTTCTCCCTCGGCTCGGTCGTCGTCGCGGCCTGCACGGGTAGCAGCCCGTTCACCGACACAGCGACCCTGCAAACCCTGAACAACGTCGTGCAGATCGACCCGGACCTCTCCGGGGTTCCCGGCGCGGTCCGGCGCATCGCCGAGCCGTGCCTGGCCAAGGACCCGGCCGAGCGGCCGACCCCGGCCGAGCTGCTGGAATCGATCGGCCAGATCGCGCCGTCCGCGCGGCCATGGCCCGCCGGGGTGCACCGGTTGATCGCGCAGCGGAACGCCGACATCGCCCGGCTCCTCGACGCGTCGCAGGCACCGACGGCGATCACCGGCACGCCGACGGTGGTGTCCACCCGGGTGGCCACCGGCCCGACCCGCGAGGCCACCGCGGAGGAAACCCCGCCCACGCGCACCGAGCCGACGGCCGACCGGCCCAGGGGGAGCGCCGGGCGGCGCTCGCTGGGCCTCGGCATCGCCGCCGTCGCGCTGGCGCTGGTCGGCGTCCTGATCTGGGCGCTGCAGCCGCCACCGCAGGCCTCCGCGCCGCCGCCGCAGGTTCCCCAGGTCGGTTCGATGGCCGCTGCCGTCCCGGCCCGGCGTCTGCTGTTCAGCCCGGACGGCCGGACCATGGCGACCGTCCACCAGGACAGCACCGTGCAGCTGTGGAATGTCGCCGAACAGCGGCAGGTCGGCCAGATCATCGGCCCGCTCGACGGTCTGAACGACCTCGTGTTCAGTCCGGACGGCCGCACCCTGATCGCCGCGATCTACGCCGACTCCAGCGGTTCGGTGCGGCAGTGGGACGTGGCCAGCGGTGCCCAGGTCGGCCAGCACCCGATCGTCGGGGTCGGCGAGCTGGCCGCGCGGTCCGAGTGGCTGGTGTTCAGCCCGGATGCCCGCTACCTGGCCGTCAGCTACTCCCAGAACGAGGACGGGGATGAGGACGTGGACCTCGTGCGGCTGTGGGACGTGGCCAGCGGTCAGCAGATCGGCGATCCCACCTTCCGGAACGAGGGGTACAGCGCTCCTGGGATCACCTTCAGCCCGGACGGCCGCACCGTCGCGATCAGCGTGCAGTGGTCCGACAAGTCCGGGTCCGACAACGACGTCAGCGCCGTGATCCTGTGGGACTTGGCCAGCCGCCAGCAGATCGGTGACCCGATCAGCCTGCCCCGGGCCGAGAGCCTCAGCACCGCCGCGTTCGGCCCCGACGGCCGCGTCCTGGTGACCGTGGGCACGGCCACCGAGACCACGTCCGACGACGAGACCGAGAGCACGTCCACCAAAACCAGCTGGCTGCGGTTGTGGGACCTGTCCAGCCGCAACCAGATCCGCCAGCCCAGCACCATTCCGGACGGCTCCTGGCAGGTGCCCAACCCGGACGGAAGTGTGCTCGCCATCGTGGACAACAGCACCGTGCGGCTGTGGAACGTGCCCGGCAACGAGCAGATCGGTTCGTCGATCGACCGCGTCAGCACGATGTCGTTCAGCCCGGACGGCCGCACCCTGGCGACCGCGGGCGATGACGGCGTCGTGCGGCTGTGGCGCGTCCCCGCCAGCTGACCTGGGCTTCGGGTGGGAACAAATTCGATGGCAGCGGTGCGCGGGTGATGAGAGCATCCCCCGGTATGACGATTTTCGGGCCCGTGCTGGACGTTCGCCCCCTGTTCGGCCAGGAGCGGCAGGAGCTGCTCGCGCTGCTCCGGTCGCTGAGCGCCGAGGACTGGGCGAGGGAAACGGTGTGCCCGGGTTGGGACGTGCACGACGTGGTCGGGCACGTCCTGAACGACTACCTGCGGCGGATCTCGGGAAGCCGGGACGGCTTCGCCGGGGCGACCTTCGCCAACGACGAGACCCTGCCCGGCTATTTGGCCCGCACCAACGACGAATTCGTCCGAGCCGCGCGGCAGTGCAGCCCCGAGCTGATGATCGAGCTGCTGGCGCACCTCGGCCCGGAGCTGGATCGGCTCTGGAGGACCTTCGACCTCACCGCCCCGGCCGCGTTGGACGTGTCCTGGGCCGGCCCCGGTCCGAGCCCGGCCTGGCTGGACATCGCTCGGGACTACACCGAGTTCTGGGTGCACCAGCAGCAGATCCGGGACGCGGTGGGGCGGCCGGGTGCCGACCGGCCCGAGCTGGTGCATCCCGTGCTGGACACGTTCTTGCGCGCACTGCCCCACGCGCTGCACGAAATCGCCCGCCCGCACGGCACCGCGGTCCGCGTCGTCGTTTCCGGTCCGTCCGGCGGCACCTGGCACGCGACGTCCGACGACGGCCGCTGGCGAATGGCCGACGACGAGGCGGACCCCGTCGGTGAACCAGCAGCGACGATCACCATGCGCCCGGACGACCTCTGGCGGCTCGCCACCCGGGGAATCACCGTCACCGAAGCCCGCCGACGAGTAGCCGCGCAAGGTGACCCGGCCCTGATCGACGCGGCGACGGCCCTGCTCGCGGTAGTCGCCTGACGTCCTGATCGCCCCGCGGGCCGGGTGGCCTCACCACTCGACCCGGAGCTGGTGCAGGCCCCGGACGAGACCGCCGGTCTTCCAGGGCAGTTCGGCGTCGGTCAGGCGCAGTTGCGGGAAGCGCCGGGCGAGTTCGCCGAGCCCGATCTCCAGCTCGATCCTGGCCAGCTGCGCGCCGAGGCAGCGGTGGATGCCGTTGCCGAAGGCCAGGTGGCGGTTGGGCAGGCGGGCGGGATCGAAGTCGTTGGGAGCGTCGAACACCGCGGCATCGCGGTTCGCCGAGCTCAGCGAGACGAGCACGGTGTCACCCTCGGCGATGGTCACCCCGCCCAGCTCGACCGTCGCGGTGGCGACCCTGGGGAAGGCCACCTCGTAGCTGAACAGCGGGAGGTAGCGCAACATCTCGTCCACCGCGGGCCCCATGAGCTCGGGGTGCTCGATCAGCCGGCGCCACTGGTCGGGGTGGTCGGCGAGCAGCATGGCCACCGAGTTCGCCAGCTGGTTCTTGGTGGTCTCGTGCCCGCCGATCAGCAGTGTGAATCCGAGCGTCACGAGTTCGTCCTCGGTGAGCCGGTCGTCCTCGTCGCGCGCCGCGATGAGCAGGCTGAGCAGGTCGTCGGTGGGGGTGCGGCGCTTGTCGGCGATGAGTCCGGCGATGTAGCCGCCCATCCGCGCATACCCCGCCTGGACCTCCTCGGGCGGCAGCCCGGTCACGGTGAGGATGCGCTCGGTCCAGTCCTGGAAGTCGTCCCGGTCCTGGTGGGGCACGCCGAGCATCTCGCAGATGATCTCGATGGGCAGCGAGGCGGTGAAGTGCTCGATCAGGTCGACCGGGGGTGTCAGCTCGGCGAGCCGGTCCAGCAGCCGGTCGGTCACTTCCTGCACGCGCGGCCGGAGCTGTTCGATCTGCCGGGAGGTGAACACCTTCGCGACCAGCTTGCGCAGCCGGGTGTGCTCCGGTGGGTCGGTGGCGAGGATCTGCTCCGGCGGCAGCTCGAAGTTGCCCACTCGGGGGATGCCCGGGTCGATGGCGCGGGCCAGGCTGAACCGCGTGTCGAGCAGCACGGCGTTGACCTCGGCGTAGCGGGTGACGAGCCAGACCGGCCGACCGGACAGCAGGACCCTGGTGATCGGCTGCTCGTCGCTCAGCCGCACCAATCGTTCGTGGTGATCGCTGCTGCCGTCCGCGGTGGTGAACGGGAAAACCGGGAGTTCGCTCTCGATCGCGCGCACAACGCCTCCTGGGGAGGGATCTGACCGGCCCGGTCGCGCGCGGACGTGGTGGAGCCGTCCGGGAGGAACCACTCCGGCGGAACCTTGCCGGTGGCTGAACTCTGGGACCTCGGTGGGTTCCGCTCGGTTCGGCACCCACCACCGGCAGGTTATCCCGCTGCTGAGCTGTCGTCGATCAATTTAGAATGGCCAAAACCGTTGCCCCAGAAGGACGAACTTGTCCCCGCGAAGGCTTCTTCCGCGCGCTGCAGGCCGAGGTGGGCTGACCGGCGTACCGGTCACCAGGTGACCGGCAGCGCGTGGAGGCTTCGGATGAACGCGCCGGTCTTCCACGCGACTTCGCCGGTCGCGAGGTGGCGGTTGTCGTCGCGTTCCAGGTCCAAGGAGCCCGGGGCGTCGAACACCTGAGGATGCGTTCGGCATCCCCGCTGCCGTCCGCGGTAGTGA
This sequence comes from Saccharopolyspora sp. NPDC045941, assembly GCF_056431445.1. Classification (NCBI taxonomy): domain Bacteria; kingdom Bacillati; phylum Actinomycetota; class Actinomycetes; order Pseudonocardiales; family Pseudonocardiaceae; genus Saccharopolyspora; species Saccharopolyspora sp. NPDC045941. Next base: position 112,481 of record NZ_JBWKKU010000016.1, read on the forward strand.
ACGGGAAAGCCGGAAGTTCGCTCGTGGCTGCACGCACAGCGCCCTCCCTCCGGAGCCTAAGAATCGCTTGTGGACAGACGAAATCCCGAAAAACCCGGCATTTCTCGCCATCTCGCGTTCGCCGGCACGCTAGCACTCGACCGAGCGCCTGCGAGGCGGAACGAAAAGATCGCGCAGCGGGAAGAAGTGATCACGCCTTGAGCGCCGCTTTCACGATCGCCAACGCTTCATCCCTGGAGATTCCCAGGGCGTGGGTGATCTGGGCGTAGGCCGCTGCCGCTTCCGCCGCTCGGGCCGCCGCCTGGTTGCCTGCATCGCTGACGAAAGTGCCTGCGCGGCCACGGGTTTCGAGCAGTCCCGCCTGTTCCAGTTCCCGGTAGGCCTTCGCCGCCGTGTTCGCCGCGATGCCCAGCTCCGCCGCCAGGGCGCGGACCGTCGGCAGCTTGGTGCCCACCGGGAGCTCGCCGCTGTTGATCTGCTCCGCGATCGCCGACCGCACTTGCTCGAAGGGCGCGACGCCCGAGGCGTTGTCAACGCTGATCCGCATGGCTCACCGGTTCCGGGTCGAGGTTGCTGGACGGGGACAGTATCCGCCCTCGTCCTACGTGGTCTCCCCGCCGGATTTCCGGAAGGCGTCGAGCAGCTGTTCCGCTGCCAGGCTCGCGGTGAGTTCTCCCGCCCGCACCCGGGTTTCCACGTCGCCGACGATCGCGCGGACCGCCGGGTGGTGGGAGAGTTCCGACATCAGCTGGTCGCGCACCAGGGCCCAGGTCCACTCGACCTGCTGGCGGCTGCGCTTGTCGGCCAGCTCGCCGGCGTCGTCCAGCGCCGCGCGGTGCTGCTCGATCTGCTCCCACACCGTGTCCAGCCCGAGCTCCTGCAGGCCGCTGCAGGTCAGCACCGGCGGCGTCCACGCGGCGCTGACCGGGGTGAGCAGGCGCAGCGCGCCGCGGAGCTCGCGGGCCGCCTTGCGGGCCTCGGCCGCGTGGTCGCCGTCGGCCTTGTTGACCGCGATGACGTCCGCCAGCTCCAGCACGCCCTTCTTGATGCCCTGCAGCTGGTCGCCGGTGCGGGCCAGGGTGAGCAGCAGGAAGCAGTCCACCATGCCCGCGACCGTCACCTCGGACTGGCCGACGCCGACGGTTTCCACCAGCACGACGTCGAATCCGGCCGCCTCCATCAGCACGATCGTCTCGCGCGTCGCGCGCGCGACGCCGCCGAGCGTGCCCGCCGACGGCGACGGCCGCACGAACGCCGCGGGGTCGCTGGCCAACCTGCCCATCCGCGTCTTGTCGCCGAGGATGCTGCCGCCGCTGCGGGTCGACGACGGATCGACCGCGAGCACCGCGACGCGATGCCCCGCCGCGGTCAGCATCGAGCCCAGCGCCTCGATGAACGTCGACTTGCCCACCCCGGGCACGCCCGTGATGCCGACGCGGTGCGCGCCGCCGCTGTGCGGGAGCAGCTCGACGAGCAGTTCCTGGGCCAGCGCGCGGTGGTCGGCGCGGGTGGATTCGACGAGCGTGATCGCCTGCGCCAGCTTGGTGCGGGAACCGGCGAGCACGCCCTTGGCGTAGTCCTGGACGTCGATCTGTCGCCGCATGATCAGTGGTCGAGTCGGGTGCGGAGTTCTTCGAGCAGGCCCAGCGCGGCGTCGGCGATCACGGTGCCGGGCGGGAAGATCGCGCTGGCCCCGGCCTGCCGGAGGGCGTCGAAGTCGGCCGGCGGGATGACCCCGCCGACGACGACCATGATGTCCTCCCGGCCCAGCCCGGCCAGCTCGTCGCGCAGCGCGGGCACCAGGGTCAGGTGCCCGGCGGCGAGGCTGGAGACGCCGACGATGTGCACGTCCGACTCGGCGGCCTGGCGGGCCACCTCGGTCGGGGTCTGGAACAACGGGCCCACGTCGACGTCGAAGCCGAGGTCGGCGAACGCGGTCGCGATCACCTTCTGGCCGCGGTCGTGGCCGTCCTGCCCCATCTTGGCGACCAGGATGCGCGGCCGGCGGCCTTCGGCCTCGGCGAAGTCCACCACCTGCCGGCGGGCCGCCTCCAGCTGCTCCGACGGCCCCGACTCGTCCCGGTACACGCCCGTGATCGTACGGATCTGCCCGGAGTGGCGGCCGAAGACCTTCTCCAGCGCATCGGAGATCTCGCCGACGGTCGCCTTCTCCCGCGCGGCATCCACGGCCAGCGTCAGCAGGTTGTGCGCCATGTCGTTGGGGCGCTGGTCGGACATCGACGCCTCGGCCGCCGCGGTGAGCCGGCGCAGCGCATCCTCACAGGCCTGGCCGTCGCGCTCTTCGCGCAGCCGCCGCAGCTTCTCCAGCTGCTGCGCGCGGACCCCGGCGTTGTCCACCTTGAGCACGTCGATCTGCTCGTCGCCGTCGTAGCGGTACTTGTTGACGCCGATCAGCGGCTGCCGCCCGGAGTCGATGCGGGCCTGGGTGCGGGCCGCGGCCTCCTCGATGCGCAGCTTGGGGATGCCGGCGTCGATGGCCTGCGCCATGCCGCCTGCGTCCTCGACCTCGGCGATGTGCGCCCAGGCGCGCTCGGCGAGGTCCTTGGTGAGGCGCTCCAGGTAGTAGCTGCCGCCCCACGGGTCGATCACCCGCGTGGTCCCGGATTCCTGCTGCAGCAGCAGCTGCGTGTTGCGGGCGATGCGCGCGGAGAAGTCGGTGGGCAGCGCCAGCGCCTCGTCGAGCGCGTTGGTGTGCAGCGACTGGGTGTGGCCCTGGGTGGCGGCCATCGCCTCGACGCAGGTGCGCGCCACGTTGTTGTAGACGTCCTGGGCGGTCAGCGACCAGCCGGAGGTCTGCGAGTGGGTGCGCAGCGACAGGGATTTCGGGTTCTGCGGCTCGAAGGCCTGCACCAGCTTCGACCACAGCAGCCGCGCCGCGCGCAGCTTCGCGACCTCCATCGCGAAGTTCATCCCGATGCCCCAGAAGAACGACAGCCGAGGCGCGAAGGCGTCGATGTCCAGCCCGGCCTGCCGCCCGGCGCGCAGGTATTCGACGCCGTCCGCGAGGGTGTAGGCCAGCTCCAGGTCGGCGGTCGCCCCGGCCTCCTGGATGTGGTAGCCGGAGATGGAGATGGAGTTGAACTTCGGCATCCGCTGCGAGGTGTAGGCGAAGATGTCGGAGATGATCCGCATCGACGGCTGCGGCGGGTAGATGTAGGTGTTGCGGACCATGAACTCCTTGAGGATGTCGTTCTGGATGGTCCCGGCCAGCTTCTCCGGCGCGACGCCCTGCTCCTCGGCGGCGACGATGTAGAGCGCCATCACCGGCAGCACCGCGCCGTTCATGGTCATCGACACGCTCATCCGGTCCAGCGGGATGCCGTCGAAGAGCTGGCGCATGTCGAAGATCGAGTCGATGGCCACCCCGGCCATGCCGACGTCGCCCGCGACGCGCGGGTGGTCGGAGTCGTAGCCGCGGTGGGTGGCGAGGTCGAACGCCACCGACAGGCCCTTCTGGCCGGCGGCCAGGTTGCGGCGGTAGAAGGCGTTGGACTCATCGGCCGTGGAGAACCCGGCGTACTGCCGCACCGTCCACGGCTGGTTGACGTACATCGTCGGGTACGGCCCGCGCAGGAACGGCGCCGAACCCGGGTAGGTGTGCGGGAATTCGAGCCCCTCGACGTCGGCCGAGGTGTAGAGCGGCTTGATGCCGATGCCCTCCGGTGCCTCCCAGACCAGGGCGTCGGCCTCCTTGCCGGTGGCGGCGAGGATCTCGGCCTGCCACCGGGCCGGGTCGGCGGCGGGGGTGGCATCCAGCGGGATGTCGGCGAAGTTCGGGATCTGCGTCATCGGCCCACTCCCAGCTTCTCGTGGACGTCGGTGAGGACGGCCAGCGCGTCGCACCCGGCGAAGACGAACCCGTCGACGCCCTCCGGTGGCGGATCGCCCGGTTTTCCGGCCAGCAGCACGTGCTCCGCCCCGGCCTGCTTGAGCGCCGCGGCGGTTTCCGCGGCGCGCTCGGCGTAAACCTTGTCGCTGGAGCACAGGCAGACCACCGGCGCACCGGCGTACGCCGCCAGAACGTCCTCTGTGGACTCGGTCGCTCCGGCGTCGGTGCTTTCGATGCCGCCTGCGGCGAGCAGGTTCCGCGCGAACGAGGCGCGCGCGTTGTGCGCCGCGAGCGAGCCGAGCGTCGCGAGGAACACCGTCGGGCGGTTGCCCGTCTCGGCGAGCTGCGCGTCGGCGGCGTCGCGCAGCCGCTCGAAGTCCTCGGCGTAGCGGTGCACCGGGAGGCCGCCTGAAGGCTGCTGCGGTGCGGGCTCGCGTTCCAGCGGCGCCTCGTCCAGGTTCGGGAACTCGCTGACGCCGGTGATCGCGTCCGCGCGGTGCGCGATCGCCGCCCGGCGCTCCTCCCACGTGGCCGAGAGCCGCTCGGCGACGAGGCCGGATTCCAGCGCGGCGGGCAGCCCGCCCGCGGCCTCGATCTCCTGGAACCACCGCCAGGCGGCCTGCGCCAGCTCGTCGGTCAGCGACTCGACGTACCAGGAGCCGCCCGCCGGGTCGATCACCTGCGCCAGGTGCGATTCCTCCAGCAGCAGGGTCTGCGTGTTGCGGGCGATGCGGCGGGCGAAGCCGTCCGGCAGGCCGATCGCGGCGTCGAACGGCAGCGCGGTGACCGCCTGCGCGCCGCCCATCCCGGCGGCGAAGGTCGCGATCGTGGTGCGCAGCATGTTCACCCACGGGTCGCGCCTGGTCAGCATGGCCGCCGACGTCACGGCGTGCTGGGTCTGCGCCCGCGCCGGCTCCGACGCGCCGCAGGCGCGGGTCACCTGCTCCCACAGCCGCCGCGCGGCGCGCAGCTTGGCTATGCCGAGGAACTGGTCGGCGTTGGTGGCGTAGCGGAACTCCAGCAGCCCGGCGGCGGTGTCGACGTCCAGCCCGGCCTCGGTCAGCCACCGCAGGTAGGTCGTGCCCGCGGCCAGCGAGCAGCCGAGTTCCTGCGCGTCCGAGCCGCCCGCGTCGTGGTACGGCAACCCGTCCACGACCAGTGCCTTCAGCTCCGGGAACTCCGCCGCGCAACGGCGCGCCAGCCGCACCGCGCCGTCCCGGTCGCCGGGGCGGCCGGTCCGGGCCTGCACGCCCAGCGGGTCGGCGCCGAGGTTGCCGCTGAGCGCGCTGCCGCGCACACCCTGCTCGGCGGCCACTGCCAGGAACGCCTCGGCGGCGGCATCGAAGTCCTCGCCCGCGTCCAGTGCCACGCCGATCATGTCCAGGTGGACGCCTTCCAGCGCGTCCGCGAGGTCGTCGACGGCCAGCCCGCCGGAACCGAGCCGGAGCCACAGCGACGACACGCCGTTGTAGAGGTCGGCCAGGACCTCCCGGTTGGTTTCGGCGGCATCCGGGTTCTCGTGCCGCTGCCGCACGTCCCAGCCCTCGGCGACGCTGCCCTGCGGGCGGCTGCCGCGCACGAACGGCGCCAGCCCGGGCGAGCCGGCCTCGGGCGGCCCCTCGGTGTAGAGGGGGTGCACGGCTATGCCGTCGTAGGTCGTCGAGGCGAGCACGTCCTCCACCGGACCGGCCGGTGATTGCTCGCCGATCAGCCCGGATCGCTGCAGCACCTTCTTGACCTGAGCCCGCCACTGCTCGCGGTCCACGGGTGTGGCGGAGGAGAGGTCCGGCCCGCCGCCGCTCGACATCGAGTGCGCCACCATGGAGGTGAGGTTAGCCGAGTGCCCGGTTCTGGGAACACCCCTGATCTGTGAATCAGGTCGCAAGACGACCTAGCGGCGATTCACTTAGCGGCCATGTGGGGTAGTCCGGCGACGGCCCGGTCAGTCCCATTCCCAGGCGATCCCGAGGGTGCCCCGCGGCACGTCGCGGGTCGCGAGGTGCACCGACCGGCCACCGGTCATGACCAGCTCCGAGCCGGGGCTCTCGGCGTCGAACGGATCCTGCCGGAAAGAGCGGCACCGCACCGGAAGCGCCGATTCGGCGAAGCGTACGACATCACGTAGGCATCGGCCGGATACCGGAAGGCGCGGCGGTGGTCCAGGCTGATGGCCGGGTGCTCGATGCGCAGCTCGTACTCCAGCAGCTGCGTCTCGCCGGCCCGCAGGCTGCGGTCGAACAACAGCTCCGCGGCCATGATCGGGACCGCCGGATGCCGGCTGACCCGGCCCAAGCGGCAGTTCTCGGTCGGCGCCAGCACCAGCGAGCGCGAATCGCTGCCGGGCTCGCCGCGATACACGAAGAGGTGACGGTCGGGGCCGTCCTCCAGCGCCCGCAGCACCGTCCGGGTGCGGACCCGGTGGATCGCGAGGTCCGGGCCGACCGTGGCGATGTCCTCCATCGCGAAGGTGCGCAGCTTGTTGTCCGACGGGCCGAGCACCGGCTCGATCGTCTGCGCCAGGGCGATGGACGGTTCGAGGATCCCGTCGTAGCGGCGGTACTTCGGCGCCCGGTGGACCCACCGGCCGCGCGGGCGCGGCGGCCCGAGCAGCGCGATCAGCGAACGGCCGGGCAGCCCGAGGATGCCCTCGATGGCGCGCAGCGCGCGCAGGGAGTCGGCGCGTTCCGGACGGCTGCGACCCTGCTGCCAGTAGCTGAGGCTGGCCAGGCTGACCTTGATGCCGCGGCGGGCGAGCCTGCCGCGCAATCCCTCCAGGGTCAGCCCGCTGTCCTCGATCGAGGCGCGCAGTGCGGCGTGGAACGGGCCGGTCCGCAGCAGTGCCTCCAGGTCGGCCCGCGGGCTGGGGGATGCGCCGTTCATCGTGTCCTCCGCATTCGCGAGTCGCTGCGGGTGGAATACGCATTCTGTGGAACAACGAGGTTTTCAACCACGCCGCGCGCCCCGGGCGGCCGGACCGGACCGCCCGCCGGGCGAGCCCACCTGCGGCGACTGTCCGATTTTGGTGATTTAACAGTTTTCGCGGCGGGTTTCAGGCCGTCGCCGGGGTCGCGCCGGGCGATCTTGACACCGCCGCGCGCCCGCTATTCGCTGTCGCCGAACCGCTGGCGGCACGCCTCGGCGGAGAGTGCGCCGAACGGCCTTTTCCGTTGTCGCCGAACGGTTTCCGCGAAATACCCCGAGCAGACGATCTTCCCGGGAGGAAAGATGCATTCGTTGACCAAGCGCGCGCTAGGTGCGGCCGCGGGCGCGGTGGCGGTGACCGTGCTGCTGGTGGCGCCGACGGCGGCGGTCGGCGCGGAGCGGGCGGACCTCGATTCGGCGGTCCGGGACGCGATGCTCGCCGAACGCGGCCCGGCCGCCCTCGCCACGTTTGACGTCCAGGAGCTCGACGAGCCGTGGGTGGAGCCGACCCGCACCAACGAGCAGGGCTGGGCGTTCGGCACGACGACGATCCCCGCGCCCGCCAAGGAGCACTCGACGCCGCAGACCGCGATCTTCGTCGCGCACCGGGACGCGCGGGGCTGGCAGGTCGTGCTCGACGGCACGGCGGAGTTCGTGCAGGTCGCCGAGCGGGCGCCAGCCGGCATCGTCAGCCCGGAGGAGAAGCGCCTCTTCGCGCGCAACTACGACAACAGCCACCACATCGCCGCCGACACCGGACTGGGCCTGCCGTGGGCCGAGGGCGTGGCGTGGTGGATGGGCGGTGGCCCGCACGGCGACAGCGGCGAGAGCCGTCCGTACAGCTCGCTGGACTTCAACGGCGGCAACGGGCAGGTGCTGTCGGCGGGCGCGGGCCGGATCTACAAGAGCTGCCTGCGCAACGGCAGCGGGCTGGTGCGGGTCGTGCACGAGAACGGCTACAGCACGACCTACTACCACATGACGGGGCTCACCAACCTCGGCGACGGCCAGCCAGTCGCCTACGGCGGCTACCTTGGCCGCATCGACGTCGGCCTGCCCTGCGGGGGCAGCACCACCGGCCCGCACGTGCACTTCTCGTTGCTGACGGGGAGCTCCCACGCGCCGGTCGACGGCCAGACCATCGGCGGCTGGACGTTCTGGGAAGGCCAACGGGCCTACGGCGGCTACGCCGAGCGCAACGGCACCCAGGTCGCCCCGGGAGGCCGGGTCACCAACTACGGCCCGGCCTGACGGACCCGCCCCGGGCGCGACACTTCCCCCGCGCGCCCGGGGCGGTCGTGGGCTTCGTCGGCACAGCTGTCAGCGCTCGTAGGTCTCGCGACGGTGGCCGACCGCGACCACCACGACAACGAGGCGTCCATCTTCGACGCGGTAGATCACCCGGAAATCCGAGACCCGGATCCGCAGGTAACCGGAAACGCCCTTGAGCGCGATGGCCCCGGCGGGGCGCGGATTCGCGGCGAGCTGGTCGATCGCGACCTGCAGCCGTCGCCGAATCGGCTTGTCCAGCTTGGCCAGGGTCTTCAGGGCGTCGCGGGTGATCTCGATCTGGTAGGTCACTGATCCCGCTCCAACGCGACGATCGCCGCTTCCCAGGAAACCGTGCCCGACTCTTCCGCATCGGCGACGCGGCGCGCCCAGTGCGCGTCTTCCTCGGCTTCCCAATGCTCGGCGACGTCCGCTGCCACCAGCGCGGCAACCCGCTTGCCCCGGTGAGTCAGGTAGACGTACTGGCCCTCGCTCGCCAGCTCGATGTAGTTCGGCAGCTGGGCGCGGGCAGAGGAGACGTTGACTTCGATGGCGGCGCTGTCGTCCATGTGTACAGCTTCGGCGCTCATGCGCGGATTGTACAGTCGGTACAAGTAGTTGATCGATCACCCTGGGTCACGGCCGGCGGCCGCAGAGGTGGTAGACCCAGCCTGATTCCGGGGTGTAGTGCAGCTCGTAATGGGTCTCGATCTTCGGGCCGTCGTGCAGGTGGACGTGCCGCAGCAGCCGTCCCGCGACCGCCTCCGAGTCGCGCAGGTCCTGGATCCGGCCGTCCAGCGGCCCGCCGACGAAGCGCACGTTCCGGTTCTCCATGACACCCTCCTCCCGCACGTGCCCCAATGGTCCCCGATCGCAGGTCCCGAGCACCAGCACGCGAACCGGCGTGGTTCGAGGGGCGGCGGGTTCGGCCACCCCGGGTCACTCCGGCCCGAGCTGACCAGGGACGATGGGGGACTGATGAAGCTCACCGATCAGCTCCCCGCCTTGACGACCGACACCCCGGCCCCCGACGCGCTGCTCGACGCGTTCGTGTCCTGGACGACCGACCAGGGCATCGAGCTCTACCCGGCGCAGGAAGAAGCGCTGATGGAGGTCGTGACCGGGGCGAACCTGATCCTGAGCACGCCGACCGGCTCCGGCAAGAGCCTGGTCGCCACCGGGGCGCACTTCACCGCGCTGGCCGCCGGCAAGCGCAGCTTCTACACCGCGCCGATCAAGGCTCTCGTGTCTGAGAAGTTCTTCTCGCTGGTGGACGTCTTCGGCGCCGAGAACGTCGGCATGATGACCGGCGACAGCAGCGTCAACGCCGACGCCCCGATCATCTGCTGCACCGCGGAAATCCTGGCCAACATCGCGCTGCGCGACGGCGACCGCGCCGATGTGGACCAGGTCGTGATGGACGAGTTCCACTTCTACTCCGAGCCCGACCGGGGCTGGGCGTGGCAGGTGCCGCTGCTGGAGCTGCCGCGCACCCAGTTCGTGCTGATGTCCGCCACGCTCGGCGACGTCACGTTCTTCCAGGAGGACCTGACCCGGCGCACCGGCCGGGAGACCGCCGTGGTCACCTCGGCGGAGCGGCCGATCCCGCTGACCTTCCGCTACGCCAAGACGCCGCTGCACGAGACGATCGAGGAGCTGCTGGCCGGCCAGCAGGCCCCGGTCTACGTCGTCTACTTCAACCAGGCCTCCGCGCTGGAGCAGGCGCAGGCGCTGATGAGCGTCAAGGTCGCCACCCGCGAGCAGCGCGACCAGATCGCCGAGGCGATCGGCGACTTCCGGTTCACCGCCGGGTTCGGCAAGACCCTCTCCAGGCTGGTGCGGCACGGCATCGGCGTGCACCACGCCGGGATGCTGCCGAAGTACCGGCGGCTGGTCGAGCAGCTCGCGCAGGCCGGGCTGCTCAAGGTCATCTGCGGCACCGACACCCTCGGGGTGGGCATCAACGTGCCGATCCGCACCGTGCTGATCACCGGGCTGACCAAGTACGACGGGGTCCGCACCCGGCACCTGAAGGCGCGCGAGTTCCACCAGATCGCCGGTCGTGCCGGCCGCGCCGGGTACGACACCGCCGGTTACGTGGTGGTGCAGGCGCCAGAGCACGAGATCGAGAACGAGCGGGCGATCGCCAAGGCCGGCGACGACCCGAAGAAGAAGCGCAAGCTGGTGCGCAAGAAGGCGCCCGAGGGCTTCGTGTCCTGGAGCGAGAAGACCTTCGAGAAGCTGGTGGCCGCGGAGCCGGAGCCGCTGCGGTCCAGCTTCAACGTCAACCACGCGATGCTGCTCAACGTCATCAACCGGTCCTCCAACGGTCGGCACAGTGATGCGTTCGCCACAATGTCCCACCTGTTGACCGACAACCACGAGGACCGGCCGACGCAGCGCCGCCACATCCTGCGGGCCATCGCGATCTACCGCGCGCTGCTGTCCGCCGGAGTGGTCGAGCAGCTCGACGAGCCCGACGAGCAGGGCCGCCGGGTGCGGCTGACCGTGGACCTGCAGTTCGACTTCGCGCTCAACCAGCCGCTCTCGCCGTTCGCGCTGGCCGCGATCGAGCTGCTGGACTCCGTGTCGCCGGGCTACCCGCTGGACGTGCTGTCGGTGATCGAGTCCACTCTGGACGATCCGCGGCAGGTGCTCTCGCAGCAGCAGTTCAAGGCGCGCGGCGAGGCCGTGTCGCAGATGAAGGCCGACGGCATCGAGTACGACGAGCGGATGGAGCTGCTCGAGGAGATCACCCACCCGAAGCCGCTGGCCGAGCTGCTGGAAGCCGCCTACGAGACCTACCGCAAGGGGCACCCGTGGGTCGGCGAGCACGAGCTGTCGCCGAAGTCGGTGGCCCGCGACATGTACGAGCGGGCGATGAACTTCGTCGAGTTCGTCAACTTCTACGGGCTGGCCCGCTCCGAGGGCCTGGTGCTGCGCTACCTGGCCGACGTCTACAAGGCGCTGCGGCACACGGTGCCCGACGACGCCAAGACCGAGGAGCTCACCGACATCATCGAGTGGCTCGGCGAGCTGGTCCGGCAGGTCGACTCCAGCCTGCTCGACGAGTGGGAGAAGCTGCGCCACCCCGGCGCGGAGCCGACGGTCGTGGCGGTGGACGAGGGACCGGAGCGGATCACGCTGAACAAGCGGGCCTTCCGGGTGCAGGTGCGCAACGCGCTGTTCCGCCGCGTGGAGCTTGCGGCCCGCCGCCGCTACGACGAGCTCGGCGAGCTGGACGGCGACAGCGGCTGGGACGCCGACGCGTGGGCCGACGCGCTGGAAGAGTACTTCGAGCAGCACGAGGAGATCGGCGCCGGCCCGGACGCGCGCGGCCCGGCGCTGCTGCTGATCACCGAGGAGCCGGAGCGCTGGCTGGTCCGGCAGATCTTCGCCGACCCGGACGAGGACCACGACTGGGGCATCAGCGCCGAGGTCGACCTCGCCGCGTCCGACGAGGCCGGCGGCGCGGTCATCCGGATCACCGACGTCAACCAGCTCTGACGGTCTCGTGCGGAATGCGACCGTTCCGGCGGTCGCGGAGCACCCCGGTCTGCCCTACCATCCCGGCGAGATCACCCAGAAGGTCGCCGAAGGGAGCCGGGCATGCCGCAGACCATCGCAGTCGGAGTGGACGGATCGGACGAGTCGGTGCGGGCATTGCGCTGGGCGGCCAACCAGATCCGCGAGGTCGGCGGCATCGCCCACGCGATCATGGTCTGGCACCAGCCGGTCCAATTCGGATATCGTCTGCCGACCCCGGACACCGAGCTGGAAGAGCGGGCGAACACGGCGTTGAACACCGCTGTGAAGGCGGTCGAGGCCGATTTCCCCGACGTGGACCTGCGATCCAGGCTCATCCGCGGGCACGTGGTCGACGAGCTGGTCGGACTGTCCAAGCAGGCCGATCTGCTGGTGGTGGGCAACAAGGGGCACGGCGCCTTCACCGGCATGCTGGTCGGGTCGGTGGCGTTGAAGCTCGTGCACCACGCGGCCTGCCCGGTGGTCGTCGTCCGCTGACGACGGCCGGCCCCGGGACAAGTGGAGACGGGTGGGCATGCAGCAGGCCGAGGACATCACGATGTTCGGGCTCAGTGGGTGGCGGTGGCTCAACCCACCGGTGAACTGGTTGTCCTACGGGGGTTTGACGGTGACCGCCGACTCCGGCACGGACTTCTGGCGGACCACGCACTACGGATTCGTGCGCGACAGCGGGCACGCGCTGCTGCGGCCGGTGGGGCCGCGGTTCAAGCTGACGACCCGCTTGTTCGGCGACTACCGAGAGCAGTACGACCAGGCCGGGCTGCTGCTGCGGCTGGACGAGCGCAACTGGATCAAGGCGGGCATCGAGCTGGTCGACGGCGAGCAGCTGCTCAGCGCCGTGGTGACCCGCGACGTCTCGGACTGGAGCGTGGTGCCGCTGGAAGCGGTGTGCGGGCCGGTCGAGTCGATCACCCTGGAACTGGAGCGGGCGGGCGACACCGTGACGGTCCGCTACGCCGCCGACGGCGGCGAGCCGAAGTCGGTGCTGCGGATGGCGTACTTCCCGCCGGACCTCCCGGCCGAGGCCGGCCCGATGTGCGCCTCGCCGGACGGTGCGGGCTTCGCGATCCGCTTCTCCGAAGTGTCCCTGGTGGCGGACTGATCAGCGCTCCGCGGTGAGGAAGTCGCCGACCCGGGTCAGGCCGCGCCCGCCGGAGGTCAGGGCGCGGCCGAACCGGTCGGCGGCCTCGCCGGCGGTCTCGCGCCGCACCCGCCAGCCGAACCCGGTGAGCCGCTCGGCCGGGTCCGGCCGCTCGTCGGGGCCGAACAGCGCGTCCAGGTCGACGCCCCACTTCTCCGAGGACCGCGCCATGTCGTCGCCGAGCAGCACGCTCCGCTTCGCGGTGGGGTTCTCGATCGCGATCCTGCTGCCGGGCGCGGACATCTCGTCCACGGCCGCCAGCAGCCGCACGTCGGTCACGACGGGCAGGTAGTAGATCAGCCCTTCGGCCAGCCACGCGGTGGGGAGGGCCGGGTCGAATCCGGCGTGGCGGAGCGCGGCGGGCCAGTCGTCGCGCAGGTCCGCCGGCACCTCGTGGCGGTCGCAGGCGGGCCGGGCGCCGAGGCGGGCGAGGACCGCGCCCTTGTAGGCGAGCACCTTCGGCCGGTCGACCTCGAACAGCCGCAAGCCGGACGGCCAGGACAGCCGGAACGCCCTGGTGTCCAGGCCGGCCGCCAGGACGACCGCCTGCCGCACGCCCCCGGCGCAGGCCAGCTCGAACCACTCGTCGAACAGCCGGGAGCGCAGGCCGATGTAGTCGATGGTGTCCTGCCAGCCCTCGCCGAAGTCGGCCGCCGCCGTGGGCACCGCCGCCCCGGCGGCCCTGGCCAGGTCCGCGGCGAACGGGTCGTCGATGAGCCGGTCGGCGCGTTCGGTCTCCAGCGCCCGGGCCGCGGCGACCATCAGCGCGGTGATCCCGACTCCCGACGCGACGTCCCAATCCTCGTTCGCCGGCACGGTTCCCCCTCCGTTGTCAGCGAGTGCCGAAGTGCGAGCGCTCGCCGTCGTTCAAGGATTCCGCCATGGCGCAACACTAACCGGTCAGCGGCGGCGCCAGGCGCGTTCGCCGAGCAGGCGCAGGCCGTTGAGGCCCACGATGATCGTCGAGCCCTCGTGGCCCGCCACGCCCAGCGGCAGCGGCAGGTTCCCGACCAGGTCCCACGCCACCAGCACCGCGATGAAGGTGCCCGCGATGACGAGGTTCTGCTTGACCAGGCGGCGGGCCCGGCGGGACAGGTCCACGACCTTCGGCGCCGCGACCAGCTCGTCGCGGACGATCACCACGTCCGCCGTCTGGAGCGTGAGGTCGGACCCCGTGCGCCCCATCGCCACCCCGCAGTGCGCGGCGGCCAGCGCGGGCGCGTCGTTGACGCCGTCGCCCAGCACCATCGTCCGCCGCTCTGATTCCCGCACGGCCGCGACCTTGTCCGCGGGCAGCAGACCGGCGCGCACGTCGCCGATGCCGACTTCGGCCGCGACCCGGGCCGCCGCGCGCTTGTTGTCGCCGGTGAGCAGCACCGGCTCGGCGCCGGTCAGCTCCCGCAGTCCGCGCACCGCTTCGGCGGCGTCCGGGCGCAGCCGGTCGGCGATCCCGAGCACTCCGGCGGGGGAGCCGTCGACGGTCACCAGCACCGCGGTGTGGCCAGCGGTTTCCAGGTCGGCGGCGAGGTCCGAGCCGCGCGGGCTGGTGACCGCCACGACGCGTCCGTCCACTGTGGCCGATACGCCGAATCCCGGCGTGGCCCGGAAGTCCTCGACGGCCGGGATGGCGAGGCCCTTTTCGCGTGCGGCCGCGACGATCGCGCGCGCCAGCGGGTGTTCGCTGAGGTGCTCGGCGCCGGCCGCCAGCGCGAGGAGCTCGTCGGCGCCGCGGCCGCCGGCCGGGTCGATCCGCACCACGCGCGGCGCGCCTTCGGTGAGCGTGCCGGTCTTGTCCAGCGCGACCCGCTCGACCTCGCCGAGCCGTTCCATCGCCACGGCCGACTTCACCAGCACGCCGTGCCGGCCGGCGTTGGCGATCGCCGACAGCAGCGGCGGCATCGTCGCCAGCACCACGGCGCACGGCGATGCGACGATCATGAACGTCATCGCGCGCAGCAGGGCGCCCTCCAGGTCGTCGCCGAACAGCAGCGGAATCCCGAAGACTGCGAGCGTGGCCACCACGACGCCGATGGAGTACCGCTGCTCGATCTTCTCGATGAACAGCTGCGTCGGCGCCTTCGCCTCGCCGGCCTCCGCGACCAGCGCCACGATGCGCGCGATCATCGACTCCGAGGCGTCCTTCGCGACGCGCACCCGCAGCGCGCCGGTGCCGTTGAGGGTGCCGGCGAACACCTCGTCGCCCGGCCGCTTCGCCGCCGGCAGCGGCTCGCCGGTGATGGTGGCCTGGTCGACGTCGCTGGTGCCGTCGAGCACCTCGCCGTCGGCACCGATCCGCTCGCCGGGACGCACCACGATCACGTCGCCGACCTGCAGCTTCGCCGTGTCGACGGTCTCCTCGACGCCGTCGCGCACCCGCACCGCGGTCTCCGGCGCGAGGTCGAGCAGGCTGCGCACGGAGTCCTCGGTGCGGGCGGTGGCGTAGGCCTCCAGGGCGCCGGAGGTGGCGAAGATGACGATCAGCAGCGCGCCGTCGGTGATCTGCCCGATCGCGGCGGCGCCGATGGCCGCGACGATCATCAGCAGGTCCACGTCCAGGGTCTTCTCGCGCAGCGCCTGCAGCCCGGCCAGGCACGGTTCCCAGCCGCCGGTGGCGTAGCAGACCAGGTACAGCGCCCAGTAGAGCCCGGCGGGGCCGCCGGCGAGCTGCACGGCGAGGCCGAGCAGGAACGCCGCCAGCGCCGCGGCGGCCCACCGCGCCTCCGGGAGCGCGAACAGGCCGCGCCGGGTGCTCGGCGGCTCGGGTATCGGCGTGGTCGTGCGGTCGGTGACGGCGGTCATCGCGAGCACCCCTCCGGAGTCGGTTGTGGTCCGGGCGAGCACGATACATGAACGTCTGATCAATCATTCATATGTCCCACGACGTTAGACTCCCGGACATGGGTCACGGGGTCAAGCGCGATGTCACGCCGACTGCGCGGCTGGACGCGGCGTCGGCCGCCTCGGTCGCCGAGACCCTGCAGGCCCTGGCCACGCCGTCGCGCCTGCTGATCCTCAGCGAACTGCGCCAGCGCGCGATGGCGGTGGGCGAACTGGCGGAGGCGGTGGGCATGGAGCAGTCGGCGGTCTCGCACCAGCTGCGCCTGCTGCGCTCGCTCGGCCTCGTCGTCGGGAACCGCTCCGGCCGCAGCGTGGTCTACTCGCTGTACGACAACCACGTCGCCCAGCTGCTCGACGAGGCGGTCTACCACATCGAGCACCTGCGCATGGGGCTGTCGGACTGACCGGTCGGGCCGTCGGGTCGACGAGGCCGCACCCGTCGCCCACTTCGCCCGCTTCGATCCCGCCGACCGGCTAGATGCCGGGGCGGACAGGCGCCGCGTGGGATGCCCGTGTCGGTTGCCTGGTCGCCGATGCTCTTCATCTGGCGAGCGCGTCGTCCGGGAATCGTCATGCCGCTCGTCGGTGTATCGCGTCGATCCAAGGCGTGCCCCTGCGATCGGCTCTGCCGCGGGTTTTCCGGCGGTCTCGCTCAACCCTTGTCGGATGGGAGTCTCGCTCGTACTATCGCCCAGCCGCCTGGCGAGACATTAGTGTCATCAGGCGGTACAACTAGGCGACAAGGGAGTCCCATGAGCACGCCAACCGGGCAACGCCCGCTGTTTCAGCCTCGGGTGATCTCAGCGGCGGTCTTCGGCACCACGGTGGAGTGGTACGACTTCGCGCTGTACGCGACAGCCGCATCGCTCGTGTTCAACAAGCTGTACTTCCCCGGCGGCGACCCGCTGGTGGGGACGATCGCGGCCTTCGGCACGTTCGCCATCGGTTTCCTCGGGCGCCCGCTCGGCGGCGCCTACTTCGGCGAACTGGGTGACCGCAAGGGCCGCAAGCACGTACTCGTCGTCACGCTGCTGCTGATGGGGATCGCCACCACCGGGATCGGGCTGTTGCCCACCTATGGCGCGATCGGCGTCGCGGCCCCGGTTCTGCTGACGCTCCTGCGATTCCTCCAGGGCTTCGCGGCTGGTGGCGAGAAGACGGGCGCGCTGATCCTGCTGTTCGAGAACGCGCCGCCGCGCTGGCGAGGGTTGCTCTCCAGCCTCCCGGCCATCGGCACGGGTACGGGAACGCTGCTGTCGACGGGTGCGATGGCGCTGGCCTCGACGACGCTTTCCGAGCAGGCGTTCCTGGACTGGGGTTGGCGGATCCCGTTCCTGCTCAGCGCGGTGCTGACGTTGTTCGGGTTGTGGGTCCGCAGGTCGCTGGGCGAGACCGATGATTTCCAGCAGGAGTTGAAGCGCCTGGCGGTCGAACGGCCGGAGCGTGCCGGGAAGGAGTCGCTGCGGCGGCGGCTGGCGGCGAGCCGGTTCGTGGAGTCGTGGCGGAAGTACCCCAAGGAGATGGTCATCGTCATCTGCGCCGGGGCCGCGGAGAATTGCGGGTACTACGTCTTCGGCACCTTTTCCGTTGCGTACGCGGCGGATTCCGGCCTGGCCACCGGTCCGCTGCTCACCGGGATCATGGCCGTTTCGGTTGTGAAGCTCGTATCCGTGCCCCTGTTCGGGGCGCTCTCCGATCGCTGGGGAAGGCGTCCGGTCAGCATCCTGGGCGCGCTGGTGATGGCGGCGGCCTGCTACCCCTTCTTCCGCATGGTCGACACCGAGCAGGCCTGGCTGATCTGGTTGGCGCTGCTGCTGACCCTCGGGATCGGGCAGTCGGCCATCCTGGGATCTCAGCCGGCCTTCTTCGCGGAGCTGTTCAGCACCAGGGTGCGGTTCACGGCCGTGGGCGTCGCCAACAACATCGGCACGGTCCTCACCGGCGGGATGGCCCCGTTGCTCGCCAGCGCTCTGCTGCTGTGGTTCGGCCACAGCATCGCCGGTGTTGTCATCCTCCTGTTGCTGACCTGCGGCATCACCGTCGTCACCGTCGCGCTTGCGCGTGAGACGAGGGAACGCGAAGGCGTTCGTGCTCACGTCGAGGACAAGGTCGGTTAGGGCGTGGTCTCCGTGCGGAATCCGCACCGCTGCCGACTCGTTTCGACAAGAAGGGGAGGTGTCGCAGAATGGTATGATCGTGCTACTAGATGGTCCACGGTGATATCCGAAGGCAAGGAACGGTCGATGCAGAGCTCAGCAGGAGAAGGCGGCGAGGGAGTGCGCAGCGTGCTGCGCGCACTGGATCTGCTGGCGCTTTTCGATGATTCCCACCGTTCGCGCAGCATGCGGGAGCTGATCGACGCCACGGGGTTGCCGAAGTCCACAGTGGTCCGCCTGGTCGCCACGCTGGAGCAGCGCGGGCTGCTCTGGTCTCGTGGAGACGGTCGTCTCACTCCGGGTGGCGGGCTGCTGCGCTGGGCGCAGCTCGCGCAGGATGCCTGGCAGCTGCCGCCCGAGGCGGTCGAATGCCTGCGCATCCTGTCGGTCGAGGCGGGCGGCGAATCCTCGCGCATCTACATCCGGCAGGGCATCTCGCGGGTGTGCGTCGCTCAGCACGAGGGGACTCAGCAGCTGCGTCACGTGGTGCGCATCGGTGCGGCGATGCCCTTGTGGGCGGGCGCGTCCGGGCACGTGCTGCTCAGCGGAGGCGCGGCCCAGGACCTGCACCGCGCGGCGCTGGCCGCCGGGCGCGGCCCGGATTTCGAAGCGGTCCTGGCCGAACGGGTGCGCCGGGCCGGCGACCAGGGCTGGGCGGTCAGCCACGGCGAGCGCGAGGACGGCGTGTCCGCCGTGGCGGCGCCCATCACCGATGCGGCCGACCGGGTCGTCGCCGCGGTGGGCCTCGGCGGCCCCACCACCCGCTTCACCGAGGAACGCGTCAGCGCGTTCGTGCCCGTTCTGACGAAGGCGGCCGAGCGGCTGTCGGATCTGCAATTCATCGGAGGTACCGCGTGAGCGAACAGCTCTCCCCGCGTCCCGCCAACCTGCTCGCCGGCGTCCGCGTGCTGGACCTGACCAACGTGCTGGCCGGGCCCTTCGCGGCGTACCAGCTGGCGCTGCTGGGAGCGGATGTCGTCAAGGTGGAGATCCCGGGTGCCGGCGATCTCGCCAGGCGGCTGGGTGCGGACCCGGAGCTGAACGAGGACGGCCTCGGCGCCTCCTTCCTGGCGCAGAACAGCGGGAAGCGTTCGTTGACGGTCAACCTCAAGTCGCCGCGGGGGCGCGAGGTCCTGCTTCGCGCCGTGCGGCAGGCCGACGTGCTCGTGGAGAACTTCCGTCCCGGCGTCCTGGATCGGCTCGGGCTCGGCTGGGACGTGCTGCGGGAAGCCAACCGGGGGCTGGTGTGCTGCTCGATCTCCGGTTTCGGCCAGGACGGCCCGCTGCGCGACAGGCCCGCGTACGACCAGATCGTGCAGGGCCTGTCCGGGATGATGAGCGTGACCGGTACGCCCGAAACCGGGCCGCTGCGCGCGGGCTACCCGGTCGCCGACACCCTCGGCGGCATGGCCGCCGCCTTCTCCATCGCCTCGGCGATCGTGCACCGCGACCGCACCGGCGAGGGCGTCCGGCTCGACGTTTCCATGCTGGAGGCGGCGCTGACCGCCATGGGTTGGGTCGTCTCCAACCAGCTGATCGCCGGTCAAGAGCCGGTGCCCATGGGCAACGACAACTTCACCGCGGCGCCGTCGGGAACGTTCGCCACCGCCGATGGCATGCTCAACATCGCAGCCAACGAACAGCGCCAGTTCACCGCGCTGTGCCGGATCCTGGAACGCCCGGAACTGGCCGAGGACCCGCGTTTTGCCGAACGCGCGGCGCGCAAGGCGAACCGGCACGAGCTGACCGCGGAGTTGGAGAAGGCCCTCGCCGCACGGACCGCGCCGGAATGGGAGCGGCTGCTGGCCTCCGCCGGGGTTCCAGCGGCATGCGTGCTGACCGTCCCGGAAGCGCTGGCCCACGAGCAGATCGCCACCCGGGACTTCGTCCACGAGCTGCCCTTCCCCGGCAGTCCGGGGCGCGAGCTGCGGGTGCTCGGCAGCCCGATCCACGTCCGAGGCGCTGCGCCCGGGCCACAGACCCCACCACCGCTGCTCGGCGAACACACCGACGATCTGCTCGCCGAACTCGGCTACGGCGTCGAGGAAATCGCCGAGCTGCGCGCAGGAGGAGCGGTATGAACACCCCTGCCTTCGACACGGCCGAGGAGTACGAGGACAAGGTCACCGGCTGGTGGCGCACCGGCGTCAGCCGCATCCGGCCGGGGGAGATCCTGCTCCGCGGTTACCCCGTCGAGCAGCTGATCGGCCAGCTGTCCTTCGCCGACACGATCTGGCTGATGCTGCGCGGCGAACTCCCCACCGCGGCCCAGCGCCGGTTGCTGGAGGCCGCGCTGGTCGCGGCCGTCGACCACGGGCCCCAAGCGCCGTCCATCGCCGCGGCCCGGATGGCGGCCACCTGCGGACTCGGCCTGAACAACGCCGTCGCCACCGGGGTGAACCTCCTCGGCGACGTGCACGGCGGAGCCGGTCAGCAATGCATGCAGGTCCTGGCAGATCTCGAACAAGCCGCATCCCAGGGCGCCGATCTGGACGCGGCGGCCGAACGACTCGTGGCCGACTACCGCGCCGACCGCCGCCACGTTCCCGGATTCGGTCACCGGTTCCACCCGCGCGATCCACGCCGCGACCCGCTGCTGGCGCTGGTGGAGGAGGCCGTGACGGCCGGAGAAGTTCCCGGCCGGGCACTGCGCGCCGGAACAGCTCTGGAACGCGCGTTGTCCCAGGGCCGCAGCCGCCCCGTCCCGATGAACATCGACGGCGCGACCGCCATCATCTACCGCGAGCTCGGGTTCCCGCCCGAACTCGGCAGGGGGCTGTTCGTCCTCTCCCGCAGCGTCGGCATCCTCTCCCACGCCTGGGAGGAGAAGTCCCAGAACACCCGCATCAAAGGCCCGCTGCCGCGCCCCCTGCTGCCCGCCTACGACGGACCCGCTCCCCGCGGTCTGGAGCCGCGACACGCCTGAAGCCTCAGTTCAGGCCGATGATCTGGCCGTGGTCGTCGATGTCGATCGTCTCCGCCGCCGGGTGGGAGCCCAGGCCCGGCATCGTCCTCATCTCGCCGCAGATCGGGTAGATGAAGCCCGCTCCCACCGAGGCCCTGACCTCGCGGACCGGGAGGGTCCAGCCCGTCGGGGCCGCGAGCAGCGCCGGGTCCGAGCTCAGCGACAGGTGCGTCTTGGCGATGCACACCGGCAGGTCGCCGAAGCCGTTCGCCTCGTAGCCGTCCAGGGCGCGGGCCGCCGCCGGCAGGTACGACACGCCGTCCGCGCCGTACACCTTCGTCGCGATCGTTTCGATCTTCGCCCGCAGGTCCGCCGAATCCGGGTACAGCAGCTGGAAGCCGTTCGGTTCCTCGGCCGCCGCCACCACCGCTTCGGCCAGCTCCACCGCGCCCTTGCCGCCCTCCAGGAAGTGGTTGCTGATCGCGACGCGCGCGCCCTCCGCCTCGGCGACCTGCCGGATCGCCTCGTGCTCGCTGCGGTAGTCGGTCGGGAACGCGTTGATCGCCACCACCGGCGACACCCCGTGCAGGCGGATGTTGTCGATCTGCTTGCGCAGGTTCGCCGCCCCGGCCAGCACGTCGTCGGGGTTCTCCGCCAGCATCGCCGCGGGCAGCGGCTTGCCCGCCACCACCTTGTAGCGCCCGGAGTGCGCCTTCAGCGCCCGCACCGTCGCCACCAGCACCGCCGCGTCCGGGCGCAGGCCCGACGTGCGGCACTTGATGTTGAAGAACCGCTCCGCGCCCATGTCGGCGCCGAATCCCGCCTCGGTGACCACGTAATCCGCGCAGCGGCTGGCGATCCGGTCGGCCACCACCGACGAGTTGCCGTGCGCGATGTTGCCGAACGGCCCCGCGTGCACCAGCACCGGCGTGTTCTCAGTGGTCTGCATCAGGTTCGGCTTGATCGCCTCGCGCATGATCACCGTCATCGCCCCGGCCGCCCGCAGCTGCTCGGCGCTGACCGGCGAGCCGTCGCGGGTGTAGCCGACGACGATGCGGCCCAGCCGCCGCCGCATGTCCTGCAGCGACGTGGAGAGCGCGAGCACCGCCATCACCTCGCTGGCCGCCGTGATGTCGAAGCCGGTCTGCCGCGGCGTGCCGTCGAGCCTGCCGCCCAGGCCCGTGACGATGTTGCGCAGGTCGCGGTCGTTGACGTCCAGCACCCGCCGCCAGGTGATCCGGTTCGGGTCGATGCCCAGCGAATTCCCCTTGTCCAGGTGGTTGTCCAGCATCGCGGCCAGCAGGTTGTGCGCCGCGGTGACCGCGTGCATGTCGCCGGTGAGGTGCAGGTTCAGCGCCTCCATCGGCACCACCTGGCTGTAGCCGCCGCCCGCGGCGCCGCCCTTGATGCCGAACGTCGGGCCCATCGACGGCTGCCGGATCGCGACCGCGGACCGCTTGCCGAGGTGCCGCAACGCCTGGCCGAGCCCCACCGTCGTGGTGGTCTTGCCCTCGCCCAACGGGGTGGGCGTGATGGCCGAGACCACGACGTAGCGCGCGGTCGGCCGCTCGGGCAGCTCGTCGAGCGCGTCCAGCGAGATCTTCGCCGCGCTGCGCCCGTAGGGTTCGAGCAGGTGCGCGCCGATGCCCAGCTGCGCCGCGACGTCCTCCAGCGGCAGCAGCGCGGTGGCCCGGGAGATGTCCAAATCGGACGGAATGCTCATGCGGGGACCTCCCGTAGTCTGGCGACCAGGTCGTGGCGCCATTGCAGGGTCTTCGCGATTTCGTTGAACGTGAAGAAGTGCCAGCCCGCGATGCCGAGGTCCGGGTCGGCGAGGTGGGGGGACAGCTCGCCGAGCAGTTCCTCGGGCGTGTAGCGGGTGAGCAGCTTCGACACCACGCCGTGCTGCTTGCGCAGGAAGCGCATCGACTCGCCGAGCCCGATCTTCAGCGAGATCCGCAGCAGCCGGTGCGCGTCCACCACGCCCGGCACCCCGATGTGGATCGGCAGCGCCAGGCCGCGGGCCCGCACGGCCTTCACCCAGGCCGCCACGGTGTGCGGGTCGTAGCAGATCTGCGAGACGACGTAGTCGGCGTAGCGGGATTTCTCGGCCATCGCGCGGATCGTCGAGGCGTCGGAGATGAACGCGTGCCGCTCGGGATACCCGGTGATGCCCACTCGCGCGGGCCGCCTGCCCAGCTCGTCCATCGCGCGCAGCAGCGCCAACGCGTCCGGGAAGTCACCGCGCGGCTCGGGGGAGTCGCCGGCCACCACGAACACCTCGGACAGCCCGAGCCCGTCCGCGCGGTCCAGCAGCGCGGTCAGGTGCGCGGTGTCGGCGATCAGGCGGGCGGCCAGGTGCGGCACCGCGCGCAGGCCGCGGCCGGCCAGCTGGGCGGCGACGTCGAGGGTCGCCCGGGTGCCCTTCGACGGGGAGGCGGTGACGGTCACGGTCGTCCCCGCCGGCAGCAGCTCGGCCTGCTCGACCGCGCCGCGCAGCGGCAGCACCTCGAACCGGGCGTTCATGAGGTACTGCTCCAGTTGCCCGGCGTTGGCGTCCATCGCGATCACCTCCCCTTACGCCGTCCGGACGAGTTTTTTCGGGATGTCCTTGGTGGGATCCAGGAACGGCTTCTCCACGACGACCGCTTCCTGCGGGCCGTGCTGGGTGTCCACCACCAGCTCGGTGCCCAGCCCGTGGTAGGCGATCGGCACCATCGCGTAGCCGATGTTGCGCTCCAGCCGCGGCGAGTAGCAGGCCGAGGTGACCTCGCCGATGCGCAGGCCGTGCGGGTCGTGCACGTCGAAGGTGTCGATCATCTGGCCGTCGTTGAACGAACCCACGCTCGGGCCGCCGATCTCGACGCCCACGAGCTTGCGGCTGATGCCCTCGTCCTTGATCCGCCGCAGGGCGGCCTTGCCGATGAAGTCGGCCTCCTGGTCGAGGTCGACCATCCAGGTCTTCTCGAAGCCGTAGCCCACCTCGAACGGGTTCGTGTCGTAGGTGATGTCGCAGCCCCAGGACAGGATGCCGGCCTCGATGCGCCGGATGTGGCACGGCCCGATCACCCTCAGGTCGTGCGGTTTCCCGGCCTCCCAGATGGCGTCCCACAGCTTCACGCCGTCGCGGCTGGCGTCGTGCAGGTAGATCTCGTAGCCGAGCTCGGCGGTGTATCCGGTGCGCGACACCACCACCCGCATGCCGTCGAGCTCGCGGTCGACGGCGTAGTAGTAGGGAACGTCCAGGATGGACTCGCCGAACAGGTCGACCAGCACGTCCCGCGACTTCGGCCCCTGGATCTGCACCGGTCCGACGTCCGGCTCCCGGATCTGCACGTCCATCCCGAGGTTGTGCGCCAGGCCCTTCGCCCACAGCAGCACGTCGCTGTCGGCCAGCGACAGCCAGAAGTGGTTCTCGCCGAGCCGCAGCAGCACCGGGTCGTTGATGATGCCGCCGTCCTCGGCGGTGACGAACACGTACTTGCACTGCCCGACCTTGCACTTGGTCAGGTCGCGCGGCACGAGCATGTTGGTGAACTCGAACGCGTCGGGTCCGGTGATCTCCACCTGCCGCTCGACGCCGACGTCCCACAGCGTCACGCCTTCCAGCAGCGCCCAGTACTCGCCGATCGGGTCGCCGTAGTGGCGGGCGTGGTAGGTGTGGTTGTACACGCTGTAGAGGCCGACGCCGTGCCGCCGGGAGGCGTGGAAGAACGGCGACTTGCGCAGGCGCGGGTAGAGCAGGACGCCGGGGTTCGGGTTGATGCTCATGACTGGTTCCTCCTGGTCCGGGTAGGGGTGTGCGGCACCCGCACCGCTGGCCGATCACCGCGGCCGGGCGCTTTGCAGGTCTGGTGGGGGAATGCGCCGATCAGCAGCGCATTCTGGTCATCTCGGGGTCGAACACGGGGTCAGCGACGACCGTCGCCGGATATCGCTGGTCGAAGTAGGCCACCCGCACGGGGGTGCCCGGATCGGACAGCTCGGCGGGCAGCCACGCGTAGGCGAGGCTCGCTCCGACGCTGTGCCCATAGCCGGCGCTCGTCGTGAAGCCGACGGGGGCGTCGTCGGCGAACACCGGCTCGGATCCCATCAACACGGTGCCGTCGTCGATCCTCAGACAGCACAACCGCCGCCGCGGGGCCTGCTCCCGGCGCCGCAGTAACGCGTCCCGCCCGATGAACTCGCCCTTGTCGGCCTTCACCGCGAAGGCCAGGCCCGCTTCATCGGGATCGTGCAAGCTCCACATATCCGCCCCCCAGGCCCGGTATCCCTTCTCCAGGCGCAGTCCGTTGAACGCGCCGCGGCCGCCGGGGAAGATCCCGTGCTCGGCGCCGGCGGCGGCCAGCAGGTCCCACAGCCGCCTGCCGAACTCCGCCGAGGTGTACAGCTCCCAGCCGAGTTCGCCCACATAGGACAGTCGCAGCGCGAGCACCGGCACCTCGCCGACGAACAGCCGCTTCGCGCGGAAGAACCGGAAGGCCTCGCGCGAGACGTCCCGGTCGGCCAGCGCCGCGAGCACGTCCCGGGCCCGCGGCCCCCACAGGCCGATGCAGCAGGTGCCGCCGGTGATGTCGCGGACCTGGACCGTCTCGTCGGCGTGGCGGCGCAGCCAGGCGATGTCGCGCGGGCCGTTGCAGCCGACCTGGAAGGCGTCCCGCGCCAGCCGGGCGACCGTGATGTCGGCCCGGATGCCCGCGGTGGGCTCCAGCATCAGCGTGTAGGTGACGTAGCCGGGCGGCCGGTCGAGCTGGTTGGTGGTCAGCCGTTGCAGCAGGTCCAGGGCGCCGCGACCGGTGACTTCCGCGCGGGGAAGGGAAGTCATGTCGTACATCGCTGCTCGCTCACGGGTGGCCTGGTGTTCGGCGCCGACGATCGGGGACCAGTAGCGTCCCGCCCACGGCCCAGGCTCGGCGATGTCGCGGCCGTCGACCAGGGACTTGTTGCTCTCGTACCAGTGCGGTCGCTCCCAGCCGTTCGCCTCGAGGAACACCGCGCCGAGCTCGCGCTGCCGTTCGTGGAACGGGCTGGTGCGCAGCGGGCGCGGGTGCTCCGGCGGCTGCTGCGGGTGGATGATGTCGTAGACCTCGCGGAAGCTCTGCGCGCCGCGTTCGCCCACATAGGACGGACTGTGCGCGAAGTCCTCGAAGCGGCGGAGATCGGCCTGCCGCAGGTCGATGCCGGGCACCTCGCCGGCCAGCCACTGCGCCATCGCCCGGCCGACCCCGGCGGCGTGGGTGATCCAGACGGCCTCGGCGACCCAGAAGTTGCCGACCTCGTTGGACGGGCCGAGCACCGGCATTCCGTCGGCGGTGAACAGGAACAGGCCGTTCATGCCCTCGGCGATCTCGGTGCGGCGCAGCGCGGGCAGCAGCTCGCAGGCGTCCGCCCACGGCCCGGCGAAGTCCTCGGGCGTGAACGGCTGCACCGACGCCATGCCCTTCCAGCCGCCGCCCTCCGACGGCGCCTCGGCGCCCGCGCCCGGCGCGGCGGTGGGCAGCAGGTCGTCGCTGCGCACCGGGATCGCGCGGTGCTGGTAGGAGCCGATGCCGTAGCGGTCGTGGATCTGCCGGAAGTACATGGAGCTGTCCTGGTGCCGCAGGATCGGCTGCCGGATCTCGCCGTCGCCCGGCTCCAGGCCCGGCACCGGGCTGGTCACGGCGTACTGGTGCGCCAGCGGCTGCACCGGGATCGACACCCCGGCCAGCCGGCCGACCTTCGGGCCCCAGATCCCCGCGCAGCACAACACGGTCTGCACCGCGACGTCGCCGTTCGAGGTGTGCGCGGTGCGGACCCGCCCGTCCCGCACGTCGAAGCCGATCACCTCGGTGCCCTCGGCGAACCGCACGCCGAGCCGCTTCGCCTCGCGCGCCATCGCTTCCGCCGCGCGGACCGGCTTGGCGATGCCGTCGGTCGGCACGTGCAGGCCGCCGTGGATGCGCGCCGGGTCGATCTGCGGGATGCGGTCGTGCACCTGCCGCGGATCGAGCAGCTCGCCCCGGATGCCCCACGCGGTGGCCAAGCCGAGCTTGCGCTGGAGATCCGCCCAGCGCTCCGGCGTCGTCGCGACCTCGATGCCGCCGACCTGGTGGAAGCACGGCAGCCCGTCGAGTTCCAGCCCGGCGTAGCAGCGGACGGTGTCGGCGGCCAGCCGGCTCATCGTCTCGGACGGGTTGGTCTGGAAGACGAGGCCGGGCGCGTGGGAACTGGATCCACCGGTGGCGAACAGCGGTCCCTGCTCCACCACGAGGACATCGGTGATCCCGAGGCGCGCCAGGTGGTATGCGGTGCTGCACCCGACGATGCCGGCCCCGACGACGAGGACTTGGGTGCTCGAATCCATCGCTGCCGCCTTGTTGCGTCTACGACAACTCTCCGCGTGTATCGCAACAGTGCGCTTCGACCGAGGGCCGCGTCAAGGACGCGCGCGACTCAAATTTCGGCACCGGCCGACCGAGGGCCGGAGACGGCCCGGAGACCACGCGCGGTGGCCCCGCCGCGTCCGTCCGGGCGACGGCGACCCCGAACGGATCAACGGGATCCGCTCCGGATCAACGCGGATCCCGTTGCCGGCAAACGAGATCCCCAGGATCTCGATCAGGTGCACCTGGCGTCGTGCCCGGGTCCGGCCGCAATTTCAATGGAAATCGGATCTTCGATTTCCATTGAAATTGCGGTCAGATCAGCCGGCGGATGGCCTGCTCGAAGTGGTCGACGTGCGCGACCGCGATGCGGTCCGCGCGGTCGGCGTCCGCGGCGATCACCGCCTTGAGCAGTTCCGCGTGCTCCTCGACGTGCTCGGAGACGTCCGGCAGCCGGTCGAAGAACAGGTGCCAGATCCGCAGCGCCAGGTTGTAGTACTGGCCGAGGGTGCCTTCGAGGTAGCGGTTGTGGGTGCAGTGGTAGATCGTGCGGTGCACCCGCGAGTCGACGTCCATGATCACCGCCTGCCCGCCGCCGAGGCCATCGGCCAGCACCCGCAGCTCGTCGAGCTCGGACCGCTCCGCCTCGGTCGCGCGCTCGGCGGCGCGGCGGGCGGCATGCCCTTCCAGGCGGCGGCGCACGTCGGCGATCAGCGCGTGGTCGGTGATGTTGACCTCGGTGACGAAGCTGCCGCGGCGCGGGTAGATCGCCACCAGCGACTCGGCCTCCAGCCGCTTGACGGCCTCCCGGAACGGAGTGCGGCCGATGCCGAGCTCGGTGGTCAGCGGCTCCTCCTGCACCGGTGCGCCGGGCGGCAGCCGCAGGGTCAGGATCAGGTCGCGCAGCGTCAGGTACGCGCGCTCGGCCTGGGAGAGCGGGTCGCCGGATCGGGAATTGACGGCTGCGGGCACGTCTCGTAGCCTACCCGAAAGACTGATATATCAGTTGTCGATGTCTTCTACTCATTCCATTTCACCTAGTAGAACCTGCTTCTGCGGGAGGCTGCGGTGTCACGTCCTCTGCTTCCAGAGCCGCCGCCGCGGCTGTGGCGCACCCCGGAACCCAAGCGGCACTACGAGGTGGTGATCGTCGGTTCCGGCGGCCACGGCCTGGCGACCGCCTACTACCTGGCGCGCAACCACGGCATCACCGACGTCGCGGTGCTCGAGCGCGGCTGGCTGGCCGGCGGCAACATGGCGCGCAACACCACGATCATCCGCTCCAACTACCTCTTCGACGCCAGCGCGGCGCTCTACAACCACGCGCTGGACCTGTGGGAGCAGCTGCCCGCCGAGCTGGAGTACGACTTCCTGCTCAGCCAGCGCGGCGTGCTCAACCTCGCGCACACCGAGCAGGAGGTCCGGGACTCCCGGCGGCGGGTGTTCGCCAACCGGCTCAACGGGGTCGACGCGGAATGGGTGGAGCCGGCCGAGATCGCGGAGCTGTGCCCGGTCCTGAACCTCTCCGCCGGCATCCGGTACCCGGTGCTGGGCGCGACGCTGCAGCGGCGCGGCGGGATCGCCAAGCACGACCACGTGGCGTGGGCGTTCGCCCGCAAGGCCGACGAGCTGGGCGTGGACCTGATCCAGGGTTGCGAGGTAACGGGATTCGAGACCGACGGCGACCGGGTGACCGGCGTGCGGACGTCGCTCGGCCCGATCGGCGCGGGTCGCGTGGCGCTCGCGGCGGCCGGCCGGACGTCGCTGCTGACCGACACGCTCGGCCTGCGCCTGCCGCTGCAGAGCCACCCGCTGCAGGCGCTGGTGTCGGAGCTGCTGGAGCCGATCCACCCGTGCGTCGTGATGTCCAACCACGTGCACGTCTACTGCAGCCAGGCCCACAAGGGCGAACTGGTGCTGGGGGCGGGCATCGACTCCTACAACGGTTATGGCCAGCGCGGATCGGTGCACGTGATCGAGCGCCAGATGGCCGCGGCGCTGGAGCTGTTCCCGATCTTCGCGCGGGCGCACGTGATCCGGACCTGGGCGGGCACCGTGGACGTCACGCCGGACGCCTCGCCGATCATCGGGCCGACGCCGTTCGAGAACCTCTTCCTCAACTGCGGCTGGGGAACCGGCGGTTTCAAGGCCACGCCCGGCGTGGGCTGGGCGTACGCGCACACGATCGCCACCGGCAGCCCGCATCCGCTCAACGAGCCGTACGGCCTCGACCGGTTCCGCACCGGAGCCCTGATCGACGAGCACGGAGCGGCAGCCGTCGCCCACTGAGCTCGTGAGCGTTTTGGGCCGCCATGGCAATCCAAAACGCTCACGACCCCGTTTGGAGGCCCTGATGCTTCTGATCCATTGCCCCTGGTGCGGCGACCGGGACGAGACCGAGTTCCACTACGGCGGTCAGGCCCACGTCGACTACCCCGACAGCCCCGCCGACGTCGACGACGCAGCCTGGGCCGAGTACCTGTTCGTGCGCGACAACCCGCGCGGGTTGTTCCACGAGCGCTGGACGCATTCCGCGGGCTGCCGGCGCTGGTTCAACGTCGTCCGCGACACCGCGACCAACGAGATGCACCCGGAGATGCCCGGAAAGGTGGCGCCATGACACGGCTCACTCCTCCTTCCCGCCTGCCGGAGGGTGGTCGCATCGACCGGACCCGAACGCTGCGCTTCACCTTCGACGGCATGGAGTTCGCCGGGCATCCCGGCGACACGCTCGCCTCGGCGCTGCTCGCGAACGGCCGGATCGAGGTGGGCCCGTCGATCTACCGGGACCGCCCGCGCGGCATCGTCACCGCCGACTGCACCGAACCGAACGCGCTGGTGCAGGTGCTCGACGGCGGCCCGGAGCCGCTGGTGCCCGCGACGCGGCTGGAGCTCTACGACGGCTTGCAGGTCGCGAGCCTCTCGGGCATCGGCTGGCTCAGCAACGCGCCGGATCCCACCGTCTACGACAAGAAGTACGTGCACGCCGACGTCGTCGTGGTCGGTGCCGGTCCCGCCGGGATCGCTGCCGCGCTGGCGGCGGGGCGCAGCGGCGCCCGGGTGGTGCTGGTGGAGCAGGGCCGCGAGCTCGGCGGGAAGCTGCTGGACGGCGGCGAGCGCATCGATGGCCGGCCCGCCGTCGAGTGGATCTCCCGCGCGGCAAGGGAATTCGTCGACCTGCCCGAGGTGCGGGTGCTGACCCGCGCCACCGCCGTGGGCCACTACGACCACAACTACCTGCTCATCGCCGAGCGCCGCGGCAACCGCCAGCGGCTGTGGCACGTGCGCGCCCAGCGGGTGGTGCTGGCCACCGGTGCGCACGAGCGGCCGATGGTCTTCGCCGACAACGACCGGCCCGGCATCATGCTCGCCTCGGCGGTGCGCAGCTACATCAAGCGCTTCGCGGTGCTGCCGGGCCAGGAGGCCGTCGTGGTCACGACGTCCGACAGCGCTTACCAAGCGGCGCTCGACCTGGCCGCCGCGGGCGCGCGCGTCCGTGCGGTCGTCGACACGCGGCCCGAACCGCCGCAACGGCTCGTCGAGCAGGCCCGGTCGATCGGCGCCCAGGTGTTCACCGGCTCCGCCGTCGTCGGTACGGCCGGGGACCGGCGGGTGTCGTCCGCGCGGATCGCCGAGATCGACGGTGCGGGACTGATCGCCGGTCCGCCGGTGGACGTCGGTTGTGACCTGCTGGCGGTGTGCGGCGGCTGGAGCCCGGCCGTGCACCTGTTCAGCCAGGCGGGCGGCGCGGTGCGCTGGGACCAGCTGGTGGCCGGGTTCGTGCCGGCGCAGAAACCCGGGCTGCCCAAGGTGATCGGGGCCGCGCGCGGCACCTACGACCTCGCCGGCTGCCTCGCCCAGGGCCTGTCGGCCGGCGCCGGGGCGGCGACCGCGAGCGGCTTCCGGACCGCCGCGCCGCCCGTCCCGCCGGTGACCGGCGACCGGCCGGTCGCGCAGCCGCGCCCGCTGTGGCTGGTGCCCGGCGAGTCCGGCGACCCGGCGCGGTGGACGGACCACTTCGTCGACCTGCAACGGGATTCCACGGTCGCCGACGTGTGGCGCGCGGTCGGTGCCGGGATGCGCTCGGTCGAGCACGTCAAGCGCTACACCACGATCGGCACCGGCAGCGACCAGGGCAAGAACTCCGCCGTGAACGCCATCGGCGTGATCGCCGACGCGCTGCTGGCCGAATCGCCGGGCGAGGTGGGCACCACGACGTTCCGGCCGCCCTACGTGCCGGTGTCGTTCGCGCTGCTGGCCGGGCGAGACCGGGGCGTGCTGCACGACCCGGTGCGGACCACGCCGATGCACTCCTGGCACGTGGCGCACGGCGCGGAGTTCGAGAACGTCGGCCAGTGGAAGCGGCCCTGGTACTACCCGCGCCCCGGCGAGGACATGGCCGCGGCGGTGCGGCGCGAATGCCTGGCGGCGCGCACCGGGGTGGCGATGCAGGACGCGACGACGCTGGGCAAGATCGAGATCGTCGGGCCGGACGCGCCGGAGTTCCTGAACCGGATCTACACCAACGCCTTCGCCAAGCTCCCGGTCGGCAAGGCCCGCTACGGCGTCATGTGCACCGCGGACGGCATGGTCTTCGACGACGGCGTCTCGATGCGGCTGGCCGAGGACCGCTACCTGATGAGCACCACGACCGGCAACGCCGCGGCGGTGCTGGAGTGGCTGGAGGAGTGGCTGCAGACCGAGTGGCCGCACCTGGCGGTGCACTGCACCTCGGTCACCGAGCAGTGGGCGACGGTGGCGGTGGTCGGCCCGGACTCGCGGGAGGTCGTCGCGCGCGTGGCGCCCGACCTGGACGTCTCGGCGGAGGCGTTCGGGTTCATGGAGTTCCGGGAAACCGTCCTGGGCAAGGGGATTCCGGCGCGGATCAGCCGGATCTCGTTCTCCGGCGAGCTGGCGTTCGAGGTCAGCGTCGCCTCCTGGTACGGCCTGGCGGTGTGGGAGGCGGTGCACGAGGCGGGCCGGGACTTCGGCATCACGCCCTACGGCACCGAGACGATGCACGTGCTGCGGGCGGAGAAGGGGTTCCTGATCGTCGGGCAGGACACCGATGGCACCGTCACCCCGCACGACCTCGGCATGGACTGGGTGGTGTCGAAGCGCAAGGACTTCATCGGCAGGCGCTCGTTCGCCCGCCCGGACACCGCGCGAACCGACCGCAAGCAGCTGGTCGGGCTGCTGCCGCTGGACCCGGCGGAGCTCTTGCCGGAGGGCGCGCACCTGGTCGAGCCCGGCACCCCGCTGGAGCCGCCGGTGCCGATGCTCGGGCACGTCACGTCCAGCTACCGCAGCGCGATCCTGGAACGGACGTTCGCGATGGCGTTGGTGCGCAACGGGAGTCAGCGGATCGGCGAGGTGCTGGACGTGCCGCTCGACGGCCGGTCGATCCCGGTCGAGGTGACCAAGCCGCTGTTCTACGACGTCGAAGGAGCCCGCCGTGACGGTCGCTAGCCCCGCACAGGTCGACACGCTGTCCCTGCGCCGCAGCCCGCTCGCCGACCGCGCGGCTGAGTTCGCCGCGATCGGTACCGATCGGTTGCGGCTGGCGGAGGAACCGTTCCTGACCCAGGTGAACCTGCGGGTGCACCCGGGCAGCCCGGCGGTGGCGCGCGTCGAGCACGCGCTGGATCTCGCGCTGCCGCACCACGAACCGAACCTCGTCTCGGGCGACGAGAACGCCGCGGCCCTCTGGCTCGGCCCGGACGAGTGGCTCCTGGTGGCCCCGGACGGCCGCGCGGCCGAGCTGGGCGCCTCGGTCCGCGGCGCGCTCGCGGACTCGCTGGGATCCACAGTGGACGTGTCCGCGAACCGCACGGCGCTGCGCCTGTCCGGCCCGCTGTCCCGCGAGGTCCTGGAGAAGATCTGCTCCCTGGACCTGCACCCGAGGTTCTTCACCCCGGGCCGCTGCGCCCAGACCCTGCTGGGCAGAACCCAGGCGATCCTCTGGCAGCTGACCCCGGAACCGGCCTACCGGATCCTCGTCCGCAACTCCTTCGCCGACTACCTGGCGGACCTGCTCCTGGACGCGGTGCAGGAGTTCACCGCCTCCTGATCGCGGTTGTGAAGCGAACGGCCCGTTCGCCTCGATTGGCGGAGTGAACGGTCCGTTCACCTCACCGCTCTGGATGCCGCCGGACCGGGGTTCGTCAGGGCCGTGATGAGGCGGCGGCGGTGGGTGGCGAACTGCTTGGGGCTGTTCATCGCGAACACCGCGATCGTCCGGCCGCCGCGCTGGTAGGTCGCGACGAACCGGCGGGCCTTCAGCGAGCCGTCCACCACCGTGATCCGGTCCTTCGGCCCGGCGTACCCGGCGAACTGCAGCGTCGAACCGTACTGCTGCGACCAGAAGTGCGGCACCCCGGTGTAGGCCGCCGCGGTGCGCCCGGCGAGCAGGTTGCGCACCGCGACCGGCGGCTGGTTCATCGCCGTCGACCAGTGATCGCTGCGCACCGTGTGCGACCGGTGCGCCGGCTGGTAGCGCGCGATGTCGCCGACCGCCACCACGTTCGGCAGCGCGGTCACGCACCCGGAGTCGGTCACGACGCCGTCGCGGAGCTTCAGCCCCGACCCGCGCAGCCACCGGGTGGCGGGCTCCGCGCCGACCTCGACGACCACCACGTCGGCCGGGATCACCCGGCCGTCGGCGAGCTCCACGCCGGTGACCCGGTCGTCGGCGAGCACGCGCTGGGCGGGCGTTCCGCACCGCACGCGAACCCCGTGGTCCTCGTGCTGCGCGAAGCACAGCGGCGCCAGCTCGATGCCCAGGGTGCGCGCCAGCGGCAGGTGCTGGGCGTCGACGAGGGTCACCTCCGCGCCCAGGGACCGGCAGGTCGAGGCGATCTCGGTGCCGATCAGCCCGCCGCCGACGACCACCACCCGAGCGCCGGCGTGGATCTCCTCGCGCAGCGCCATCGCGTCGTCGACGGTCCGCAGCCGGTGGCTGCCGGCGGCTTCGGCGCTGCCCGGCAGGCTCCGCCGGGCGGATCCGGTGGCCAGCACGACGCCGTCGGCGCGGACCTCGCTGCCGTCGGCGAGCACCACGGCGCCGCGCCGGGAGTCCAGCCGCGCCGCCGGGACGCCCAGCCGCCACTCGGCGGCGAGGTCGGCCTCCTCCTGCTCGTTGCCCAGCGCGAGTTCTTCCGGTTGCAGCTTCCCGGCCAGGAATTCCTTGGACAGCGGCGGCCGGTCGTAGGGCCGGTGCGGTTCCGCTCCGACGATCACCAGCCGCCCGTCGAAGCCCTGTTCGCGCAGCTCCTGCGCGGACCGCCAGCCCGCCACCGACGAGCCGACGACGACCACCGTGTTCATGCCTCGATCACGGCCGGTGGGGCGGCCGCGGTGAGTGACAACAAGCCGACCTCCGTTGCACAATGAGGAACAGAGCGTAGTATTCGCAACAAATCTGACCCTTTTGTTGCGACAACGTCAAGAGGGACAACGGATGGTTCCGGGATGTGCACCTCGAACGGATACGGTTGACCGGTGGGTAGCGCAGCTGAAGCACGCGGAAGGAGTTCTGGCGCTCTGGTGCAGTCCGTCGACCGGGCCGTGACCGTCTTGGAACTGCTGGCGCGCAACGGGGAAGCCGGCATCACCGAGATCGCCGGGGAGCTGGGAGTGCACAAGTCGACGGCTTCCCGGCTGGTGAGCGTGCTGGAAGCCCGGGGCCTGGTGGAACAGCTGGGGGAGCGCGGCAAGTACGCGATCGGCTTCGGCATCGTGCGGCTGGCGGGCGCGGCGACCGAGCGGATGGACCTGCCCCGGCTGGGCCGGCCGTTCTGCGAGTCGCTGGCCGCCGACCTGGGCGAGACGGTCAACATCGCGATCCGGGACAACGACGTCGCCATCAACATCAGCCAGGCCCGCGGCACGGCGGCCGTCACGGCGCACAACTGGGTCGGCCAGCGCACCCCGCTGCACGCCACGTCCAGCGGCAAGGTCCTGCTGGCGCACGCGCCGCGGGAGGACCAGGACGAGGTGCTCGTCCGGCCGCTGGAGCGCTACACGACCAGAACGGTCACCAACGCCGGCGAGCTGCGCAAGGACTTCGAGCTGATCGTCCGCGACGGATACGCGACGAGCTACGAAGAACTGGAACTCGGGCTCAACGCGGCGGCGGTCGCCGTCTACAACCACGAGGGCGACGTGATCGCGGCGCTGAGCGCCTCAGGCCCGTCGTACCGCTTCTCCCGCAAGCGGATGCGCGAGGTCGTCGGCGCGATGCGCATCGCGGCCAAGGAACTCTCCTCGCAGCTCGGCTTCCTGACGTAGCAGCGGCCACAACCAGGAAAAGGACATTCAAGTCGGGGATCCCGGAGCCGAGGCGGCCTCTGAGGTTCTGCTACCCGCGCCGCTACGCAAAATGACCCAAATGTCAATTTAGTCGCGGGAGAGCCACAGCTCTTCCAGGTCTAGTTGGTGCATGACGCGGCGCAGCACTTCGTCGTCGATGCGGCGGTCGTCGCGGAACTGCACGAACACCGCCCGCTCCGCGGCCAGCATCTCGCCGCGCAGGCGGCGGTACGCCGCCGTCGGGCTCTCGCCGACTTCGTCGGCGGACCGGCCCAGCCGCTCCCACGCCTGGTTGCTGCGCTGCTGCGCGGCGCGGCGCAGCCGCTCGGCCACGTCGCCTGGCGGCTCCGCTTCCGCGGTGAGCTCGTCGAGCCGCTCCTGCGCGGCGCGGGCGGCGTTGTGCTGCGCTTCGGCTTCGGCGAGCGCGTCGGTGTAGTCCTCGGTGCCCCGCACGCCGAGGAATCCGATGAGCCAGGGCAGCGTGGTGCCGTGCAGCAGCAGCGTCGCCAGCGTCACGAAGAAGGTCAGGAACAGGACCTCGTCGCGGTGCGGGAACGGATCCCCGGCCAGCGTGGCGGTGGGGATCGCGGAGGCGGCGGCCAGCGACACCACGCCCCGCATCCCCGCCCACGACACGATCACCTTGTGCCGCCAGTCCGGGCTGCGCCGCCGGAGGAGTTCCGGCAGGTACATCACGAGGAACACCCACGCGCCGCGGGCGAGCACCATCCCGGCGGTGAGGGCGAGACCGGCGACGACCAGCAGCCCGAAGCCCGTCGACACGCTTTCCAGGACGCTGCGCAGTTGCAGGCCGATCAGCGCGAACACGACCGCTTCCAGCAGCGTGTCCGCCGCGTTCCACACCGCCCGGTCCTGCAGCCGCGTCGCGGCGCTGCCGGACGGCGCGAGGTGCCCCAGGTACAGCCCGGCCACCACGACGGCCAGCACCCCGGAGGCGTGCACCTCCTCGGCGACCAGGTATGCGAAGAACGGCACGATCAGCCCGACCGCGCTTTCCAGCATGTCGTCGCGCAGCAGCCGCCGGACGCGGTGCACGACCCAGCCGATGGCGTAGCCGATCACCACGCCGCCGACCGCGGCCAGCAGGAACATGCCGACCCCGGCCAGCAGCGAGTAGCCGGTGCCGATCGCGGCGGCCACGGCCACCCGGTAGGCGGTCAGCGCGGTGGCGTCGTTGACCAGGCTCTCGCCGCTGAGCACGGTCATGATCTTGCGCGGGAGCCCCAGCCGGCGGCCGATCGAGGTGGCCGCGACCGCGTCCGGCGGCGCGATGACGGCGCCCAGCACCAGCGCCACGCTCAGCGGCATGCCCGGCACCAGCCACCACGCGAGCACCCCGGCGACGGCGGTGCTGAACAGCACCAGCCCGAACGCGAGCAGCCCGATCGGCCGCAGATTGGCGCGGATCCCGATGGTGGAGCTGTTCAGCGCGGCCGAGTACAGCAGCGGCGGCAGGATCACCAGCAGCACCAGGTCGGGATCGATCGTGTAGTCCGGCACGCCGGGGATCGACGACACGGCGAGGCCCACCACGACCAGCGCCAGCGGCGCGGAGATCCCGGTCCGGCGGGAAACGGCGGTCACGGCGAGCGCCCCGGCGAGCAGGGCCATCAACGCGGGTAGGTCGTGCATGCTGTCTCCGGTCGAGGCGTCTGCGGAATCCGCAGCCGGTGGCTTACGTTCGACAGCACATTGTCGTTCGAGCCGCTGACGCCGCGCTCGGCACCTGGAGGTTCTGATGAGTTGTGCGCACTTGCAGGCGGCGGCGGAGCTCGCGCCGACCCCTAGCCGCGAGGACGGTTGCGAGGACTGCCTCGCCGCCGGCCAGCACGTTTGGGCGCACCTGCGGATCTGCACGCAGTGCGGGCACGTGGGGTGCTGCGACTCCAGCCCCAACCGGCACGCCACCGCCCACTTCCACGGGACGGCCCACCCGGTGGTGCGCTCCTTCGAGCCGGGCGAGTCCTGGACCTGGTGCTACGTGGACGAACGGCTCGGCTGAGCCCCGCTCGTGAGCGGTGACTCCGGTTCTTACCGGAACCCATCGCTCACGAGCGGCCTGCGCAGCGGATCAGCCCTCCCCGGCGGCCTTCTCGGCGGTCTCGCCCTTGCCGAGCCTGCTGTGCCTCCTGCTGAACACGAAGTAGACGACCAGGCCGATCAGCATCCAGACGCCGAACCGGATCCACGTCC
Organism: Saccharopolyspora sp. NPDC045941; assembly: GCF_056431445.1. NCBI lineage: Bacteria > Bacillati > Actinomycetota > Actinomycetes > Pseudonocardiales > Pseudonocardiaceae > Saccharopolyspora > Saccharopolyspora sp. NPDC045941. The sequence goes on from NZ_JBWKKU010000016.1 coordinate 149,994, forward strand.
AGCCGACCAGGTTGAGCATCAGGTACAGGCAGGCCGCCGCGGCCAGGATCGGGATCACCGGCACCCACGGCACCCGGAAGGCCCGCGGCAGGTCCGGCCGGGTGCGGCGCAGCACCAGGACGCCGATGGACACCAGCACGAACGCGAACAGGGTGCCGATGTTGGTCATCTCGGCGAGCACGTTGATCGGCGTCAGCGAGGCGATGGCCGCCACCACGATCCCGGTGATCACGGTGATCCGGTACGGCGTGCGGAACTTCGGGTGCACCTTGGCGAACCACACCGGCAGCAGGCCGTCCCGGCTCATCGCGAACCCGACCCGGGCCTGCCCCAGCATCAGGATCAGGATCACCGTGGTCAGGCCGGCGATCGCGCCGAGCGAGACGAGTCCGGCCGCCCACGGCGCGCCGATCGCCTGGAACGCGGTGGCCATCGGCGCCGCGGTGTCCAGCTGGTCGTACTTGACGACGCCGGTCATCACCAGCGACACCAGCACGTACAGGATCGAGCAGACGGCCAGCGAACCGAGGATGCCGATCGGCATGTCGCGCTGCGGCTTGCGGGTCTCCTCCGCGCCGCTGGCGACGATGTCGAAGCCGATGTAGGCGAAGAACACCAGCGCCGCGCCCGCCACCAGGCCGCTCAGCCCGAACGACCCGGTCTGCCCGAAGAACGCGTTGACCAGCGGTTCGTCCAGCGGCGCCGCGACGGCGCCGGGCTCCGGCGGCTGGTGCGGCGGGATGAACGGGGTCCAGTTGGACGCCTTGATGAAGAACGCGCCGAAGATGATGAAGAACAGCACCACGACGAGCTTGATCGCCACGACCACGTTGGTCACCGCGGCGCTGAGCCGGATGCCGACCACCAGGACGACGGTGAGGATCAGGGCGATGATCGCGGCGGGCAGGTTCACCACGCCGCCGGCGCCCGGGGCGGCGGTCAGTGCCGCAGGCAACCCCAGGCCGATCGTGTCGAGTGCCGCGACGAAGTACCTGGACCAACCGACGGACACGGTGGACGCGCCGAGGATGAATTCCAGCATCAGGTCCCAGCCGATGATCCAGGCCAGGAATTCGCCCATCGACGCGTAGGAGAACGTGTACGCCGAGCCGGCCACCGGCACGACCGACGCGAACTCGGCGTAGCAGAGCGCGGCCAGGCCGCACGCGATTCCGGAGAAGACGAACGATATCGCGATGCCGGGCCCGGCATCGGTGGCCGCGGCGACGCCGGTCAGCACGAAGATGCCGGTGCCGATGATCGCGCCGATGCCGATGCCCAGCAGATCGACCGCGCGCAGCACGCGGCGCAGGCGAAATTCCGGGGCCTCGGCATCCCGGATGGATTGTTCGACCGATTTGACACGCATGATTGACATGGGTGGCCCTCCTCACCCAGGTGCCGGGCGGGCCCTCGGCCCGCTCGCGCCGCATCGGCGTACCTGAAGACAGGATTGTGGCTCAGGTCACTCCGGGCAAGATGATCCGGCTCATCGTGAGGCGGCCGTGATCAGGGCGGCCGCGGCGGCGCGAGCGCTGCGGGCCGGGCCGGGGTCCCCGCCGACTGCGGCCGTGGCGGTCGCGCCGTCGACCAGGACGAGCAGTTGTTCGGTGAGCTGGTCGGGGTCGGCGACGCCCAGCCCGCCGACCAGTTCTCCCAGGTAGCGGCGCAGTTCGGCCTTGTGGTCGCGCGCTGCTGCGGCGACCCCCGGGGAGCTGCCGCCGAGCTCGCCGAAGGAGTTGAGGAACGCGCAGCCGCGGAAGCCGGGCTCGCCGAACCAGTCGTGCAGCCAGTCGAAGACCGCGAGGACGGTCTCCTCTGGGGTGTGGTCGCCTCGCGCGACGTAGGCCGCCAGCGCGCTGCGCCAGCGCTCGTCGCGGCGGCGCAGGTAGGCCTCGACCAGCTCGTCCTTGGAGGCGAAGCACTGGTAGAAGCGCTTGAGCGACACCCCGGACGCGGTGCGCAGTTCGGCCATGCCGACGGCCTGGATGCCCCGTTCGTAGAACAGGGCTTCGGCGGTGTCCAGCAGTTTCGACTCGGCCTCGTGGCGCTGCACGCGGAACGCTCCGGAGTTGTCGGGAGAACGATCGTTCTCTACTCTAGCGGACGTTGCGGAGAACGACCGTTCTCCAGTTGGGAGCCACGAGCGATGTCACGTCCGCCCTACCCGCCGTTCGACGAGCAGACCGCGGCCCAGAAGGTGCAGGCCGCCGAAGACGCCTGGAACACCCGCGACCCCGAGCGGGTCGCGCTGGCCTACACGCCGGATTCGGTGTGGCGCAACCGGGACCGGTTCGTCACCGGCCGGGACGAGATCGTGGCCTTCCTGCGCGAGAAGTGGGCGCGCGAACTGGATTACGCGCTGCGCAAGGAGCTGTGGGACTTCCGCGGCAACCGCATCGCGGTCCGCTTCCAGTACGAGTGCCGGGACGCCGCCGGGCAGTGCTGGCGCAGCTACGGCAACGAGCTCTGGGAATTCACCGAGGACGGGCTGATGAGCCGCCGCGAGGCCAGCATCAACGACGTCGCGATCACCGAGGCCGAACGCCGGATCCGGGGCCCGCGCCCGGAATCCGAGCGCGGCGTGCTGCTGCCGATCCGCTGAGCCAGGGCAGCGGCTCAGCGGATCGGCGGCGTCAGGCGATCCGCACGCCGCGGGTGAGCCCGCGCACCGGCGTGCGCAGCCGGTGCGCGCTCAGCCACAGCGCACCGGCCCCGAGCAGCACGTTGAACCCGAGTCCGTAGGGCCACACGGCCGGGCTCGCCGCCAAGGCATCGTGGTCGTAGCCGTCGTGCTCCGCCCGCATGCTGCGCGCCATCAGCCCGATGGTGCTCAGCGGATCCATCTCGACGATCGGTTCCTCCTCGCCGGTGCGCGGGTTGATCCGGCTCGGCGGGGCGGGCGCGGCGTCGCCGAGCACGACGAACGGATTCGGCGCCATCAGCCACCAGACGTACTGCGGCTGCGGCACGTCGTAGGTGTAGGGCTCCATGCCGTAGTCGGCTTGCTCGCTGGCCGTCGGCGTGTACGTCTTCTCCGTCATCGTCAGCGGCAGGGACAGCCCGAAGACGATCACCGTGCCCACGGTCAGGGCGAACACCAGCAGGTAGGACATCAGCGTCGAGGTGATCCCGCGCGCGAACAGCGCCGAAAGGCCCTGCGCCATCGCGCAGATCACGCCGATCAGCAGCGCGACGATCGCGAGCACCGCCAGCGCGCGCAACGGCCCGAGACCGCCCTCGAACAGCGCCCACACGACGAACGGCAGCGTCAGCCCGAGGAAGACCAGCCCGGTGATCCAGGCCGCCGCGAACTTGCCCAGCGTGATCTCCCACGCCGACAGCGGCGTCGCCTGCACCGTGGCGAGGGTGCCGCGCTCGCGGTCGCCGTTGATCGACTGCGCCGTCAGCGCGGGCGCCACCAGCAGCGCCAGCGCGAGCACGAACAGCATCACGCCGCCGAACAGCGGGATGCCGGTGTTGCCGTCGGCGATGCCGGAGTCATCGCGCACGATCGCCAGGGAGTACCTGAGCAGGGCGGCGAAGGCCGCGACGACGACGAACCACGCGGCCAGCAGCCACCGCCACCGGCCGGTGCGCAGGCGCACCCGGAACTCCTGCTCGGCCACGATCTTGATGCCGCTCAAGGTCATCGGCGCTCCTCGGTGTAGGCCAGGTAGGCGGACTCCAGGTGGTTGCCGGTCGGGGCGAAGCTGGACACCTGCACGCCGTCGGCGACCAGCCGCGCGAGCAGTTCCGCCGCGGCCTGCTCGGAAGCCACCTGCACGTCGACCCCGGCGGCGTGGGCGGCGTGCTCGATCCCGTGCCGCGCCAGCGCGACGGGCAGGTCACCGGAGAGCGCGCGCACCCGCCACACCGCGCGATGATCGAGCTCGTCCATCCGGTGCTGGCCGGCGGTCCGGCCGCCGTTGACGAACACGACCCGATCCGCGACCTCGGACAGCTCGCTGAGGATGTGGCTGGACACCAGCACCGCGGTGCCTTCCGCCGCCTGGGCGCGCAGCAGGTCGCGGAGCTCGACGCGGGAACGCGGATCGAGGCCCGCCGCGGGCTCGTCGAGCAGCAGCACCGATGGCCGGTGCACGAGCGCGCGGGCGACCGCGAGGCGCTGCTTCTGCCCGCGCGATAGCACGTGCACCGGTTGGTCGGCGAACTCCGCCAGGTGCACCAGTTCGAGCAGCCCGGCCACCCGGGCCCGCGCGTCGGTGGCCGGGAGGCGGTAGGCGGCCGCGAAGAAGTCCAGGTATTCGCGAGCGGTCAACTGGTCGTACACGCCGAAGGCGTCCGGCATCCAGCCGAGCCGGCGGCGCACCGCCAGCGGATCCGCCACCGGGTCCAGGCCGGCCACCCGCAGCTCGCCCGAGTCGGGCGCCAGCAGGGTGGCCAGCATCAACAGCAATGTCGTCTTGCCCGCGCCATTCGGTCCGACGAGCGCGGTCACCTCGCCGTAGGGAACGTCGAGGTCCAGCCCGCGCACGGCTTCCACCGCACCGAATCTGCGCCGCACGTCCCTGGCTAGGACTGCGTGGTCCTGCGTAGCCATCGTGGCACTCCTGGTTGTGGATCTTGCGCCCGTAGGACGCGGCGGAGTGCGTTCAGGTTGCGTGCGATCGGTCGCGGATCAGGACTGCCGGGTCGACCGGTCGTCGCTCCACTGCGCGTCGAGCGCGTCGAGCGCCGAGGTCTTGGTCTCCTGATCGACGGACTTGGCGGCGTCCATCGAGGGCTGGAGCAGCGTGTCCGGCGGCGGGACCGCCACGGGTTCGAGATCGGGCCGGGTGCGCTCGCGGGGCGGCAGCGGGATCCGCGGCCGCGACTCCAGCGGCGGTCGCGGCGGCTGCCGCGGCGGCGCGGCCGGCTGGTCGGCGCTGATGTAGAGGGATTCCAGGATCAGCACGATGACCCCGACGGCGAGCGCGCCGATCCCCAGCCACAGGCCGCTCGGGTCGCCGCCGAACCACCACAGTCCGCCCGCGATGCCGCACGCGGCACCGGCCGCGATCGCCAGCAGATGGAACAGCAGGTGGACGGTGTAACCCCTCACGACCCGATTACCTCCCCTGAAATCGCGGCCCGTCGACGATCCCGGTGCGAACAGCGGGTCGCTGTGGAACACGCGCGCCGATCGCGGCGGGTTGCCCGGCGCCGCGCCTTCTCGGGCGGCCGGGTGCCGGCGGTGGCCGGACCGTTTTCGATGGTAGCTCCGCTTCCGCGCGTTTTGCCCGATCAAGAACTGTCCGCCCGATCACGCCGGGCCCGCCGTCCGGCGAACCGGCGAACCTGATCACTTTTCACCTGTTCGGGCGAGTGGGGCCGTTCACGCCCGGCGGTCATGAACGTCCCGAATTACGGTGAATCTCCAAGGGCCACAGCGAAAACGGCATTGGTGCGGTGCCGTTCCGCGTCGACGGCAAGAGTCGCTGGAACCGGTGGCCCGCTGCGTCGTGGGGGGTGGTGCCAGTGATCAATTCGCTGGCAGGGTTCGCGTTGGCTGCCTCGATCGGCATCGGAGCGATCATCGGCATGCTGATCACGATGTCCTGGGTGGAGCGCAAGATGCTCGGTTCCGGCGTGCCGCGCCGCGAGACCGCGCGGGGCCGGCATCGCGAGACCGGCAGGCTCGTCGCCGAATACCGGCAGCAGCGAGCGGCGCCGGGCGCCCGATCCCGGCGCAACGCCCTCGCTGCCGTGTTCGCAGTGGTCTTCGCGATGCTCCGGACATCCGCCGAGGCGGTCCGCGGCCGGGTCGCGGCACCTGCCGGCGGTCCCGGCGCGATGCGCCGCCCCGGGCCCCGGCACTCCTTCGACCGGCCTACAGGACGCGAAAGTCGGCGAAGTCGAATCCTGGCGAAACAACGCAGCTGACCAGCGTCTCGGCCGTCGCGGCAGCCTGCGCGCACTGCCAGGTGCCGGCCGGGACCACGGCCTGCGGCGTCTGCCCGGCGCCCGCGCCGAGCACCAACCGCTCGGGCTCGTCGACCGGGCGCGGCCCGTCGCCACCGAGGCAGAGGGTCAGCGGCCCGCCCCGGTGCCACAGCCACAGCTCGTCTGAAGCGACGGTGTGCCAGGCGGACAACTGGCCGGGCGGCAACAGGAAGTAGATCATCGTCGCGCTCGACCGGGTGCCGCCGTTGTGCTCGATCCGGACCGGTCCGGCCCAGGTCTGCCGGTACCAGCCGCCCTCTGGGTGCGGCAGCAGGTCGAACTCCTCGGCGGTCCGGCTGCGCGTCTCCAGGCTCAGGTAGCGCCCCGCCGCGTCGCGCCGGGCGTAGCGGACGCCGATCACCGCCTCCCGCTCCAACGGCCCGTAGACGTGCGGGAACAGCGCATCCGCCGGCGCACCGTCCGGGGGCGTCGGGATCGGCTCCTCCCAGCGCACCGGCGCCGACAGCTTCGCGGGGTCCAGCTCCAGCGCCACCATCGGTTCGGTCGTTTCGCGGTACAGGGTGTTCGCCACCGCGAGCGCGGTGCGCTCGTCCGGCGAGCAGTGCACGAAGCCCTCGGTCTCGAGGCTGGCGGATCTGACGGGGGAGTTCCGGTCGGCGTGGAAGGTTTTCAGCGGCAGCAGGTGCAGCAGCGTCGATCCAGTCACGCCGACAGTCTCTCCTGCGCGAACCGGCCGACGCGATCGAGTACCGCCCGTCCTGGTGCGGGGTAGGCCGACGAGTTACTCCGTCGTGACCAGCCGAACGCGCAAATGGGGCACTGAGACGGCTTCGGTCTGGATGTGAATTCGGTCTTGACGAGAGCAGAGACGCACATCACAGTCGTACCAACCGGTCGGTCTGAAAGTGATCTTGGTCTCCAGCCATCAAGTCAAGGGAGTCTGTCGATGACTGCGAGTGACCCGACGACGCACGCCAGCAGGACCCCCAAGAAGCTGATGATCGCGGCGTTGATCGCCAGCTCCATCGAGTGGTACGACTTCTTCATCTACGCAACGGCCGCGGCCCTGGTCTTCGGCCACCTGTTCTTCCCCGGCGCCAGCCCGCTGATCGGCGTCCTGCTGTCCTTCGCGACGTTCTGGGCGGGCTTCATCGCCCGGCCCGTCGGCGGCCTGATCTTCGGGCACCTCGGCGACAAGATCGGCCGCAAGCCGGCCGTGGTGACCTGCCTGATCATGATGGGCACGGCGACGTTCCTGATCGGCGTGCTGCCCGGCGCGGACTCCATCGGCGTGTTCGCGCCGATCCTGCTGGTGACGCTGCGGTTCCTGCAGGGCATCGCGGTCGGCGGGCAGTGGGGCGGCATCGTCCTGCTGCTCACCGAGAACGCCGGCCGCGGCCGGCGCGGGATGGCGGGCACCTTCGGGCAGATGGGCGTGCCCTTCGGCGTGATCCTCGGCAACATCACGTTCCTCGCCGTCGGCGCGGCGCTGAGCCCCGAGGCGTTCCAGGCGTGGGGCTGGCGGATCCCGTTCCTGGCCAGCGCGGTGCTGGCGCCGGTCGTGCTGTACATCCAGATGAAGATCGAGGACACCCCGGTGTTCCAGGAGCTGAAGGAGCGCAAGGAGAAGGCGGACGCGGAGGTCGTCAAGGCACCGCTGATGGAGGTGCTGCGCACCAGCAAGCGGACCGTGCTGCTGGGCGCGGGCCTGCTGTTCGCCACCAACTCGATCTTCTACATCAGCATCTCGGGCCTGCTCGACTACGGCACCCGCGAGCTGGGCATGCCGCGCCAGTCGCTGCTGGCGGTGACGCTGGTGTCGTCGGCGGTCGGCATCGTCGTGATCTTCGCCAGCGGCGCGCTGTCGGACCGCTGGGGCAGGCGCCCGCTGATCGTGGCCGGCGCGGTCCTGCTGGCGGTGTGGGCGTTCCCGTTCTTCTGGCTGGTCGACACCGCGTCGATCGCCGGGGTGGCGATCGCGGCGACGGTGGGCAGCATCGGGTCGAGCCTGACCTACGGGCCGCTGGCGGCGTACCTGAGCGAGCTGTTCGCCCCGCGCGTCCGCTACTCGGGCGCATCGCTGGCCTACCAGCTGGCGGCGATCCTGGTCAGCGGCGGCACGCCGTTCATCATGACCGCGCTGCTGGCGGCCACCGGCAGCTCGGCGTCGGTGTCGGTGTACCTGCTGCTGATGGGCCTGTGCACGCTCGGTTCGGTGCTGCTGCTGCGCGAGACCCACAAGGCCGGTTCGACGGAGCCCCAGCACGCCCGCGAAGCGGTGGCGGAAGCCTAGGTTTCGCCTGGTCAGGCCCCGTGAGCACTTTGTGCTGCCATAGCAGCACAAAGTGCTCACGGGCAGTCACCTGCGGAAACGTCCTAGTCGGGGTCGACGTCGAGGAGCCCGGCGATCTCGCGGAACGCCTCGGCGGGGTCCCGGTCGCGCGCCGCCGCCGGGAGGTTGCCGGTCAGGCGGAGCGTCGCGAAGCCGTGCGCGATGGACCACGCCGCGAGCGCGGCGCGGTCGGCTTCGGCGTCGCCGAGCGTCGCGGGCAGGCCCGCCCGCAGGGCGTCCCAGGCCCGGGCCTTCGCGGCGAGCAGGTCGGGATCGTCGAGGTGGCACCGGTCCGGTTGGTGCATCACGTCGAAGTGGCAGGGGTGCGCCACCGCGAAGCCGACGTAGCGGGCGCCGAGCTCGATCAGCGCCAGGTCGTCGGCCAGGGCGTCCGCGAGCAGCCGGTAGCCCTCCGCGGCCAGCGCGGTGAACAGTCCGGCCTTGTCCTTGAAGTGGTGCCGCGGCGCGGCGTGCGAGACGCCGGCGCGCCGGGCCAGGTCCCGGAGGCTCAGCTGCGCCGGGCCGTGCTCGGCGATCATCTCGACAGCCGCGTCCAGCAGGGCCTGGCGGAGATCTCCGTGGTGGTAGGGCCGCTCCGTGCTCATGCACCCATCTTGCCATTGACAAGATAAGACCAGCAGGCCCGATCTTGCCACCGACAAGATCGGGAGGGGTCATGGCGAACGACTGGGCCTGAAGGCGCGAGGTCCCGGTCTTCCCGCAATTTCAATGGGAATTGCGGCCCTCCGGCGTGTCAGGCCTCGACACGCCGGAGGCTGTGGACAACTTCCGCAATTTCAATGGAAATCAGAGGTCCGATTTCCATTGAAATTGCGGAACCCCGGTCAGGCGTCGGTGGCGAGCTGCTTGACCTGCTCGATGAGCTTGGCCCGGCCGGCCGCGTCGCCCGCCAGCGGCGTCACGTTGAGGGTCGTGACGCCCGATTCCTTCAGCGCCGCCAGCCGCTCCTTGACGTGGCTCGCGGTGCCGACCAGCGAGGTCTTCTCCAGCAGCTCGCGGGGCACCGCCGCGGCGGCCTCCTCCTTCTTACCGCTGAGGTAGAGGTCCTGGATCAGCTCCGCCTCGGCTTCGAAGCCGTAGCGGCGGGCCAGGTTGTTGTAGAAGTTCTTGCCCTTCGCGCCCATCCCGCCGACGTAGAGCGCCACGTGCGGCCGCGCGAAGTCCAGCAGGTCGTCGAGCCCCTCGCCGATCGCCAGCGGCGCCTGCGCGACCACATCGAGCGGCGGCAGCGACGCGTCGCGCTTCGCCTTGCCCGCCGCCAGCGGCTCGCCCCACACCTCGGCCGCCCGCTCCGGCAGGTAGAAGATCGGCTCCCATGCCTCGGCGATCTCGGCGACCAGCTCGACGTTCTTCGGCCCGATCGCGGCGATCATGATCGGGATCCGGTCGCGCACCGGGTGGTTGATGATCTTCAGCGGCTTGCCCAGCCCGGTGCCCTGGTCGGCGGGCAGCGGGATGCTGTAGTGCTTGCCCTCGTGCTGGACCTTCTCGCGGCGCCAGACCTGGCGGCAGATGTCGACGATCTCGCGGGTCCGGCCCAGCGGCGCGTGGTAGGGCACCCCGTGGAAGCCCTCGATGACCTGCGGCCCGGACGCGCCGATGCCCAGGGTGAACCGGCCGTCGGAGACGAAGTCCAGGCCCGCCGCGGTCATCGCGGTCAGCGTCGGCGTGCGGGTGTAGATCTGCAGGATGCCGGAGGCGATCTCCAGGCGTTCGGTGCGGGCGGCGATGAAGCCCATCTGGCTGACCGCGTCGAACGAGTACGCCTCCGGGACGTACACGATGTCCAGTCCGGCCTTCTCGTAGGTGGCCAGGTCGTCGACGGTTTCCTTGAACCCTCCGCTGTAGTTCAGCGGCATCCCGATGCGCATCGGCCGAACCCTTCCGGTCTGTGGCGAGCGGCGATGCCGGGGCGTCGGCCACGCCGCCGAGGTAGCCCAGAGGCTACCGCCGGGTAAGTCGCGCCGGGAGACGGCGCCCGGCCCCGAGAATGTGACACAACTCTCAAGAAAACCTTGGCGTGGCGGGATTTTCGGCCGAAATGACCCCGACAATGGGAGCATGCCGCCGATTACCTCCACCACGCCGCGCCGAGTGCCGCGTGGTGCGCGGGCGGTTGCGGCATGAAATTGGCTCTGCTGGACATCGGGTCCACTGCTGCGCGCCTGGAAATCGTCGACCTCGACCGGTCCCGGATGCCGCGCGCCGACTGGAGCGCGAAGGCCCGGACCAGGCTCGCCGAGCACACCGGGGCGGACGGCCTGGTCACCGAGCTGGGCGTCGAGCACGCGGAGCGGGCGGTGCGGCACTGCGTGAACGCGGCCATCGACGAGAAACCCGACGCGCTGATCGCGTACGGGACCTCGGCGGTGCGGGACGCGGTCAACGGCGCGGAGCTGCGGCAGCGGCTGAGCGAGGCGGCTGGGGTGCGCATCGGCGTGCTCAGTCCGCGCGACGAGGCCGCCGTCACCTATCACGCCGCCCGCCGCTGGCACGGCCGCTGCGGCACCGTCCTGACCATGGTGGACATCGGCGGCGGCACCATCGACGTGGCCACCGGCACCGGCGGCGAACCCGCCGACGTGGTCTCGCTGCCGTTCGGCGCGGCCCGGCTGACCAGGCAGTACCTGCCGGACGATCCGCCGAAGCCGCAGCAGGTCGACGAGCTGGTCGCGGCGGTCCGCGGCGCCATCCCGGGCTCGCTGCGCACCTTCGCCGACCGCGACCTCGGGCATCCGGTGGCGCTGTCCAAGGTGCTGCGGCAGCTGGCCGTGCTCACCGAGAGCTCGCCGGGCCGGCTGGCCCGCCACCCCGACCGGCTGCTCCGCGCCAAGCTGCGCCCCTGGATCCCGCGGCTCGCGGAGCTGGGCCAGAAGCAGCGGGCGGCGCTGCCCGGCGTGTCGCGCAGCCGCGCCCGCCGCATCCTGGCCGGCGCCATCGTCGCCGAGCTGATCCTGCGCACCATCGGCGTGGACGAGCTGGAGATCTGCCCCTGGGGCCTGCGCGAAGGCCTGGTCTTCCGGTTCGCCGAGGCGCACGACGACACCGACGGCGACGCGCTCCGGCTGATGGCGACCCTCTTCAGCTGAACCGGAGATCACAACGCAGCGCGAGCGCACGCCCCCCGGACGCCGGTAGCGTCGATGATGTTCGTTGCGGAAGCCGGCAGGGAGGGGCGCGTCGTGGCAACGCTGCTGTACATCCTGATCACCATGGTCGCGGTGTGGATCACCACCGCGCTGCCCGGCATCACGCTGGAGGGCGAGGACACCACGGCGAAGATCCTCACGCTGCTGGCGGTGTCGGTGATCTTCGGCATCGTCAACGTGGTGCTCAAGCCGGTCGCGAAGACGCTGGGCTGCCTGCTGTACCTGCTGACGCTCGGGCTGTTCGGCCTGGTGGTCAACGCGCTGCTGTTCTGGCTGACCAGCTACCTGGCCGGCGAGCTGCGGCTGCCGTTCCACGTCGACGGCTTCTGGTCGGCGTTCTGGGGCGCGCTGATCGTCACGATCGTCAGCAGCGCCCTGGCAGGCATCGTGCGCCGCACCCGGCCCCAGGTCGAAGAGCGCTGACCCCGTCGATCCCGGCCAAAACGCCGCGAAGCGGGCAGCGCCCCGGTTATCCTGCCGCGCACAGGGGATCTTGATGGACCACGGAGCCGGCGATGCGATGCAGCCTGCGGGAGTTCGGCGGCCTGCTGCGCGATCACGCGGTCGGGCCGGAGGTCGCGGCGTTCCTGATCGAGCGGCCGCAGACCGCCGACGAGCCGCCGGATGGCCCATGGGGCGAGCTGGCCGCGAGCCTGGCGCGCGCATCGGTTTTCGGATTCGCGCAGGTCAACGTCCCCGGTGAGGCCGAGCTGCGCGCCGTCGTGGCGGTCGGCAACGGGCACGCGGCGCGGGTGCTGGTGCAGGACGGGTCGGTGACCGCGAAGAAGGTCCGCCCCGATGCGCCGTGGCCGGCGCTGGTGGGCTGCCTGCCGGACCGCGAACCGGCCGAGGGCTGCGAGGTCACCGTGCCGACCCGCGTGCTGGCCGAGGCGCGCGCCGATGCCGAGCAGCGCGGAGATCGCCAGGTGGACTGGCTGGCCTACGAGCTCAAGCGCCGCCGCGTGCCGCCGGAAGACGCGCAGGCCATCGGCGACCTGCTGCGGCGCGCGGACGGGATGACCGCCCACCTGACGGTGGGCTTGCGCGTCGCCTCCGGGGCGGTGCGCAGCGGGCCGTTCGGGATCGAGGTGCACCACGCGCCGTCCGGCCGCGCCGCCGTGATCCCGGAGTCACCGGACGACACGTTCACCGTGGTAGCCCCGGCGGGCGCCTACCTGCTCGGCAAGACCCTCCAGGAGTACGTCGAGGACCTGTGGGAAGGCACCAGCGAGCGCACCCAGCCCCTGCCCCGATGACCCTGTCCACTGTGGATTCGGGTGGGTCGGGATAGCCTGGCTCGGAGGTAGCCGATGGGAAAGAAGGCCGACGTGGAGTTGCTGCTGCTGTCCAGTTCGATGAAGCACGGCACGGGTTTCCTCGAACACGCCATGCCGGCCGTGACCGAGTTGCTGGCCGGTCGCGGGCGGCTGCTGTTCGTCCCGTTCGCCAAGCGCGACCACGACGGCTACGCGGCGACCGTGCAGGCCGCGGTCGCGCCGCTGGGCATCACCGTCGACGGCCTCCGCCGGGCCGAAGACCCGGTGGAGGCGGTGCGCGAGGCCGAGGCCGTGTTCATCGGCGGCGGGAACACCTTCCGCCTGCTGTCCACGCTGCACCGGCTCGGCCTGGTCACCGCGCTGCGCGAGGCCGTGCGCGGCGGCACGCCGTACATGGGCGCGAGCGCGGGCACCAACATGGCCTGCCCCAGCCTGCGGACCAGCAACGACATGCCGATCGTCGAGCCGCCGTCGTTCGAGGCGATCGGGCTGGTGCCGTTCCAGATCAACCCGCACTACCTGGACCCCGACCCGGGCAGCACGCACATGGGCGAGACCCGCGAGCAGCGGATCGCGGAATTCCTGGAGGACAACGACGTGCCCGTGCTGGGCCTCCGGGAGGCCTCCTGGCTGCGGGTCCGCGGCGAGCACGCCGAGCTCGGCGGCAGCACCGGCGCGCGGCTGTTCACCCGCGGCGCGGAGCCCCGCGAGCTCGGACCCGGCGACGACGCCACGTTCCTGCTCCGCACCGAGCCGCACTACGACGCCTGACCACGGCAACGGTGATGAAACGTTTCCGTGTTTTCATGATCACCCTGTGCTAGTGTTTTGCCGCGCGACCGCCCGCGTTGGTGCGGGAGCGGGCTGGTCGCAGGGCGGTTCGACATAGCGGAGCACTGTGACGCGGACGAGCAGTTCGGGTAGTGACTACAGGACGATCCGGGCCCGCCTGACGCGCATCGGCGTGGTGCCGAGCGTGATCCTGCTGGCCCTCTGGCTCGGGTTCGCGTCGCTGACCGTGTACGACGGCTACAGCGCGAGGGTGATCGCGGTCGGGGTGAAGAACGCCTCGATCCCGGCTGTGAACAGCCTGGCGGCCCTGCAGGAGGAGCGCCAGCTGGCGATGGAGCGGCTCAGCCGCCCGGACATCGACCCGGCCGCGCTGATCGAGCAGCGCGCGAGGACCGACACGGCCGTCGGCGAGATGCGCGCCAACCTCGGGCAGCTCGCCAAGGAAGCGCCGTCGCGGATCGCGATCCGGGCGCGCGACCTCGACGCACTGCTGATCCAGCTGCCGCACCAGCGCGCCCGAGCGGATGCCGGGAACTCGTCGCGGGCGGAGACTTTCCGCTTCTACAACCGGCTGCTCGACGCGGCCGTCAACCTGTTCGACACCCAGTCGCGGGCGACGCCGGACCTGGAAGTCAGCCAGGCCGCCCTGGTGGCGACCGACGTGTTCCGCGCCGCCGACCAGATGTCCCAGGCCGCATCGCTGGGCGGTGCCGCGCTGGTCGGCGGTGAGTTCAACACCGAGGACCACCTGTCCTTCTCGGCCCTGGTCGGTGCCTACCACTCCAGGATGGAAACCGCGGTGCCCGCCGCCGCACCGAGCACGATCGAGCTGTACCGGCGACTCATCGCCAGCCCCGACTGGCAGCGCTTGGTCGGCTTCGAGAACGCGCTCGTCGAGCATCCGCCGCAGCGCAGCGGGAAGTTCGCCGTCGACGAGGAGGAGTGGCGGCAGTCCACCAACGCGGTCGCCGAGGACCTGGTCGAGATCGCCATCGAGCAGGCCAAGACCACCTCCGACCTCGGCCTGCAGAACGGGACCGACCGGTTCGTCCAGGTGATCGTGGGCAGCCTAGCGGGGCTGCTGGCCGTGCTGGTCGGCATCGTGCTCGCCGCGCGCAACGCCCGGAGGCTGGTCGACCGGACTCTGGTGACCAGGCTGGCGAAACTGCGCGACGACACGCTGCGGCTGGCCAGCGGGCGGTTGCCCGACATCATGTCCAGGCTCAAGCGCGGCGAGCAGATCGACGTCGAGGAAGAGCTCTCCCCGCTGGAGCACGGCAACGATGAGATCGGGCAGGTGGCGGAGGCGTTCAACACCGCGCACCACACCGCGGTCGCCGCGGCGGTGCGGGAGAACCAGGCGAAGTCCGGCATCAACAAGGTCTTCCTGGGCATCGCCCACCGGAACCAGGGGCTGGTGCACCGCCAGTTCCAGGTGCTCGACGAGTTGGCGAGAGGGGAGGAGAACCCGCAGCGGCAGGACGCGCTGCTGCGGCTCGACCACCTCGCCACCCGGGCCCGCCGCAACGCGGAGAACCTGATCATCCTGGCCGGCGAGCAGCCGGGGCGGCAGTGGCGAAAACCGGTGCGGCTGGCGGACGTGGTGGGTGCGGCGGTCGCCGAAACCGAGCTCTACGACCGGATCCGGATACATCCGATGCCCGACGTGTCGCTGGTGGGTGCGCCGGTGGGCGACGTGATCCACCTGCTGGCGGAGCTGATGGACAACGCCACGTCGTTCTCCTCGCCGCGCTCGGAAGTCCAGGTGTACGGCAGCAACGAGCGGCGCGGCGTGCTGGTGCGGATCGAGGACGAAGGGCTGGGAATGCGCCCGGCGGACCGCGACGAGGCCAACGCGCGGCTGTCGACGCCGCCGCGGTTCGAGGACATCACGTTGCGCGGCGATCCCCGGCTCGGGCTGTTCGTGGTGGCGCAGCTCGCCGCTCGCCGCGGCATCAAGGTCGTCCTGCAAGAGGCCGCCCAGAACGGCACGGTGGCGACGGTTCTCCTGCCGACCGAAATCCTGGCGACCGAGCCGATGTTCGACACCAGGACGGATTTCACCCGCCCGGCGGAATGGGAGGAAGTCGAACCGAGATTGCCGACCCCGCCGCGAATTCGCCCGGATGCCCGCAATTCGGAGCCGGGTGACGGCGATTTCGGGCGTGCCGGGCACTCGCCGGAGCGAAGCCGTGGCAACATGGCCGCTTTCCAACGCGACACGCGCGCGGCGCGGCAGGCGGAGGAACCGGAATGACCGGTCCGGCGACGAAGGGGAAATGCGCGGATGACCGACAGGATCGGCCCCGATGGTGAGCTGAACTGGCTGCTGGACGACCTGGTGGCCCGGGTGGTGGGAGCCCGCGACGGAGTGGTGCTCTCGGCGGACGGCCTGTTGATGGCCCGCTCGGCGGGCCTGTCCACAGCGGACGCGGAGCACCTGGCGGCGATGGCGGCGGCCTTCCAAAGCCTGGCGAAGGAAACGGGAAGGCATTTCGGCGGCGGCGGAGTCCGGCAAACGCTGGTGGAGCTGGACCACGCGTTCGTCTTCATAACGGCAGCGGGCGCCGGAGCATGCCTGGCGATACTGGGAGAAGAAGAAGCGGACGTGGGAACGATCGCCTACGAGATGAACCTCCTGGTGATCAGGGTGGGCAATTACCTGAGCTCGGCCCCAAGAGCAGAAGTCCCCACCCAACAACAAAGACCCTGAAAAATCCCAAGAACCCCAACAACCCCAAGAACCCCAAGAACCCAAGAACCCCTCGCCTCAAACAAAACGAACGGCGCTGCACCACAACAGAGTAGAGCGGCGCTGCACCACCAAAACCGAGGTAGCGACGGACGCAAACCAAACCAAGCGCCCAATGAGCACAGTCCAGCCCCGAAGGGGCGAAGACGAGCCCCACCGAACCAGCCCGCCACCAAGGCACCCAACACACACCACACCGGGCTCAAGGTGCTCCACACCCGCTGCCAACGTGCCCAGCACGCTCCACGTCGATGCGAAGCGACCGAACGGAGGGCTGGTCGGAAACCCAGGCCGGGAACGGCTCCCGACGCAAGGAGCCAACGAAACGGGCCACCGCACCGTGGGGGGCGTGGGGGGTTCGACCCCCGTTACCGTTTTCGTGGCTCTGATCTTGGAGCCCCTGGTCGCCAGGTCCGGCATGACTTTGTCCCCCCAGTCGCTTGCATGATCCGGGGGG
>NZ_JBWKKU010000017.1:0-164577 GCF_056431445.1 Saccharopolyspora sp. NPDC045941
GCTGTGGTGCAACTCGTTGATCTCACCGGCGATCGCCGGCTCCAACGCCGCGTAGTCGTAATCCAACTCCGGCAACACGTACTGCTGCGCCATTGTCCTCATCCTTCCGCCGATCATCTGCGATCGACGAAAGTCTCAAACTTCAAGCGCGCTGCAGGTCAATGACACGATGGTGGTGTGCTCGATCACGTTTCACCCTGTTCGGCCGATGCCCGGCCGACTACGCTCCGCTTCCTGCACGGTTACCCGGAGGCATCATGTCGGCACACGGCCAGCTCCCGCAGGACCTCGACCCGGACCGCCCCAGCGGCGCCCGCGTGTACGACTTCTTCCTAGGTGGCGGCAGCAACTTCGCGGTCGATCGCGAGCTGGGCCGGCGCGTGCTGTCGGTGGCCCCGGACATGCGGCTGAGCGCGCTGGCCAACCGCGCCTGCCTGCACCGGGTGATCCGGATGTGCCTGGCCCAGGGCGTTCGGCAGTTCCTCGACGTCGGCTGCGGCATCCCGTCGATCGGCGCCCCGCACGAGCTCGTCCAGCGGCTCGACCCGACCGCGCGCGTGGTCTACGTCGACAACGAGCCGGTCGCCGTGACGCACGGCGAACTCGTCCTCGAGGGCAACCCGAACACCGCCATCGTGCAGGCCGACCTGCGCGACATCGACGAGGTGCTGGCCGCCGCCGACGTCCGGCGGCTGCTCGACCGCGACCAGCCCACGGCGGTGCTGATGTTCGCGGTGCTGCACCACGTCCCCGACCGCGACGACCCGTCCGCTCTGGTCCGCGCCTACCTGGAGTCCTTCGCGCCCGGCTCGTTCCTCGCGCTGACCCATTTGACTGCCGACCACGCGCCGGAGATCATGCGAGCCGTGTTCGACCTGCTGCCGACCGGCCCCGATCCCGGGACGTCGCGCAGCCGGGCCGAGCTGGAGTCCCTGCTGGCCGGCCTCGACCTGGTCGATCCGGGCGTGGTGCCGATCGCGCAGTGGCGACCGGAGCGGGGCGATCTGGACCTGCTGCAGGCTGTGCCGCTGGGCTACGCCGCTGTGGTGCGGAAGCCGTGACCGACCCGGCAGCGGTCCGGTGAACCGGTTCTCGTCGTGATCAAACCGATCAGAATCCGGCAATAATCAGACAAAACTCCCTGGTACGGTGGCGGGCGTGCCCGAAATGACTACTGCCAGAACCCGTCAAACCTCGGGCCGGAGCACTCGCAAGATCAGCTGGGACGTGGTACGCACCGGCTGCGTGGTGCTCGTCATGTGCTACCACTCGACGTTCCTCGGCATCTTCCTGCACCCCGAGATGACGCCGCGCGACATCGTCTTCCCCTACCAGGTCGGCGCGAGCCTGCTGCTGGTGATCTCGGCGTACTTCGCCTGCGTGACCATCGGCCGCGGCACCGTGCTGCGCTACTGGTGGGGCCGCATCGCGCGGCTGCTGCCGCCGTTCCTCGGCGCGGTCGTGGTGATCTTCGCGGTGATGCGCTGGGCGGCGATCGAGGGCTGGTTCTACCCGAGCTTCAACGACCTCTGGTGGAACCTGCTGATGCTGTGGAACTGGAAGCCGGCGGACTACTGGTTCATCGACGGATCGCACTGGACGGTTCCGCTGCAGCTGATGGGCTTCACGGCGGCCGCGCTGCTGTTCCGCACCAGGTGGGGGCACGGGCGGCGGATCATCGCGGTGCTGTGGGCGGCCGTGCTGGTGCCGATCGCGCAGTGGCCGATCCGGGTGGCCGACAAGTCCGAGGCGTACCGCACGATCGTCGACGGCATCGGCGTGCACCGCTGGCACCTGTTCGTCGCCGGGGTGGCGATCTGGCTGTGGTCGACGCGGCGCATCCACCTGCTGCACTTCGCGGCGATGCTGGCGGCCTGCATGCTCGGCCAGGCGCTGCACAACTACAGCGAGACGCCGGAGGGCCTGATCGCCGACTGGGGCTCGACGGTCGCGGTGTGCATCGGCATGGTCGTGGTGGCGCTGACGGCCTTCGGGCCGGACTGGAATCGGTTCGTCCCGGCGTGGCTGGCCGGCCGGATCACGTGGTTCGCCGGGATCTCCTACGGCGTTTTCCTGGTGCACCAGACCATCGGCTACATCGTCATGAAGAAGCTCGACGAGGTCGGCGTCGACCCGCTGCTGCAGACCGCCGCGATGCTGGTCGGCGGCACGGCGCTGGGCTGGGCGCTCACCCGCGTCGTCGAGCGCCCGACGCACAAGTTCCTGATGCGCGCCTACGACTCGCTGGCCGGCCGCCGCACGCGGTCGAGCGAAGCGTGAGGGGCGCCCGCCACCGGCCGAGCCGGTGAGACGCCCCTCGCGCGTCAGACCGGGCGCTGCGTCGCGGGCTCCGCGTCGAGCGGGGTGAGAACGCGGGCGGGCGCCTGGACGCCGGCCCAGCGGCGGACCGCCGCTTCCGCCTCGGCTCGCTGCTGATCGGGCAGGCCCTCGATCTTGGCCCCGTGGTTGCCGCCCGGCACCACGTAGCTGTAGGAGTCTGCGGTGCCCTGGCCGAGCTCGAAGGGTTCCGCGCTCCACGGGTCGCGCTCGCCGTTGACGAACATCAGCTCCGCTCCCCTGCTGCGCACCCACGCGTCGACCTGCCGCATGACGCCCGGCTCGAAGCTCATCGGGATGTCGCGCGACACCAGGTTGCGGGGCTGGCCGAGCTCGCGGTGGTGCAGCAGGTCGGCCAGCGGCTCGTCGGAGACGCCGGGCCAGCCGAGCTGGGTTCCGGCCTGGTAGTAGTACGGCGCGTACGGCTCGATTCCCTGGTCGGTGTAGAAGGAGAACTGCACGGTCTCGTCGAAGAACGCGTAGATCTCGTCGGTGCTCGCGGTGGTCGCCGGGACCTTGCCGCAGTCCTGCTGGCCGCGGTACTGCCAGAACGCGAACGGCGCGTCCAGCACGACCATCTCCAGGCCCCGGTCGATGTCGCCGATGATCCGGTCGAAGGTCAGCCCCTCGGCGTCGACGTAGGCGCGGAACTTCGCGAGCATCTCGTCGCGCCGGACCAGCGCCTCGCGCTGCACCGCGAGCAGCGCGCCGCGGCAGGCCGGGTCGGTGCCGACCGAGGCCAGGAACTCGTCGTAGACGTCCCGGTCGTTGTCGACGTCGTTGGGCGCCACGTAGGCCACCGTGCCTGCCACGTCGTCGGGGTAGAACCGGCGGTGGTAGACGGCCGTCATGCCGCCCTTGCTGGCGCCGGTCGTGAGCCATTCGCGCTGGTAGGCGGACTTCAGCGCGGCGATCACCCGGTGCTGGTCGGTGGCCGCCTGCCAGATGTCCAGGTCGTTCCAGTCGGCGGGATCGGGCCGGGACGGGGTGAAGAACCGGTGCTCCAGGTCGACCTGGTTGCCGTCGACCAGCCGCGTCGGCTCGGTGCGGGCGGTCCGGCTCGGCAGCTCGTACCCGCTCGTGTAGAGCACCGTGGGCCGGTCGAGGTCGCGGTGCAGCAGGGTCAGGCGCTGCTGGAACTGCCCGGCTTCCGGGTGCCGGTGGTCGTCGGGCTGCGTGAAGGTCAGGTCGAACAGCCGGAATCCCGGCTCGGTGGGCCGCTCGCCGACGACGGTCAGCCCGGGCACCGCCGCCAGCCGCTCCCCGATGTCGTCCGGCGGAGCCGCGCCCACCGGCGCCCCGACGAGCAACATCCCGCACACCACCGCGAAGGTGACCAGACCGCGCCAGTTCATTCCGCCTCCTGCTGGGCCCGAGATCAGGCCGAACCTAGTTCCACCGGGCGGCAGCGGGAAGGCCGCGGCGTGTTCTCGCCGATTCCCGCTGCGCCAGCTGGAATCCTCGCGGCAGGTAACGAGAACCGCCTCCCGGAAGGAAGAATCGATGCCGAAGGAAGACCTGCCTGCGGACGTGCAGGAGCTGCTGTCGCGCCCGAACCCGGCGGTGATCGCCACCGTCAACACCGCTGGCGCGCCGGTCTCGGTGGCCACCTGGTACCTCTGGGACGGCGGAAAGGTGCTGGTCAACATGGACGCGGGCCGGGCGCGCCTGAAGCACCTCCGGGCCGATCCGCGGGTGTCGCTGACGGTGCTGGACGGCAACAGCTGGTACCGGCACGTCAGCTTGCGCGGCCGGATGATCGCCCTGGAGGACGACCCGGACCTGACCGACATCGACCGGCTGGCCCGGCACTACACCGGCGAGCCGTACCCGGTCCGCGACCGGCCGCGGATCAGCGGCTGGATCGAGGTGACCTCCTGGCACAGCTGGGGCGGCTGACGGCGGCCCGGCGCGAGCAGGCAGCGGTGAACGGCCTGTTCACCCCGCTAGACGGTGCGAACGGGCCGTTCACTCCACCACCCGGTCAGGCCGTGGCGGCGGCGTCCGCCTCCTGGGGCACCGGCTCCTCGTCGCGCTGCTTGGGCACGTTCACGTCGTCGGACGGCACCTGTCCACTGTGGACCACCTCGGCGACGTAACCGTCCGCCTCCTCGCTCCCCGCGCCGGCCTCCGTCGCCGCCAACAGCGGCTCCGCCGTCGCCAGCACCTGCTGCGCAGCCCGGACCCGCTCCGCGACGTCCTGCCGCATCCGCAGCAACGACTCGGCGTACTCGTCCGCCTCGCGCATCCGCCGCTCGGCCTCGGCGGTCGCTTCGCGGACCCGCCGCTGCGCCTCATCGCGGCTCTTCTGCTCGCGCTCGGCCTGGATGCGCATCGCCTCTTCGCGGCGCGCCGCCATCGACACCTCGAAGTCGTGCTCGACCTGGGTGCGCCGCTCCTCGGCCTCGGTGTCCAGCCGGCGGCGGCACTGCTCCGCCTCGCGCGCCATCGCCTGGACCTCTTCGCGGGTGCGGGTCAGCATCTCGCCGCGCTGCTGCTCGGACTGGCGGCGCCACTCGTCGGCCTCGGCGACCAGCTTCTCGTAGCGTTCCCGGAGCTCGGCGGCGGCCTGCTCGGAGCGCGCCCACTCGTGCTCGGACGCGGCCTGCGCGGCGGCGACCACATCGTTCGCCTCGTCCTGCGCGAGCCGGACCATCCGGCGTAACCGGTCGGTCAGCGCGGCGGCGTCGATCGGCGTGCGCGCCTGCTCGTCGAGCTGCTCCTTGAGCGACTCGATCTCGGCTCGGGCCTGGTCCAGCTGCGCCGACAGGTCGCCGACCTGGCTGAGCGCCGAATCCCGGTCCTCCGTGATGAGCCTGATCTCGTTCTCGGTCTGCTGGATGTAGAACTTCACCTGCGATCGGCGGAACCCGTACCACACTGTGTCGAAATCCGACTTCAGCGGCACCAGTTCGCGGTCTTCGATGTGCCCCACGGTCTCACCCCGCTCGATTGATCAACTTTGCTGGGAGCGAGCCACGCCCCGACGCGGCAAGTCCGTTGTACACCTGGAGAACGTCCCCGCGATGTGCTCCGCCGGACTGAATCCGCCGGAGTGCACGCGCGGACGCGAGGTGCCACGGATCGCTGCGCCCATTGTCGCCCCCAGCGGCGATCGAGATCAACAGCCCGGAATCCGGTGCAATGCAACGGTCATCGGATGTTGACCATCCGGTCACCAGGGCGGAATTGCCTGCTGGAATCAGGTTTTCGCGCCCGGGCCGAGCACCCGGCGGAATATCGTCTCGATTTCATCTCGGCTCGGCACCGATTCCCGGACGATGCCTTGCAGCAGCAAACCGCAGAACAGAACGGACAATGCACGCCCGGTGGCCGGATCGGTGTAGGAGGCGAACAGCTCGGCCAGCGCGGTGTCCCATTCCTGGCTGACGCCGCGCAGCGCCGGCTTGTGCAGCGAGGCGATGTAGAGCTCGTGCTCGACGGCGGTCTGCGAGCGGGCCGGGCCGAGGTAGTGCAGCACCAGGTCGGTCAGCGCGACGGCGAGATCACCGCCGCGCTCCAGCCGCTCGGCCCACCGCCGCAGGTGCTCGACGTCGTCCTCGGCGGCCTGCCGCAACGCGCTGGCCAGCAGGTCGTCGAGCGTCGCGAAGTAGTAGGTGGTCGACCCCAGCGGAACACCGGCTGCGGCCGCGACGGCACGGTGCGTGAGCTTCTCGACCCCGCGCTCGGCGACGACCGTGATCGCGGCGCGGGCGATGCGCTCGCGGCGGGCCGGGTCCTTGCGGCGGGCGGCGGGCGCGGGCTGGGTGGTCGACATTCGCTTCGGCGTTCCTCCCGTGAACTCCACAACGGTGTCCAGCGTGCCATGTTGACCACCCAGCGCGATGCGGCCCAGGTCACCGGAACGGCGTTCCGCCTGTTCATCACGCCTTTTTCGGCGATTCATCCCGGGGCCGCAACCCTGATGATGTACAGATGTACAGGACCGGTGTTAGGGTCTTCCGCGGCACTGCGCCGGGACACAAGCGTTAACCCGCCACCGAATGGACCGCCAGGAGGTGAATTCCGCAACTCGCGGGTCGATCGGTCCCCATTCGGCGAATAGCGCGCCGCCCGCGCTTACCGGCGGCGCAATCGACGGACGCGCTTTAGTGTGGCGGAGCGAAACGGATCGCGGCCATGTGCACACCGGTACCAGAAGTGCGCAGCTGTGCGGTTCCGGCGCGAAAAGCAGAATCGACATCACGGGGAAACGAGCCATGTCGCAAGCAGAGAATTCGACAGCCTCGCTGTTCATCGATGGCGAGTGGGCGTCGGCCGCCGACGGCCGCACCCGCGAGATCCGCTGCCCCGCCGACGGCTCGCTGGTGGCCACGGTCGCCGAGGCCGGGCCGGCCGACGCCGAGCGGGCCATCGCCGCCGCGCGCCGCGCCTTCGACGACGGCGCATGGGCGAACACCTCACCGTGGGAGCGCGGCGACCTGCTGCTGCGGGTCAGCGACATCCTGCAGCGGGACAAGGCGGAGTTCGCCCGCGCCGAATCGCTGGACACCGGCAAACGGCTGGTCGAGAGCGAATTCGACATGGACGACATCACCGCGTGCTTCCGGTACTTCGGCAAGATCGCCGGCACCGACGCGGGCCACCTCGTCGACACCGGATCGCCGGACGCGATCAGCCGCGTGCAGTACGAGCCGGTCGGCGTGTGCGGCATGATCACGCCCTGGAACTACCCGCTGCTGCAGGTGGCCTGGAAGGTCGCCCCGGCGATCGCGGCGGGCAACACCTTCGTGCTCAAGCCCAGCGAGCTCACCCCCAGCACCTCGATCCTGCTGATGCGGGCGCTGACCGAGGCCGGGCTGCCCGCCGGGGTCGGCAACCTCGTGCTGGGCACCGGCGCCGAGGCCGGCTCGGTGCTGGCCGAGCACCCGGACGTCGACCTGGTGTCGTTCACCGGCGGCCTGCACACCGGCCGCAAGATCTCGGCAGCCGCGTCCGCGACGGTGAAGAAGGTGGCGCTGGAGCTCGGCGGCAAGAACCCGAACGTCGTGTTCGCCGACGCCGACTTCGAGACCGCGGTGGACTACGCGCTGACCGCGATCTTCCTGCACTCCGGGCAGGTCTGCTCCGCCGGTGCGCGGCTGATCGTGCAGGACGAGCTGCACGACGCGCTGGTGGACGAGATCGTCCGCCGCGCCGAGCGAATCCGCATCGGCGGACCGTTCGACTCCGACGCCGAGACCGGGCCGCTGATCTCCGCCGCGCACCTGAAGAAGGTGGACGACTACGTGGCCAAGTCGGTCTCCGAAGGCGCCGTGCTGCGCACCGGCGGCCGCCGCCCCGAGGGCGAGCGCTACGCGAACGGTCACTACTACCTGCCGACCGTGCTCGACGAGGTCAAGCAGGGCAGCCACGCGGTCAACGAGGAGTCCTTCGGGCCGGTGCTGACCGTCGAGCGCTTCACCGACGAGGACGACGCGGTGCGCATCGCCAACGACACCTACTACGGCCTGGCCGGCGCGGTGTTCAGCGGCGATCCGGGCAAGGCCCAGCGGGTCGCCAACCGGCTGCGGCACGGCACCGTCTGGATCAACGACTTCCACCCCTACCTGCCGCAGGCGGAATGGGGCGGCTTCAAGCAGTCCGGCATCGGCCGCGAACTCGGCCGCGCAGGCCTCGGCGAGTACCAGGAAGCAAAGCACGTCTACCAGAATCTGCGGCCCGGACCCCAGAACTGGTTCTCCGGAGAATAAGGAGGAATTCCCCTCGCCCCGCGGCGGTGACCGAGCCACCGCCGCGGGAACCGCGCGGCCGATCGGGCCGCGCTTTAGCTCGAAACCGCCGCCGTAGGCGGTGTTCTTCGCGCGACGCAAAACAACCACCCGATTCGTTCCCCTCCCCGCATCCGGCGGGCGGGGAGGGTCGGGAAAGGAGTCGGGGCATGAGCGCGCCCAATTACGACGCCGAGCTCAACGAGTTCGGCTACACCAACAAACTGAAGAGAAGCCTGGGCGGATTCTCCACCTTCGCCGCCGGGATCAGCTACATCTCGGTGCTCACCGGCACCTTCCAACTGTCCTACTTCGGCCTGTCCTTCGGTGGCCCCGCCTACTGGTGGTCCTGGCCGATCGTGTTCGTCGGGCAGTTGCTCGTGGCGTTGAGTTTCGCCGAGCTGGCATCCCGGTACCCGATCGCGGGTTCCATCTACAACTGGGCGAAGAAGCTCGGCGGTCAGCACGTCGGCTGGCTGGCCGGCTGGATGATGCTGCTGGCCTCCATCGTGTCGATCTCGGCCACCGCGCTGGCCTACCAGAACACGCTGCCGCAGATCTGGTCCGGCTTCCAGCTCGTCGGCGACGGCAGCACCGGCACCGAGCAGGCCGTCAACGGCATCTTGCTGGCCCTGGTGCTGATCCTGTTCACCACGATGGTCAACGCCTTCGGCGTGAAGCTGATGGCCCGGATCAACAGCGCCGGGGTGTTCATCGAGCTGGTCGCCGCGGTGCTGCTGATCGTCGCGCTGGCGCTGGTCGTGGTGAACCCGCCGACGATCGTGTTCGACACCAACGGCACCGAGTCCGCCTTCGGCGGCAACTACCTGAGCGCGTTCCTCGTCGCCGGGATCGCCTCGTCGTACGTGATGTACGGCTTCGACACCGCCGCCTCGCTGGGCGAGGAGTCCATCGACCCGCACCGCAACGCGCCGAAGGCGATCCTGCGGGCGCTGATCGCCTCGTTCATCCTCGGCGGCCTGATCATCCTGCTCGGCCTGATGGCCACCAAGGACTTCTCGGCGCCGCAGCTGGCCGAGAGCGGCCTGCAGTTCGTGCTCAACGACGCGCTGGGCCCGCTGGTGGGCCGGCTGTTCCTGCTGTCGATCTTCGTGGCGATCACGGTCTGCGTGCTGGCGGTGCACACCGCGGCGATCCGGATCGCCTTCGCGATGGCCCGCGACAACGCGCGCCCGCCGGTTCGCTGCTGGCGCGGGTGAGCCCGCGTTTCCAGACGCCGATCGTGCCGGCCGTGGTCATCGGCGTGCTCGCGGTGGCGCTGCTGGTGGTCAACGTCGGGCAGCCGCAGATCTTCACCGCGGTCACCAGTCTGGCGATCATCCTGATCTACATCTCGTACCTGCTGGTCACCGTGCCGATGCTGGTCGCGCGGCTGCGCGGCAAGTGGTCGGTGCCGCGGGACGAGGCCAAGCGGCAGGGCCGGTTCAGCCTGGGCAAGCTCGGCCTGCCGATCAACGTCCTGGCCGTGCTCTGGGGCGTGGGCATGACGGTCAACCTGGCCTGGCCGCGCCGCGAGGTCTACAACGCCGAGCCGCCCTACCACTGGTACCTGCAGTACAGCTCGGTGCTGTTCGTCGGAGTCGCGGCGGTCGGCGGGTTCGCGTACTACTGGTTCGTCCAGCGCCACAAGGTCGGCGTGCTCGCGGACCACGCCGCCCGGTCCACCTCGGACGACGACACGACCAGCCCGGTTGCCTGAGCGGAAACGGAGTTTCGATCCATGACTGACCAGTTCGACTACGTCGTGGTGGGCGGCGGCAGCGCCGGCGCAGCGGTCGCCGCGCGGTTGTCCGAGGACCCGGATGTCACCGTGTGCCTGCTGGAGGCCGGGCCGTCCGACGTCGGCGACAAGGCGATCCTGGAGCTCAATCGCTGGATGGCGCTGCTGGAGTCCGGTTACGACTGGGACTACCTGATCGAGCCGCAGGAGAACGGCAACTCGTTCATGCGGCACGCGCGGGCCCGGGTGCTCGGCGGCTGCTCCTCGCACAACTCCTGCATCGCGTTCTGGGCCCCGGCCGAGGACCTCGACGAGTGGGAGTCGATGGGCGCCACCGGGTGGGGCGCCAAGGACATCTTCCCGCTGTACAAGCGGCTGGAGACCAACGACGGGCCGGGCGAGCACCACGGCCGCAGCGGTCCGGTGACCATCCGCAGCGTCCCGCCGGAGGACCCGTGCGGCGTCGCGCTGCTGGAGGCCTGCGCCCAGGAGGGCATCCCGACCACGGAGTTCAACTCCGGCAAGACCGTGCTGCACGGCGCCAACTGGTTCCAGATCAACGCGCGGGAGGACGGCACCCGGTCCTCGTCGTCGGTGTCCTACCTGCACCCGAACCTGGACCGGCCGAACCTGGAGATCCGCACCCAGGCGTGGGCCAAGAAGATCACCTTCGACGGCACCCGGGCCACCGGCGTGCAGTACCTCGACGCGGACCTGATCCACACCCGCGCGGTGACCGCGCGCCGCGAGGTGGTGCTGTCCGCCGGCGCCATCGACACCCCGAAGCTGCTGATGCTCTCCGGCATCGGGCCGTCCGAGCACCTGCGGGAGTTCGGCATCGACGTGCTGGTCGACTCCCCCGGCGTCGGGTCCAGCCTGCAGGACCACCCGGAGGGCGTGATCAGCTGGGAAGCCAAGCAGCCGATGGTCACCGATTCCACGCAGTGGTGGGAGATCGGCATCTTCACCACCACCGAGCCGGGCCTGGACCGCCCGGACCTGATGTTCCACTACGGTTCGGTGCCCTTCGACATGCACACCGTGCGCCAGGGCTACCCGACCTCGGAGAACAGCTTCTGCCTGACCCCGAACGTCACCCGCGCCCGGTCCACGGGCACGGTCCGGCTGCGCAGCCGGGACTTCCGGGACAAGCCGAAGGTGGACCCGCGGTACTTCACCGACCCGCACGACATGCGGGTGATGACCGAGGGCATCAAGCTGGCCCGCAAGATCGTGGCGCAGCCGGCGATGCGGGACTGGGCGGGCGCCGAGCTGTTCCCCGGCCCGGACGTGCGCACCGACGACGAGATCGCCGACTACCTCAAGCGCACCCACAACACCGT
Source organism: Saccharopolyspora sp. NPDC045941 (assembly GCF_056431445.1). Classification (NCBI taxonomy): domain Bacteria; kingdom Bacillati; phylum Actinomycetota; class Actinomycetes; order Pseudonocardiales; family Pseudonocardiaceae; genus Saccharopolyspora; species Saccharopolyspora sp. NPDC045941. The sequence continues at coordinate 11,154 of NZ_JBWKKU010000017.1, forward strand.
CTACCACCCGTCGGCGTCGGTGCCGATGGGCGCCGAGGGCGACCCGACGAAGCCGCTGGACCCGCGCCTGCGGGTGAAGGGCGTGCAGGGCCTGCGCGTGGCGGACGCCTCGGCGATGCCGTTCCTGGTGGCGGTGAACCCGAACATCACGACGATGGCGATCGGCGAGAAGTGCTCCGACATGCTCAAGGAAGACAACCGCTGATCAGGTGAGGGGAGCGCCGATTTCGCGCGAAATCGCCACCCGTGCGCCACTCCGAGAGCGCGTCTGCCGAAGGTCCCTCCGGTCCCCCGTCCCGGAGGGGCCTTCGGCTTTCACGCCGTGGTCATGACCTCGTAGAGGTTCCCGGTTTCGTCGGTGAAGAACAGGCCGCGGGGGCACAGCGGGTGGTCGGTGCGGCCGTTGGCGGGATCGCGCGGGCTGTTGCCGTAGGACACACCCCGCGCCTGCAGCCGCGCGAGGATCTGGTCGAACTCCGGCGGTTCCACGTCGAACGCGAGGTGGTGCGGTTCGGCCACCGGCAGGGTCATGAACTGCAGGGTCAGCGAGTCGTTGACCGCGACCGGCGCGAACTTCCCGTCGACGCCGTCCGGCGGCAGGCGCCGCAGGCCCATGATCCCGGCGAAGAAGTCCGCCTCCGCATCGTTGTCCCGGGCCGGGACGATCGTGTGGTTCAGGATGACCGTCATTTCGCCTCCTCCTTCGCGCCGTGCAAGAAGACCTCGACGATCTCGGCGGTTTCGACGGCCGCGGGCTCCGCCATCCGCGACCGCACGAACAGCAGCCCGAGGAACATCGCCGCCAACTTCTCCGGCGGCAACCGCAAGGACTCCCGCTCCGGCTCGAACAGGTCGGCCATCGCCTCGCGGATCTGCCGCATGGATTCCGCCCGGTCGTCGGGCTTCGGCGGCTCTCCGCGCCCGCGCAGCTGCCCGGAAGCATGCAGGGATCCGACCACCGCGCCCATCCGCTCCAGGTGCGCGGCCAGCGCGTCGGCCGCGTCGACGAGCCGCTGCGCCAACGGCTCGTCGATCGAAATCGAGCCGATCTCCCGCACCACGTGGTCCGGCCGGACGGCTTCCGCCACGCACGCCCCCAGCAGCTCGTCCTTGTCCGCGAAGACGCGGAAGATCGTCGCCTCACCGATCCCCGCGGCTCGCGCGATGCGGCTCGTCGTCACCGCCGCCCCGTACTCCGCGACGAGCGGCACGGCCGCCGCGATGATCATCGCCCGCCGCTCTTCCGGACTCATTCCCGGCGCCCTGCGCCGCGTCTTCGTTTCCGCCATGCCTCCAAAGTACGGAGTGAGCACTCACTCCGTCAAGGGTGAAGTGAGTGCTCACTCCGATCTATTCCGCCGCTGATGCGGAGTGAACGGCTCGTTCGCCTCGCCGGGCGAGGCGAACAGGCCGTTCACTTCATCCACACAACGCCGGCGCGGTCCAAGGCGCTCGCGAAACCGGATGCTTCAGGTCGACTCGACGTAGCGCATGACGAGCGTCGCGGTGGCATCGACTTCCAGCGCTTGGTAGACGTGGTCGACGCCGCCGTCGAAGCGGATGTAGTCGCCCGGGCCGAGCGTTTCGGGCGCGGGTTCCGGGCCGGCGACCAGGGTTCCGGAGTGCACCAGCAGCTGCTCGATCACGCGCGGCCGGTGCGCGGCCGAGACGTACCGGCTTCCGGCGCGCACGTGCAGCCGGTACACCTCCAGCTGCTGGCCACCGCCGAACACCCGGTCCATCAGCTGCACGTCCACCGTCCGCCCGGAGAGGTCCGAGCCGCTGGCCCGGCTGACCACCACCGCCGGCTCCGCGGCGGCTTCGGGCTCGGCGACGAGCAGCCATCCCAGCGGCACGTCGAGCACCGTCGCGAGCGCATACAGCGTCTCCAGCGTCGGATTGCGCCGGCCCGCCTCCAGCTCGGAGAGCGTGCCCTTGCCGATGTCGGCCCGGCGGGCGGTCTCGGACAGCGACAGGCCGCGCAGTGCCCGGGCGGCGCGCAGGTTCGCGCCGACCACCTTGACCAGCTCCACCACTTCCTCCTAGCATCGCATCGTTCCATAAACAGAACGGAAGCTCAAAGTGCAGTTGCGGCAACAGCTCCCGACCGCCCCGCCGATGTCCACATTGGTCTCCGGCGCCATCACCACGCTGGTCGGCGTGGTGAGCTCCGCTGCCATCGTCTTCCAGGCCGCGCGGACACTCGGCGCGGGCCCCGCGGAAATCGGCTCGTGGATCCTCGCGCTCGGCGCGGGCATCGGCGTCACCTCGATCGCGCTGTCCCTCCGCTACCGCGCGCCGGTCGTGCTGGCCTGGTCCACGCCCGGCGCCGCGCTGCTGGCCACGAGCGGTCAAGGGACCTCGATGGCGGAGGCCGTCGGCGCGTTCCTGATCGCCGCGGCGCTGACGGTGCTGGTCGGGCTCACCGGCTGGTTCGAGCGGGCGGTCAACCTGATCCCGGCGTCGATCGCGTCCGCTCTGCTCGGCGGCGTGCTGCTGCAGTTCGGGCTCGGCCTGTTCACCACCATGCAGACCCAGTTCTGGCTGGTGCTGGCGATGCTGGTGGGCTACCTGCTCGGCAAGCGGCTGCTGCCCCGGTACGCGGTGCTCATCGCGCTCGTGATCGGCGTGGTGTTCGCCGCCTTCCAGGGCTCGTTGCACTTCGACGGCGTCGGCTTCGCGCTCGCCACGCCGGTGTGGACCTGGCCGAGCTGGTCGCTGCACGCGACGATCAGCCTGGCCGTGCCGCTGTTCGTCATCACGATGACCTCGCAGAACCTGCCGGGCATGGTGACGCTGCGCGCCCACGGCTACTCGACGCCGGTCTCGCCGATCCTGTCCTGGACCGGGGCGGTGAACGTGGTGCTGGCGCCGCTGGGCTGCTTCGGCATCAACCTCGCGGCGATCACCGCCGCGCTGTGCATGGGCCGCGACGCGCACGAGGACCCGGCGCAGCGCTACAAGGCCAGCATCGCCTCGGGCGTCTGCTACCTGCTCTTGGGGATCTTCGGGGCGATGCTCGGCAGCCTCATCGCCGCCTTCCCGATCGCGCTGGTCACCGCGCTCGCCGGGATCGGCCTGCTGGACACCATCGGTGGCTCGCTGGCCAAGGCCACCGAGGACCCGGGCAGCCGCACCGCCGCGCTGATCGCGTTCCTGGTGACGGCCTCGGGCGTGACCGCCTTCGGCATCGCCTCGGTGTTCTGGGGCCTGCTCGCCGGCCTCGCCACCCACCTGATCACCAGGAGAGGATGATGCGGAACGGCCTGCCCGCCTCCGTCGCCGAGGCGGGCAGGCCGTCTCATCGCAGGATCAGCCGATCGTCGTGGTGGTCAGGACCGGGTTGGGGTTCGGGAAGCACCGCGACGGCACGTTCTGGTCGCCGATGATCGACCCGACCACGGCCGTGAAGGTCAGGCCCGGGTCGTCGTGGCTGGTGCCGTGCAGCTTGGTCTCGATCGTGCCGGAATCACCGGCCGTGAGGTGCGCGGTCACGGTGGGCAGCTCGAACTCCGAGCCGCCGGCGATCGGACCGTCCAGGTGGATCGTGGCGACGTTGCCGTCCACCGTGAACGTCGGCGGGTTCGGCCCGAGACCGGAGCCGCCCGTCAGGTCCGCGGAGACGAACGTGGTGTTCGCCGGGATCGGGATCTTCAGGTCCATGCCCTCGATCCGCTTCACGGTGTACCCGTTGACCTCGGCGGGCACGGTGTTCGGACCCGGGTCGATCACGATGTCGAGCGCCCCGCCGGGAGCGACCGAGGCCGGCGCGGTGACGTCGGCGGCCTGCTGCAGGGCGAACTTCTGCTCCCCGACCGGGGAGTCACCGGCGCAGTCGAAGTTGATGTCGAATGCGGCGGCCATGGCTTGGGGGGTCAACGCGAGCGCCGTGGCCGCGGCGACCGCCGCGGTGATGGCGGCACGTCTACCACGAAGAAGGGACTTCATTGGCCTCACCTCGCAGAATCGGTGAACGAAAGGGGCGAGCCGCGCGGCGACCGAAATACTTACTGACGAGTAAACTCGGCGTCAACGCGAAGGCTTTTCACAGAATTCACAGCCCGCACCGAGCACCACGGCCCGCTGTCCCCGGCTCCGCGCGCAACCGCCGACGGGCTGGATCGCGTTGCGACATCCGTGTTCCGGCGAAGCTCGATCGGCTCGATTCGCGACCTGGTGTGATCGCGGAGCTCCATTGGTGGTAGTTACACGCTCACCCGGGGCAAGGCCGCGGCCCGCGGCGCGCACTCGCCCGAACGCCGACCAGGTGCGCCCGTTCCGACCAGCGCCATCCCGGATCGACAGGAGGATTTCCCATGCGTCTCGGACTCGCCCTCCCCCAGTTCGGCCCCTTCGCCGACCCGACCCTGGTGCCGGCGATCGCGGCCGAGGCCGAAGCGCTCGGCTTCGAAAGCCTCTGGACCGGCGAACGCGTGCACGCCGCCACCACCCCGAGCACGCCGTACCCGGGCGGCACCATGCCCGAACAGTTCCGCAGCGGCCTCGACCCGATGCTCGTGCTGACCCTAGCGGCGAACGCCACCACGCGCCCGCGGCTGGGCACCAGCACGCTCAACGCCCCGCTGCACCCGCCGATCCACCTGGCCCGCAGCCTCGCCGGGCTCGACCGGCTCAGCGGCGGCCGGGTCATCGCCGGGCTCGGGCTCGGCTGGTCGCGCGACGAGTACGACGCCGTCGCGGTGCCGTGGCGGGAGCGCGGCGCCCGGCTGGACGAGACGCTGGACGTGCTGGAAAGCCTCTGGGCGGCCGACCCCGTGCGGCACGACGGCAGGTTCTGGACCATCAGCCCCGGCGACTTCCGGCCCAAGCCGGTGCAGCAGCACCTGCCGATCTACCTGGGCGGGCTCTCCCCCGCCGCGTTCCGGCGCGTCGGTCGCCGCGCGGACGGCTGGCTCGGCGTGGCGCTGCCGGCGGAGGCGCTGCGGGGCGCGCTCGCGAGCATCGGCGACCAGGCGCGGGACGCCGGGCGCGGACCGATCGCCACTGCCCTGCGCATCAACGCCGCGGTCCACGCCGCGGCGACGGAGAGGCCGGGGACCGGCCCGGTCGAGCGGCTCGTCGACTACCTGCACGAGGTGGCGGAGCTGGGCATCGACGACGCGTTCGTGGACCTGCAGTTCACCACCTCGACCCCGGCCGAACTCCTGGACCTCGCGGCCAGGATCCGCAACGCCTTCGAAACCACCGACTGACGAACCGCACCGGATCTCGCCTGGAGCCGGACGGGTTCAGGCGAAGCTCCGGCCGGCCGAGGCGCGGTAGAGGTCGCGCAGCAGGCTCACCTCGGCGCCGTGGTGGAACAGCTCGCGGTTGAGGTGCAGCGCCAGCGCCACGTAGCTGCGGTCGGCGAACGGCCCCTCCGCCGGACCGACCGGCTTCTCCCAGCCCTCGACGTCGAGCGCGCCGATCCCGTTGCGCCACAACGCCTTCTGCTCGTCCAAGTAGGCCAGCGCGGCTGCGGCGGTGCCCGGGTAGTCGTGGTTGTCCATCCGGTACGACGCGTCGCCGAAGTGGTTGTCGGCGCGCATCGCGAAGACGTGCCCGGAGATGTGGCCGAGCCGCCAGGCGATCGTGGTGAACGGCGGCGGCACCGGCTCCGGGTCGCTGAAGTCCATCGCCCAGCCGTCGTCCACCTGCCGCAGCGACCAGCACCCGGCGACCGGCTCCCAGAAGTACTCCTCGTCGGTCAGGCCGTCGAGGCCGGGGCGCCACATCGTCCAGTAGAAGTCGAGCTGATCCAGCACTTCCGCCCGCCAGTCCATGCCGCGAGCCTAGACGAGCAGTACCGATGTGCTCGGTGGCCGAAAGCCACGTGACGGCGGCCGCCTTAATGGCAGTTTCTGCCACACGAGGCGGTCGCATCCGGGGTCCGGCTCGTCGACGAGCCGCTCGACACCTTCCAGCGCATCATCCAGACGAATCTCGTCGGTGTCCACATCGGAATCCAGGCCGTGGTTCCGGCGATGCGGCGGGCCGGCGGCGGGTCGATCGTCAACGTCTCGTCGGCCGCCGGCCTGGTGGGCATGGAGCTGACCGGCGCGTACGGCGCGGCCAAGTGGGGGGGTGCGCGGCATGACGAAGCTCAGCGCCGTCGAACTCGCACCGGAACGCATCCGGGTGAACTCGGTGCACCCGGGCATGGTGCTCACCCCCATGACCGCCCCGACCGGGATCAGCATCGACGAAGGCGGATTCCCCAGCGCTCCGTCCGGACGGGTCGGCCGTCCGGACGAACTCGTCGGAGCGATCACCTACCTGCTCAGCGACAGCGCGAGCTACAAGACGGGCGCGGAGCTCGCCGTCGACGGCGGCTGGACGGCCGGCCCGCCGATTCCCGGCCACTAGGAATGCCGGGACCACCGGGTGCGCGGACCGCGCCCGGTGGTCACCGCCCCGCACGAGCGCCCAGCCCCTCGGCGCCACCGCCATCGGCAACGACTCGTCCAGGTTCGACCTGCGGCGACCGCCCGAATTTCGCGGAACACCGCCCGAGGTGAGCAGCGGGGTCTAGCGCACATACCGTCTAGTCGGTACGGTCCTGGGCATGGGTTCCAGTGACGCGACCCCGGAGATCCGGGCGGCGATCTTCGACTACGGTGGCGTGCTGACCACTCCCGGCCGCACCGCCATCCGGGCCTGGACCGAGCACGAGCGGATCCGCCCGGAGACCTTCTCCTCCGCGATCAAGGACTGGCTGTCCCGCAACGCCCCCGCGGGCACCCCGATCCACAAGCTGGAGACCGGCGAGATCACCGCCGACGAGTTCGACCGCACCCTGGCGGAGCGGCTGCGCACCGTCGACGACGGACCGGTCGCGCCCGACGGACTGATGGGCCGGATGTTCGCGCGGATGCGCAGCGAGCCCGCCATGCTCGACCTGGTGCGCCGGCTGCGCGACTGCGGCGTGCGGACCGCACTCCTGTCCAACAGCTGGGGCAACAACTACCCCTGGGAATTGCTCGACGGGCTCTTCGAGTGCACGGTGATCTCCGGCGAGGTAGGACTCCGCAAGCCCGATCCCCGCATCTACGAACTGACCCTGGACCGGCTCGGCCTCACCGCGGGCGAAGCGGTGTTCGTCGACGACGGCGCCCCGAACATCGAAGCCGCCGAGCGCCTCGGCCTGCAGGCGGTGCTGCACACCGACGTCGCCGCGACCCTCACCCGGCTCACCGAGCTCGTCCCGGCCCTGCGCCGGAGCGTCCCGCAAGGCAAGGAGAGTTCATGAACGCCCAACCGTCGCCCGGCGAGCTGCCCGGCCTCGACCTGGACCGGCTGCGCGCGCACCTCGACGCCGAGCTGCCGGGCCTGGTCGGCGGCCCGCTGACCGGCGAACTCGTCCAAGGCGGCCGGTCGAACCTGACCTACCTCGTCGGTGACGGCGCGAACCGCTGGGTGGTGCGCCGTCCGCCGCTGGGCCACGTGCTGGCCACCGCGCACGACATGAGCCGCGAGTTCCGGGTGATGTCCGCGCTGGCGGGCACGCCCGTGCCGGTGCCCGAGACCCACCTGCTGTGCCAGGACGAGGACGTCGTCGGGGCCCCGTTCTACGTGATGGAGTACGTGCCGGGCACCGTCTACCGCACGCCGAAGCTGACCGATCAGCTCGCCCCGCAGCAGCGCGTCGACCTGGCCTGGCAGCTGATGGACGTGCTCGCCGACCTGCACTCGATCGACCCGATGTCCGTCGGGCTGGGCGAATTCGGCCGGCCCGAGGGATTCCTGGAACGGCAGGTGCGCCGCTGGAGCAAGCAGCTCGCCGCCTCGCACAGCCGCGACATCGACGGCATCGACGAGCTCGCCGCCCGGCTGGCCCGGACCGTTCCCGGCACGCCGCGCGCCGGCATCGTGCACGGCGACTACCGGCTGGACAACGTGATCGTCGGCGACGACCAGCGCATCCGGGCCGTCCTGGACTGGGAGATGGCCACCGTCGGCGATCCGCTCACCGACCTCGGGCTGCTCGCCGTGTACTGGGAGGGCTTCAACGGCGTCGAGCGCAACCCCATCGCCAAGGGCGTCGGCCCCGAGTACGGCTTCCCCACCGCCCGGCAGCTGCTGGACCGCTACGCCGAACGCAGCGGCACCGATCTGTCCGAAATGGACTGGTACGTGGCGTTCGGGTTCTTCAAGATCGCCGTGATCCTGGAAGGGATCCACTACCGCTTCATCCACAACCAGACCGTCGGCGAGGGCTTCCAGCACGTCGGCGCTCTGGTGGCACCGCTGGTCGCCCAGGGTCTCGCCACCCTCAAGGAGGAATGAGATGGATTTCGGCTACGACGAACGCACCGAGGAGCTGCGCAAGCAGCTGCTGGACTTCATGGACTCCCACGTCTACCCCGCCGAACCGGTGTTCCTCGAACAGCTGGCCGCGGGCGACGACCCGTGGTCGGCGCACCCGCCGATCATGGAGGACCTCAAGGCCGAGGCCCGCAAGCGCGGTCTGTGGAACCTGTTCCTGCCCGGTGAGCACGGCGCCGGGCTGACCAACCTCCAGTACGCGCCGCTGGCCGAGATCATGGGCCGGGTCGGGCGGCTTGCCCCGGAGGCCACCAACTGCGCCGCGCCGGACACCGGCAACATGGAGGTGCTGTCGCTGTTCGGCACCGAGCAGCAGAAGAAGCAGTGGCTGCAGCCGCTGCTGGACGGCGAGATCCGCTCCGCTTTCTGCATGACCGAACCCGACGTCGCCTCCTCCGACGCCACCAACATCGGCACCCGCATCGAGCGCGACGGCGACCACTACGTGATCAACGGCCGCAAGTGGTTCTCCTCCGGCGCGATGAGCCCGCGCTGCAAGATCCTGATCGTGATGGGCAAGACCGACCCGGACGCCGAGCGGCACCGCCAGCAGAGCCAAATCCTGGTGCCCAAGGACACGCCCGGCGTGCAGGTCATCCGCAGCATGAACGTGTTCGGCTACGACGACGCCGACCACGGCGGGCACGCCGAGATCGTGTTCGACAACGTCCGGGTGCCGGCGGAGAACATCATCGCCGGCGAGGGCGAGGGCTTCGCGATCGCCCAGGCCCGGCTCGGGCCGGGCCGCATCCACCACTGCATGCGCGCCATCGGGATGGCCGAGCGGGCGCTGGAGCTGATGTGCCGCCGCGCCAACGAGCGCATCGCCTTCGGCAAGCCGCTGGCCGAGCAGGGCGTGGTGCAGCACTGGATCGCCGAGTCGCGGGTGAAGATCGAGCAGGCCCGGCTGCTGGTGCTCAAGACCGCGTGGCTGATGGACACGGTCGGCAACCAGGGCGCGCACACCGAGATCCAGGCGATCAAGGTCGGGGTGCCGGAGATGGTCACCTGGGTGATCGACCGCGCCATCCAGGCGCACGGCGGCGGTGGCGTCAGCCAGGAGTTCCCGCTGGCCAACCTGTACGCGCACGCCCGCACCCTGCACATCGTCGACGGTCCCGACGAGGTGCACCGCCGCTCCCTGGCCCGCCGGGAGCTGAAGAAGTACAAGTAAGAGGTGCGGGCTGGTTTGCGTAGCGGTGCAAGCAGCGGAACCTCAGAGGCCTTCTCGGTCCGGGATCCCCGACTCATGTATGACCAATACGCCACGCTGGGGCTGTCCTCCCGAGAAAGACCTCTGAGAACCCGCGGCGGTGCAGGTTGCGGGGGCCGGAAAGGAGAAAGCGGCTGGCGCCGCTTGCCTGACGCAAACCTGCAGCCGCGTACGCAATACCACCGTCCCTGAGGCCTCGTGAGTGGTAGTGGTCGTTGGAACGGCCATTACCACTCACGACCCCAACCACAACCAAACCTGCGAGGAGATCAAATGGCAGACAGTCGTGTCGCGATCGTCACCGGTGCCGCACGCGGAATCGGGGCGGCCACTGCGAAGCGCCTGGCCGAGGACGGCTTCGCCGTGGCGGTCATCGACCTCGACGAGAAGCAGTGCGCCGACACGGTGTCGGCCATCGAATCCAGCGGCGGCAAGGCGCTGGCGGTCGGCTGCGACGTCAGCGACGCCGGGCAGGTGCAGGCCGCGGTCGACCGCATCGCCGCCGAGCTCGGCGGGCCGACGGTGCTGGTCAACAACGCCGGCGTCATCCGGGACAACATGCTGTTCAAGATGTCCGAGGACGACTGGGACACGGTGATGAACGTGCACCTGCGCGGCGCGTTCCTGATGAGCCGCGCCGTGCAGAAGCACATGGTCGAGGCCAAGTGGGGCCGGATCGTGAACCTCTCCAGCACCTCCGCGCTGGGCAACCGCGGCCAGGCCAACTACTCCACCGCCAAGGCCGGGCTGCAGGGCCTGACCAAGACGCTGGCCATCGAGCTCGGCAAGTTCGGCGTCACCGCCAACGCCATCGCGCCCGGCTTCATCGCCACCGACATGACCAAGGCGACCGCCGAGCGGGTCGGGATGGGCTTCGAGGACTTCACCAAGGCCGCGGCGAGCCAGATCCCGGTGGCCCGCGTCGGCCAGCCGGAGGACATCGCCAACACGGTGTCGTTCTTCGCCGACGAGCGCTCCGGGTTCGTCTCCGGCCAGGTGATCTACGTGGCCGGCGGACCGAAGGCGTGATGACCGTGGACGCCGACGAACTCCGCGGCAAGGTAGGGGAATTCCTCGCCGCGAACGATCCCGCGCAGATGGACCGGCTGGAGTTCCTGCGGGCCCGCTTCGACGCCGGGCTGGCGTGGGTGCACTTCCCCGCCGGCCTCGGCGGCCTGGGCGCCGCACGGGAGCTGCAGCCGGTGATGGACGCCGCCTTCGCCGAGGCCGGCGCGCCGGACAACAAGCCGCAGCTGAACGTCATCGGGCTGGGCATGGCCGCCCCGACGATCCTGCGCTTCGGCAACGACGAGCAGCGCCGCCGCTATCTCCGTCCTCTGTGGACCGGAGAGGAGATCTGGTGCCAGCTGTTCTCCGAGCCGGGCGCGGGCTCGGACCTCGCCGCGCTGTCCACACGGGCCGTGCGCGATGGCGACGAGTGGGTGGTGGACGGGCAGAAGGTCTGGACGTCGCTGGCGCACCAGGCCCGCTGGGCGATCCTGGTCGCCCGCTCCGACCCGGACCAGCCCAAGCACAAGGGCCTGAGCTACTTCATCTGCGACATGACCGCGCCGGGCGTGGAAGTCCGCCCGCTGCGGCAGATCACCGGCGAAGCCGAGTTCAACGAGGTGTTCCTGACCGGGGTGCGGATCCCGGACTCCCAGCGCCTCGGCGAGGTCGGCCAGGGCTGGCAGGTCGCGCTGGGCACCCTGATGAACGAGCGGGTCGCCATCGGCGGGCGTGCGCCCGCGCGGGAAGGCGGCATGATCGGCCTCGCCGCGCAGGCCTGGCGCGAGCACCCCGAGAAGCGGACGCACGGCCTGCACGACCGGCTGCTGCGCCTGTGGGTCGAGGCCGAGGCGACCCGGCTGACCAGCATCCGGCTGCGCCAGCAGCTCGCCGTCGGCGAACCCGGCCCCGAGGGTTCCGCGGTCAAGGTCGCCTACTCCGAGCAGAACCAGGCGATCACCGGGTTCGAGCTGGAGTTCCTCGGCGAACCGGGCCTGGCCTACGACGACTGGACGTTCCGCCAGCCCGAGTACACCGACTTCGTCAAGCGCGGCCCCGGTTTCCGGTACCTGCGGGCGAAGGGCAACTCGATCGAGGGCGGCACCACCGAGATCCTGCGCAACATCATCGCCGAACGGGTGCTGGGTCTGCCGCCGGAGATCCGCACCGACAAGGACCGGCCGTGGAAGGAGCTGCCGCGATGAGCGCCCCGGACCTGCTCTACAGCGAAGTCGAAGAGGACCTGCGCTCGAACGTCCGCCGGCTGCTGCGGGACCGGTGCGACTGGACCGCGGTGCTGGCCCGCTGCGAGACCGACGAGCCCTACGACCTCGCGCTGTGGCGGACCCTCGCCGGCGAGCTCGGGCTCGCCGCGCTGCTGGTGCCCGAGGACCTCGGCGGCGCCGGGGCCAGCGCCCGGGAGCTGTCGGTGGTGGCCGAGGAGATCGGCCGGTCCGTCGCGCCGGTGCCGTTCCTGAGCAACCTGCTGACCACCGCCACCCTGGTGGCCTGCGCGGACGAGCCGCGGGTGCGGGAGATCCTGCCGCAGTTCATCGACGGCTCGCAGCTCGGCACCGTCGCCGTCGGACTGACCACCGTGCCCTACAGCGCGTTCCCGCAGTCGGTGAAGGCCGACGGCGCCGCGCTGACCGGCTCGGTGTCGGCGGTGGTGGATCTGGAGGTCGCCGACTACGTGGTCGTGCCCGCCGCCGACGCGGACGGCGCGGCGCTGTACCTGGTGGACACCTCGGTGTCCGGGGTGTCGCGGACGCCCACGACGTCGCTGGACCTCACCAGGCGGATCGGCACGCTCGCCCTGGACGGCGCGGTCGGCGAGCGGATCGCGGCCGGCGCCGACGCCGAGCGGATCCTCCGGCAGGCGCTGGTGACCGCGGCCGGGCTGCTGGGCGCCGAGCAGGTCGGGCTGGCCCAGCAATGCCTGGACGCCACCCTGGAGTACGCCAAGACCCGCTACCAGTTCGGCCGCCAGATCGGCTCGTTCCAGGCGGTCAAGCACCGGCTGGCCGACCTGTGGGCGGCGGTGAGCTCGGGGCGGGCCGTGGCCCGCAACGCCGCCGACGCCCTGGCGCGCGGCGACGAGTCGGCGGAACTCGAGGTCGCCATCGCCCAGGCCTACTGCTCCGAACTGGTCGTGCAGGCCGCGGAGGAGCACCTGCAGCTGCACGGCGGCATCGGGATGACCTGGGAGCACTCGGCGCACCTCTACCTGGGCCGGGCCAAGAGCTCCCAGCTCACCTTCGGCATCGCCGAGGCGCACCGGCAGCGCATCGGCGAACTCGCCGACCTGCCCACGCCGTAAAGACCGTCTCCGTACTCATCTTGCACAGCGGTGCCGGTAGCGGAACCTCAGAGGCCGCCTCGACTGCGGGAACCCGCAGCGGTGCGAGTTGCGAGGGTGGGCTAAGCGCCTGCGGCGCTTCACAACAACAGACAGATAACCGGGATCAACGGTCTGGCGCACAGCTTTTCGTTGTCGCTCAAGGAGGTTTTGCGTTGCGGGTATTCAGCAGCAAGGAAGAGATCGTCGCGGCCAAGGGCGAGGAGCTCGGCACCAGCGAATGGCTCACCGTCACCCAGGAGCAGGTGAACCTGTTCGCCGACGCCACCCTGGACCACCAGTGGATCCACATCGACATCGAGCGCGCCGAGCAGGGTCCGTTCGGCGGCCCGATCGCGCACGGGTTCCTCACCCTGAGCCTGCTGCCGAAGCTGAACTCCGAGACCTACAAGTTCGAGGGCGCCAAGATGGGGATCAACTACGGCCTGAACAAGGTCCGCTTCCCCAGCCCGGTCCTGGTCGGCTCGCGGGTCCGCTCCACCACGGAGCTCGCGGACGTGACCGAGGTGGCCGGCGGCCTCCAGCTGACGGTCAAGTCCACCATCGAGATCGAGGGCGGCGCGAAACCGGCCTGCGTGGCGGAGGGCCTCACCCGGGTGGTCTTCTGACCGATCCTCCACGTGACGGGCACCACCTGGGAACGCTCCGGCCAGCGGACCAGGTGGTGCCCGTTGCTATGACCATTGTTGTGGCGGAGCAAGCACATTCCGCCAATGCGGGAACGGCGGGCGACTCGGACTGTTCCGAAGCCGGACTTCGAGATCTTCCGGCGATCTGAGCCCGGCCGGTGTACTAGCGGCACAACGGCTGCTAGATTTTCGCTTCGTGAACGTTGGCGCGCGCTTTGAACCTGGTTGCCGCACATGCGGCTGCCGGGCTCCCGCGCGCCGCGTGCGGGGCCGCCGAGTGCGGTACCACATCGGATGTGAGCCTGGGCAGGTCAACGGCCGACGATGGCAGCACTGAGCTGATACTCGACCTCGCGAGCTCATCGTGCTCGCGAGGGTGCTTTGCCACTCATACGCACCTGACCGCGGGCACGGTTGTGCCCGCGAGGAGACATCATGATGTGCCGCCGGTTCTTCTTCCCTGCCCAGAACAGCGATAATGACGCCTATTTCGGCGCTTTCGGTGGATCATTCGTCCCGGAAGCGCTGTTCGCGACCATCGACGAGCTCGCCGACGAGTACGCGGCGGCAAAGGCCGACCCTTCGTTCGTCGCGGAGTTCGATCGCCTGATGGCCCGCTACGTCGGCCGCCCCAGCCCCTTGACCGAGGTCACCCGGTTCGCCGAGCAGGCGGGCGGCGCCCGCGTCTTCCTCAAGCGCGAAGACCTGAACCACACGGGCTCTCACAAGATCAACAACGTGCTGGGGCAGGTGCTGCTGGCCAAGCGGATGGGCAAGTCCCGCGTGATCGCCGATACCGGCGCAGGTCAGCACGGCGTGGCCACCGCCACCGCTTGCGCGTTGCTCGGCCTGGAATGCACCGTCTACATGGGTGAGTTCGATACCCGGCGACAGGCGCTGAACGTGGCCCGCATGCAGGTTCTCGGCGCCGGCGTGGTGCCGGTGACGTCCGGCAGCCGGACGCTCAAGGACGCGATCAACGAAGCGTTTCGCGACTGGGTATCGACTGTCCGAAGTACCCACTACGTGTTCGGCACGGCAGCCGGGCCCCATCCCTTCCCCAGCTTGGTGCGCGACTTTCAACGGGTGATCGGTGTGGAAGCGCGCAGCCAGATCCTGGAACACGCCGGCCGGCTACCGGATGCGGTCGCGGCCTGCGTCGGAGGCGGTTCCAACGCCATCGGTCTTTTCCACGCCTTCCTGCCGGACGAGCACGTCGGGCTCTACGGCTTCGAAGCCGCCGGCGAAGGACTTGGCAGCACGCGCCACGCAGCGACGATCGGTGCGGGATCGGCCGGTGTCCTGCACGGTTCGCGCTCGTACGTCCTGCAAGACGAGCAGGGGCAAACCCGGGAAACCCACTCGATCGCCGCCGGCCTGGACTATCCCGGCGTGGGACCCGAACACTCCTATCTGCACGCCACCGGCCGCGCCCACTACCTGCCCGTCACCGACGCCGAGGCGCTGGAAGCGTTGCTGCTGCTGTCCCGGACCGAAGGGATCATCCCCGCGCTCGAATCCAGCCACGCCTTGGCAGGCGCGTTGCGACTTGGCCAGGAACTGGGCCCCGGAGCCGTTATCTTGGTCGGCCTGTCCGGACGCGGCGACAAGGACATGGATACGGTCGCCCGCGAAGCGGGGTTCCTCGACGGCCCGACCGCCGCGGAGGTGGCCTGATGACCGGCGGCATCGAGCACCTCGACAACGCCTTCGCCCGCATTGCGCAGCAGGACCGCGCCGCGCTCATCGGCTTCCTCCCGGCAGGTTTTCCAAACGCCGGAGAGAACGTGCAGGTGCTGACGGCGATGGTCGACGGCGGCTGCGACATCATCGAGGTCGGGTTCCCGTACAGCGACCCCATGCTGGACGGTCCTGTCAACCAGACCGCCTACGACATCGCGCTGCGCGGTGGCGTCACCGCCGAAGCAGTCCTGAACACCGTCAGCGCGATCACTTCCCGTGCGGCGGCGCCGGTGTTGGTCATGACGTACTGGAATTGCGTTGACCGCTACGGCGTCGAGGAGTTCGCGGCCGATCTCGCCGCGGCCGGCGGTGCGGGCTGCATCCTCCTGGATCTGCCGGTGCAGGAGTCGGCATCATGGCGTCGTGCGGCCGAACGGCACCGGCTCGCAACCGTTTTCGTGGCGGCACCGAGCACACCCGACGATCGTCTGCGCACGATCACGGCGGCGGGGTCCGGCTTCGTCTACGCCGCATCCATCATGGGCGTTACCGGCGCACGCGAATCTGTCAGTGCCGATGCGGAGAAACTGGTGCTCCGCACGCGCGCGACCACAGCGCTGCCGGTGTGCGTGGGTCTGGGGGTGGCCACCGGTGCCCAAGCCGCTCAGGTCGCCTGCTACGCCGATGGCGTCATCGTCGGGTCCGCATTCGTCCGGCAGTTGCTGGATGCGCCCGACTTCCCCACCGGTCTCGCGCGCATCCGGCGGCTGACAGCAGAGCTGGCACGTGGTGTGCGCACTCGCCATTCCGGTGTCGACACCGGGTCGCGACCGTAAGGAGTCCGGCGCTTCTCCCCTTGATCTGCTCCTGCGGCGCAGATCAAGGGGAGAAGCGACCCCGGGTCAGGGTGCGATGTGGATGCCCATGCCGGGGCCCAGGGGCAGGTCCGCGAAGTAGAAGACCGTCAGGATCAGGGCCCACACCAGCCAGAACGGGACCACGAACGGAACCATCCTGGCGACCAGGGTGCCCATCCCCGCGTTCGGTTCGTAGCGGCGCAGGTAGCCCAGGATGATGATCATGTACGGGTTCAGCGGCGTCATGATCTGCGTCGCCGAGTCGCCGACCCGGAACGCCGCCTGGGCGAAGCCCGGCTCGAAGCCGAGCAGCACGAACATCGGCACGAACACCGCCGCCATCAGCGTCCACAGGCTCGAACCCGAGATGATGAACAGGTTCAGCGTCGACGCCAGCACCATGAACCCGAGGAACGCCGGGTAGCCGTCCAGGCCGAGCGCTCGCAGCAGGTCCGCGCCCGAAACCGCCACCCACGCGCCGAGGTTCGTCCAGTTGAACAGCGCGATGAACTGGCCCAGCATGAACGCCAGCACCAGGAATCCGGTGAGGTCCCGCAGCGCGGCGGCCATCAGCTTCGGCACGTCGGCCGCGCGGCCGATCGCCCCGACGATCGCGCCGTAGACGATGGCGGGCACCGCGAAGCCGAAGAAGATCAGCGTGGTCACCGAGTCCAGCAGCGGCGACTTCGGCAGGAATCCGCCGGTTTCGTTGCGCAGCGGCGAATCCGGCCACAGCACCAGCAGCAGCACCAGCCCGAACGCGATCAGGAACGCCACGCCCGCCCAGATCAGCCCGCGCCGCTCGGCGGGCTCCAGCGCCACCGCGGGCACCGGCTGGTCGGCCACTTCGGACTCCTCGCGGGGCACGCCGGTGCGCGCCAGCCGCGGCTCGATGACCTTGTCGATCAGCACCCCGGCCAGCAGTCCGAGCAGGATCGAGGACACCACGTTGAAGTAGTAGTTCGACACCGGCGTGACCGCGGTGCCGGCGTGCGGCAGGGTTTCGGCGACCTTGTTGCTGATCCCGGCGAACAGCGCGTCCAGGCTGGTGACCACCGGCGCGGTGGAGTACCCGGCGCCGGTGGCGGCGAAGCCGCCGAGCAGCCCGGCGACCGGGTGCCTGCCCGCCGCCTTGAACACCAGCGCGGCCAGCGGCGGGATGATGATCATCGACGAATCCGCCATCACGCTGGACGAGATCCCGACCAGCCCCACCGCGTACGGCAGCACCCAGCGCGGCGCCCCGCCGAAGGCGGCCCGGATCATCGCGGTGAGCAGCCCGGTCCGCTCCGCGAGCCCCACCGCCAGCATGATCGTGACCACGGTTTCCAGCGGCGGGAAGCCGATGAAGTTCTCCGCCATCTTGGTGAACAGGAACTCCAGGCCCTCGCCGCTGAACGCGCCGCGGATCCGCGTCACCTCGTCGGCGCCGGGGATCCGCACGGTGACGCCGAAGGCGGCGACCACCGTGGACACCACCGCCACGACGAGGAACAGCAGGCCGAAGAGGATGAACGGCTCGGGGAGCTTGTTGCCGACCCGTTCCACCAGGTTCAGCACTCGGTCGAGCCTCGGTGGCCGGGCGGCCCGGGTTTCACTGCTCATGCTGGCTCCTGCGGCCGGAGGGAAAGCGCAAGCAGCAGCGAACCTGCCGGGACCGCCCGGCGCAACCCCCGGCGGCGGATTGATCGATCCGCGCAACACGACCGAAACCGGCGACCGGTCGTGAGTGCTTTCGGCTGCTGCAGCGACTGCCGCCCCGCGAGCGCGGGGACGTCGACCGCATCGAGAAAGCGCTGCACCGCGAATTCCCCAGCAGCAACCGGGAATTGCAGGAGTGCCGGTAGCGACTACGGGCGCAGGGACGAGATGAGGAGGTCCGCGAACTGCTCGCCGACCTCCTCGCCGGTGAGCTTGCCGTCCTGGCGGAACCAGGTGCCGAGGTGGTGCACCGCGCCGAAGAAGAAGTCGACCACCAGGTCGGCGGCCTTGTCCTCGCGGAACACCCCGGAGCGCTGGCCCTCCTCGATCAGCGCCCGCACCCGCTCGTGGTAGCGCCGCCGCTGCGCCCGGACCTCGGCCTGCTTGTCCGGGTGCAGCAGGTGCATCGAGCGGAAGAAGATCACCGTGTCGTCGAGGTTCGCCGCCGTCGTGGCGACGACGTCCGCGGCGACCGCGTGCAGCCGCTCCTGCACCGGAGCCTCGCTGTCCGCCGCGCTCTCCAGCCGCGCCTGCTGGTCCCGCAGGACCCGCGCGTAGATCTCGTAGAGCAGGTCGTCCTTGGAGCCGAAGTAGTGGTACATCGCCCCCTTGGTGACCCCGGCCGCGTCGACGATCTGCTGCACCGAGGTCATCTCGAAGCCCTGCTCGGCGAACAACCGCGTGGCCATGGCCAGCAACCGCTGCGGAACCGGTTCGGCGCCCACCGCCGGTCCGGCAGTAGTGCGACCGTTCGCCGACCGCGCCATGTCAACCTCCCCTGTCGATCTACACCCAGCGTATCGACCCACCGGCGCGAACCGGCGGCGACACCTTCTCCTACTGCACCTTGCGCTGGAGCTTTCGCATCCCGGCTTGCCAGCGCTGCGGCTCGGCGGCCCGCAGCGCGTAGTAGTCGGCGACCTCCGGGTGCGGCAGGATCAGGAACTCACCGCTGCCCAGCGAGTCGGCGACCACGTCGGCGACCTCCTCCGGTTCGAGCGCGCCCTTCGCGAGGATCACCTCGCCGGCGTTGCTGCTGGTGCCGAGCATGTTGGTGCGCACGCCCTGCGGGCACAGCGCCTGCACCGTGATGCCCTGGTCGGCGTAGCTGATCGCCAGCCATTCGGCGAAGCCGAGCGCGGCGTGCTTGGTCACCGAGTACGGCGCCGCCTTCAGCATCGTCAGCAGCCCGGCGGCCGACACGGTAGCCAGGAAGTGCCCCTGGCCCCGCTCCAGCCAGTGCGGCAGCACCGCGCGGGCGGCGCGGACGTGCGCCATGACGTTGACCTCCCAGGACTGCGCCCAGGCGGCCTCGTCGGCCTCCGGCCCGCCGCCGCGGGAGATCCCGGCGTTGGCGCAGAACAGGTCGATCCGCCCGTGCTCGCCGAGCGCCGTGTCGACCAGCGCGCGCACGCCGTCCTCGCTCGCCGCATCGCCGGGCACCGCCGTGCCGCCGACCTCGGCGGCCACCTTCCGCACCGCGTCGGCTTCCACGTCGCCGAGCACGACCTTCGCCCCGGATGCCGCGAACTTCCGGGCCATCGCCGCGCCGATGCCGTTGCCGGCACCGGTGATCACCACGACCGCATCAGCGAGCTGCAACTCGCACACCGCCCTTCCCGAGTCTGGTTCCGCTTGCACCAGCGGCGATTTCGCGCGAAATCGCCGATTCCCACGCGTGCCGGATGGTGATTTCGCGCGAAATCACCAAGAGCTCACACACCGCCCTTCAGGGTCACGCCGCCGTCGAGCACGAGGACCTGTCCCGTGATCCACGAGGCCTCGTCGGAGAGCAGGAACGCCGCCGCGCCGCTGATGTCGGCCGGAATTCCCAGGCGCTTCAACGGATAACCCGCGGCGACCTCGTCCTCCTTGTCCTCGTACAGCGCGGTGGCGAACTTCGTCTTCACCACGGCCGGGGCGACGCCGTTGACCCGGACCTTCGGGCCGAGTTCCACCGCGAGGTCCTTGGTGATGTACGACAGCATCGCCTTGGTGGCGCCGTAGAAGCCGATGCCCGGCGCGGGCCGCAGACCGGCCACTGAGGACACGTTGAGCACCGAGCCGCCGTGCTCCTTCATCCACGCCTGGTGCACCTGCTGGGTCCACGCCAGCGCCGCGAGCACGTTGACCTCGAAGGTCTTGCGCGCGATGCCGTGCTCCAGCTCGATCAGCGGCCCGTAGGCGGGGTTGATGCCGGTGTTGTTGACCAGCATGTCCACCCGGCCGAACGTCTCCACGGTCTTGGCGACCGCTTCCGCCTGGTGCTCCACGTCGTCGGCCTTGCCCGCGATGCCGAGCGCGTTCTCGGCTCCGCCCAGGCCCTGCACCGCCTCCGCCAGCGGCTCGGGCTTGCGCGCGGTCAGGGTGACCTTCGCGCCCTCGGACACCAGGCGCTCGGCGATGGCCAGGCCGATGCCGCGGCTGGCGCCGGTCACGATCGCCACCTTGCCGTCGAAACGCTTGCTCATGAATTTCCTTCCTCTCCAGGCACTTCCGATGCCGAACGGCCCGTCACCGCGCAGCGGCTCGGGCGGTGTCCCGCAGTTCGCGGCGCAGGATCTTGCCGGTCGCGGTCTTGGGCAGCTCGTCGAGGATCTCGATGCTGCGCGGGTACTTGTACGCGGCGAGCTGCCGCTTGCAGTGGGCCACGAGATCCTCGGCGGTGGCCGACGCGCCCGCGCTCAGGCTGACGTAGGCCTTGACCGTCTCGCCCCGGTAGGAGTCCGGCACGCCGACGACGGCGACCTCCCGCACCGCGGGGTGTCCATAGAGGACGTCCTCCACCTCGCGCGGCCAGACCTTGAAGCCGGAGGCGTTGATCATGTCCTTCTTGCGGTCCACGACGTAGAACCAGCCCTGCGCGTCCATGAACCCGACGTCGCCGGTGTGCAACCGGCCGCCGCGGATGCCCGCCGCGGTCTCCTCGGGCTTGTTCCAGTAGGACGGCACCACCATGGGCCCGTCGACGACGATCTCGCCGACCTCGCCGACCGGCAGGTCCTGCCCGGTGTCGTCGACGATGCGCAACACGGTGTTGTAGGTGGGCAAGCCGACGCTGAGCGTGCCCGACTCCTCGTCGACCGGAGCCTCCAGGTGCGCGGGCACCGACGTCGCCGTCGCGGTCGTCTCGGTCAGGCCGTAGCCGTTGCGGATGTAGTGGCCGTACCGCGCGCGGAAGGCCTCGACGACCGCCGACGGCAGCGGCGCGCCGCCGGAGTACACCAGCTCCAGCGAGGAGAAGTGGCCGGCGGTCACGTCCGGGTGGTTCATCAGGGCCATGTACGCGGTGGACGGGCCGACCATGTAGCAGGGCCGGTGCTCGGCCAGCGCGTCGAGCACCACGCCCGGCTCGAAGCGGTACACCAGGTCGAGCTGCCTGCCCAGCGCCAGCGCGGCGCCGAGCTCGCAGACCAGGCCGGTGATGTGGAACAGCGGTGCGAGCCCGAAGATCCCGTTGCCGCCGAGCTTCTCGACGCGGGTCCGCATGCCTTCGGCGTTGAACACGACGTTGCCGTGCGTGTTGGTGGCGCCCTTGGGCACGCCGCTGGTTCCCGAGGTGTAGACCAGCAGCGCGACGTCCGAGCTCGACAGCTCGACCTCCGGCGGCCGCCGGCCGGCGTGCGCCCGCGCGACCGCCAGCAGGTCCGCGCAGCCGGCGGCCGGGCGGCGTTCGAGCTTGGCGAACAGCCGCGGGTCGTGCCGGGTCTGCAGGTCGAGCTCGCTGGTGGTGATCGCGACCCGCACCCCGGCGGGGCCGGCGAGCTCGCCGAGGACGTCGTGCCAGCCCTGCTCGGAGGAGACGACCGCGGCCGGCTGCGCGTCGGCGAGGATCTTGGTCAGCTCGCGGGTCCGGTACATCGGGTTGAGCGGCACCACGATCGCGCCGGCCTTCCACCCGGCCAGCAGCGCGATCGCGAACTGCGGCACGTTCTGCAGGTACAGCGCCACCCGGTCGCCCCGGCCGACACCGTGTTCGACGAGGTGGCAGGCCAGGCCGTCGCTGAGCTCGTCGAGCTCCCGGTAGCTGAGCCGGCCGTCGAAGTAGGTGATGGCCACGCGATCCGGATGGTCCCGGCGGGCTGCGGCGAACAGTTCGAGCATGGTGCCGAACCGCGGCTCGATCGCCACGGGCACGTCGCCGTCGTAGAGCGCCAGCCAAGGCCGTTCGTCGTACGCGCTGCCCAACACGTCACCTCCACGTTGAGACCGACCAGTCGGTACGTCCAGTCAACGGCGCGCGCCCCGTCTCGTCAACCCTCGGCGGCATGCCGTGCTCCAAGCGGCGCAACTCCGGCGTCGCAACCTCGCCAAAACCTTGACCGGACAACTGGTCCAGTCCATTTTTCGAGGACATCATCCGGCTCTCACCCCACGGAGGCCCGCATGACCGGAAGACTGGCCGCGCTCGCCGCGGCCGTCCTCGCCACCGCACTCGCGTTCGCACCGGCCGGCTCCGCCGCCACTCCGGAGGCCGTGCCCAACCACCACCTCACCGGGTACTGGCAGAACTTCGTCAACGGCGCCAAGCCGCTGAAGATCAGCGACGTCCCGGCGAACTACGACGTCATCGCACTGGCCTTCGGCAACGCCGATCCGGCCAAACCCGGCGCGGTCACCTTCAACGTCGACCCGGAGCTGTCCACCGCGCTCGGCGGCTACACGGACGAACAACTGAAAGCGGACATCGCCGCGAAGAAGGCCGAGGGCAAGTCGTTCGTGCTGTCCATCGGCGGCGAAAAGGGAAACGTCGATCTGGGCAGCGAAGCGAACGTCGCAAATTTCGTCGACTCGGTTGGAAAAATTTTAACCGATTACAGCATCGATGGGTTAGATATTGACTTGGAGCACGGGCTCAACGTCGCCAACACGACCAGCGCGATCCGCCAGCTGCGCGAACACATCGGCGACGGATTCGTGCTCACCATGGCGCCGCAGACCCTCGACGCGCAGCCCGGCGGCTCCTACCTGCAACTCATCGAGAACGTCAAGGACATCCTCACCGTCGTGCACACCCAGTACTACAACTCAGGTTCGATGAACGGCTGCGACGGCCAGGTCTACAGCCAGGGCTCGGTCGACTTCATCACCGCACAGGCGTGCACCCTGCTGCAGACTCTGCGCCCGGACCAGGTTTCGCTGGGCCTGCCTGCGACCGCATCGGCGGCCGGTAGCGGGTACGTCGATCCGTCGATCGTCAACAACGCGCTGAGCTGCCTGGCGGCGGGCACCGACTGCGGTCAGTACACCCCGGACCAGCCGCGCCCCGAGATCGGCGGTGTGATGACCTGGTCGATCAACTGGGACGTCAGCAGCGGCAATGCTTTCTCGGATCCGGTTCGGACCCATTTGGACAGCCTGCCGTAGCCACATCCGACTCCGGTCGGGGTCTTCAGATCCACGATCACGCCAAAGAACACCCCGACCGGAGTCGGCCCGCGGTCACGTTGTGCAATCCACATGCTACGACAAGTGATATTTGGCACTGGGGCGCACGTTCGCGCACACATTTCCCGAATCCCGCGCTACCCTGGAGTCATGTCAGCCGCGCTGGAGACCGTGTTGGCACGAGCCGGTTTAAAGGTCACCGCCAACGAATTCCTGACCCTGGTCGAGGATGCCGCGAAGAAGCTCACCTCGCCGCAGGTGGACCCAGCCGCGCACTTCACCGAGGCGGAGCGACGGGCGCTCACCGAAGCAGGCCTGGACCTGACGCCGCTGAGCGACTCCGAAGTCGACGCTCGGGCGCGGACCGTCGCCGAACAGGCGGTGCTGCGCGACACCGCGCTCTCGGTCAACCAGGCCGCGGACCGCGTGGGAGTGGACAGCAGCCGGATCCGCCACCGCATCAGCGAACGACGGCTGATCGGCTGGAAGGACCGCGGCGGATGGCGACTGCCCGCGTGGCAGTTCAGCGACACCGACGTGCTGCCCGGCCTGGACGCCGTGCTCGCGCTGATGCCCGCCGACCAGCCGGCGCTCGTGCTGGCCAACTTCATGACCACGCCGCAGGAGGACCTCGAAATCGGGGACCGGCCGGCGAGCCCGCGCGAGTGGCTGCTGGCCGGCGGCGATCCGCAGCGGGTCGCCGAGCTCGCCGCCACCATCGGCACCCCGGCCTGAGCGCACTCCCCAACCTTCGAGACACCAACCCAGGACCTCCATGGCACGGCTACCACAGCCGCCAGCGCCCGCTGCGCTGCAGGCGATGCTCCGGCGCACCGAAGACGTCATCGCGGTGCCCGCCGGCACTCGCCTCGTGCGCGTGTTCACCTCCGGGGGCAACCACCCGCAGCAGTGGAACAGCTTCCGCTACGCCGGCCCGCTGCCGCACGCCCGGTTCGACCCGCACCTGCCCAACTCCCAGGGCGGCCCGACGGTCACCCGGGAACACGGCGTGCTGTACTTCTCGCTGTCGGTGCAGACCTGCATCGCCGAGGTCTACCAGGCGACCTCCACAGTGGACCGCCGGACGCGCAGCCCGCACCTGGTGCTGTTCCGTCCACGTCGGACGCTCCGGCTGCTGGACCTGACGGGCCTGTGGCCCACCCGGGCCGGCGCCTCGCAGGCGATCAGCAGCGGCCCCAAGCTCCGCACCCAGGCGTGGGCCCGCGGCATCCGCGCGGCCTACCCGGAACTCGACGGCCTCTGGTACCGGTCCTCGATGGACGCGGGTAACCCGTCGCTGTGCCTGTGGGACCCGCCGGCGGCAACGGCGCTCCCGGATTCCCCGGACGTCCTGTTGCCCCTGAGCCACCCGGGACTGGACGTCCCATTGGGACGGGTCTGCAAAGAACTGAGCTACACGTTGCTCGATTGAGCCGGATGTGTTCGCTGTTGCGATAGAGGCTGTTCTGGCGCCGACGTGGGGCCTGCCGAGCGGCTTGCGCCGGCGAAGAGCTGAAGCGAACGGCCTGTTCACCTCACCAATCGAGACGAACGGTCCGTTCACTCCACATCACGCAGCGCGAATGCAACATTGCGCCAATGAATTCTCGACTGGGCTCAACAGCAACATAAATCTCAATGGACCGGAACGGCTGCAACAGAAGTGCCCGGAGTTCTCAGTGGAACTCCGGGCACTCGTGTTTCAGGTCAGGCGTTCTCGGCCGGTTCCTGTTGCTGCGACTCGGTGTCCTTCTTCGACTTCGCCAGGCTGGCCCAGGTGGTGATGCCCAGGACCACGATGATGAAGCCCAGCGACATCCAGTTGGTGATCTCCAGCCACTCCGGCACCAGGTGGTACTCGTGGAACGCGTGCAGGATCAGCTTGATGCCGATGAACCCGAGGATCACCGCCAGGCCGACCGACAGGTAGATCAGCTTGTCCACCAGTCCGCCGAGCAGGAAGTACAGCTGCCGCAGGCCCATCAGGGCGAAGGCGTTGGCGGCGAAGACCAGGAACGGGTCCTGGGTGATGCCGAAGATCGCCGGGATCGAGTCCACCGCGAACAGCAGGTCGGCGCTGCCGATCGCGACGATCACCACGAACATCGGGGTCAGGAAGCGCTTGCCGTCGATCTTCACGGTCGACTTGGCGCCGTGGTAGTCGTCGGTTACCGGGAACACCTTGCGGATCCAGCGGACGACCGCGTTCTCCTGGTACTCCTCGTCCTCGTCCTTCTTGCGGACCATGCTGACCGCGGTCCAGATCAGGAACGCGCCGAAGATGAAGAAGACCCAGACGAACTCGGCGATCAGCGCGGCGCCGACCGCGATGAAGATGCCGCGCATCACCAGCGCCAGCAGGATGCCGATCAGCAGCACCCGGTGCTGGTGGATGGACGGCACCGCGAAGCTGGACATGATCACCATGAAGATGAACAGGTTGTCCACGCTCAGCGAGTACTCGGTGATGTAACCGGTGAAGTATTCGATCGCGAAGTGCGAGTCCCCGAACACCCAGACGCCGATCCCGAACAGGATCGCGCAACCGACGTAGAACACGACCCACTTGGCTGCTTCGGCGGTGGTCACCTCGTGCGGCTTGCGGTCCACGATCACGAGGTCGAGCAGGAGCAGCAGGGCCAGGCCGCCGAGCGTGGCCGCCCAGATCCACCAGGGAACGTCCAGTCGATCGACTGCGGGCTGTGCCTGTTGGGCCAGCAACGTCACGGCACCCAATTCATCACCTCCGGTTCAGGGCATGCGCCAGGGACCGGAGGTCTCTTCCACCGGCCTTCGGCCGGTCGACGGCACCGGGCTTGTCCGAGCAAGTTCCGTGATGACGACACCGCCGCGAAGGAATACTCCCCTCCACTGCCAAGATTGTCACTTATGCGTGGGTCCGCACACCACCCCGGGGTCGCACAAGCAACGAACATCACGTCGCGAACCGTACGGGGGACCGCTCAGGGCAGCAACGGGAGCCATCGGGGCATCACACCGACGGCCGCCACGAGATCATTGCGTCTCACCCGATCATCGCTATGATCACCACCGCCCGGTCGTACCGGGACCGCACGCGGGGATGCGGAAGCGGCCTCGGCGGTCGGCACGACGACGTGTCCGGTTGCTGTTTGGTCTCTGGTTCATAGCGTCTTGCCTTCGCCCCCGTCTGGAACGAATCCGGTGCCGTCGTCTTCACCTACTGTCGAATGCGTGTCCGCCTCCCCCCGTCGCCGCAAGGGCCTCGCGCTGATAGCCCTTACCTGCGTTGCTCTCGTGGTGTTCGGTGCTTTCCTGTGGTCCGGTGACGAGAAACCGGCCGCCACGCCGGAAGCGCCCCGGGAAGCGCTGCTGGACGTGCTCGACGGCCCCGGCGCGAACGAGCGGGTGCAGATCGACGTCACGCTGTTCGCCCCGGCGGACACCCCGGCGCCGTCGATCCTGCTCGCGCACGGCTTCGGCGGCAGCAAGGACGACACCGCGGCGGAGGCGCAGGAGCTGGCGCAGCGCGGGTTCACCGTGCTCACCTATTCCTCCCGCGGTTTCGGCCGCAGCACCGGGAAGATCGCGCTGAACGACCCCGACTACGAGGTGACCGACGCCCGCCAGCTGCTGGACTGGCTGGCCCGCCAGCCGGAGGTGCTGCGCGACGGCGAGGGCGATCCGAAGGTCGGCGTCACCGGCGGCTCCTACGGCGGCGCGCTGAGCCTGCTGCTGGCCGGCACCGACCGGCGGGTCGACGCGATCGCGCCGGTGATGACCTACAACGACCTCGGCCAGGCATTGCTGCCCAATGCCGCCTCGCGGGACCAGATCGACGGCGGCACCCCGGCACGCGGCGCCGCGTCCGCCCAGGGCGTGTTCAAGCAGGCGTGGGCGGGGCTGCTGTTCTCGGCGGGGAGCTCGCCGGAGCACCGCGCCGAGGACCCGCCGCAGGCCCCGCCGACGTCCGACGGCGCCGCGGCCATGCCGACCGGGCAGCCGCTGACCTGCGGGAGCTTCACCGAGCAGGTGTGCGCTGCCTACACCGAGGTGGCGCAGACCGGCCGCGCCGGGCAGTCGACGCTGGACCTGCTCGACCGCGTCTCCCCCAAGACCGTCACCTCCCGCATCACGGTGCCGACGCTGCTGGTGCAGGGCGAACGGGACACCCTGTTCGGCCTCGACCAGGCCGACGCAAACGCCCGGCAGATCTCCGCCGCCGGGGGCAAGGTCAAGACCATCTGGTTCGCCGGCGGTCACGACGGCGCCTCGCCGGACGCGGCGCTGCGGGGACGCATCGCGGACTGGTTCGCCTTCCACCTCGGCGGGGTGCCGCCGGTGCCCGATCCCGGCACGGCCTTCGAGTACGACATCGCGGGACGGCCGCAGCGCAACGGCGAGATCCCGGTGCGCACCGTGTCGGCACCCGCCTACCCGGGCGTGCACGCCGAGCGCACACCGCGCTTCGCGCTGCAGCTGCACGGCGCGGTCACGCAGGTGGTCAACCCGCCGGGCGGCAGCCCGGCCGCGACCAGCTCGCTGCCCGGCGCCGGCGAGGTCCTCGACGCCGCGGGCAGCCTCGGCCGCTCGCTGGCGCGCGACCTGCCCGGCCAGGCGGCGGTGTTCCGCACCGATCCGCTGGACAGCCAGCTGCTGATCTCCGGCACGGCGCAGACCCGGATTTCGGTGGCGTCGGTGCCCGGGCAGCCCGCGACCGGGGACGCGGTGCTGTTCACCAAGCTCTACGACGTCGGCCCGGACCAGCAGCGCAGCCTGATCGGCAACGCCGTGTCGCCGCTGCACGTGACCGGCCTGCCGGCGGACGGCACGCCGGTCGAGGTGGACGTGGCGCTGCCGGGCGTCGTGCACCCGCTGGAGACCGGTCACCGGCTGGAACTGGCGGTGGCCACCACCGACCAGGCCTACGCGGTGCCGCGGGAACCGGCGGTGCACCGCATCGGCCTGGCCGGCGACGGCTCGGTGTCGATCCCGTCGGTGCGCGGCGAGACCACGACCGGCAACTCGGTGCCGGTGGCGCCGCTGGTCGGCATCGGCATCATCATCGCGGCGGCGCTGGCGGCGTGGGTGCTCTCGCTGATCCGGCGCAAGACCACCGATGACGTCGACCCGCTGCTGGCCGACACGCCGCTGCTGATCGCCGGGCTGACCAAGTCGTACCCGGAGAAGCCGGCCGCGGTCCAGGACCTGTCGATCCGCGTCGAGCGCGGTCAGATCGTCGGGCTGCTCGGCCCCAACGGGGCGGGCAAGACGACCACGCTGCGGATGCTGCTGGGGCTGCTCAAGCCGAGTTCCGGGCAGATCCGGGTGTTCGGCCACCGGGTGGCCGGCGGGGCTCCGGTGCTGTCCCGGGTGGGTTCGCTGGTCGAGACGCCGGGCTTCCTGCCGCACCTGTCCGGCCTGGACAACCTGCGGTACTACTGGGCGGCGACCGGGCGGCCGATGCTGCAGGCCCGCTTCGACGAGGTGCTGCAGATCGCCGGCCTCGGCACGGCGGCCCGCCGCCCCGTCCGCACCTACAGCCAGGGCATGAAGCAGCGGCTGGCGATCGCGCAGGCGATGCTGGGGCTGCCGGAGCTGCTGGTGCTCGACGAGCCGACCAACGGGCTGGACCCGCCGCAGATCCACCAGATGCGCGAGATCCTGCGCCGCTACGCGTCCACCGGCCGCACGGTGCTGGTGTCCAGCCACCTGCTCGCCGAGGTCGAGCAGACCTGCACGCACGTGGTGGTCATGCAGAACGGCCGGCTGGTGACGGCGGGCAGTGTGGGCGACATCGTGTCGGTCAACGGCGAGGCGACCTTCCGGGTCGACCAGCCGGAGCAGGCCGCCGAGGCGCTGTGCACCATCGAAGGGCTCGGCCCGGTGGAGACCGACGGCGACCTGGTGCACGCCGACCTCGCCGGGCACTCGACCGCGGTGGCGGTGAACGTGCTGGTCGCCTCCGGGATCGAGGTGCACCAGGTGGGGCCGCGGCGGCGGTTGGAGGACGCTTTCTTGCAGCTGGTCGGGGAGGATCACCGGTGACCGAGGACGCCGAAGGACCCAAGGTCGAGCAGCTGGACACGGCCGAGACCGCGGTGGTCCGGTCCGGCCGCCGCCAGCCGAACCAGGCCGACGGCAGCGTCGAGGGCTACCGCGCGAAGCAGACCCTGCCGGTGCGGGTGGAGCTGGCACGGCAGCTCCGGCGCCGCCGCACCCGGCTGGTGCTGGGCTTCCTCGCCGTGCTGCCGTTCCTGCTGCTGCTGGCCTTCGAACTCGGCGACGACGGCGGGCAGCGCGGCCGCACGCTGGCCGACATCGCCACCGCCAGCGGCCTGAACTTCGCGGTGTTCACGCTGTTCGCCTCGACCAACTTCCTGCTGGTCGTGGTGGTGGCGTTGTTCTTCGGCGACACCGTGGCCAGCGAGGCGTCCTGGTCGAGCCTGCGGTACCTGCTCGCCGCGCCCATCCCCCGCACCCGCCTGCTCCGGCAGAAGGCGGTCGTTTCGGCGCTGCTGTCGGGTTTCGGGCTGCTCCTGCTGTCGGCGGTCGCGCTCGGCGTGGGCCTGGTGTGGTACGGCGGCGGCGACCTGGTGAGCATCACCGGCGAGGCGGTGCCGTTCCCGACCGGGGTGGTCAGCCTCGCGGCGGCCACGGTCTACCTGGCGGTGCACCTGGCCTGGATCGCCGGGCTGGCCCTGTTCCTGAGCGTCAGCACGGACGCGCCGCTGGGCGCGGTCGGCGGCGCGGTGGTGGTGTCGATCCTGTCGGAGATCCTGGACCAGATCACGGCGCTGGGAGACCTGCGGAACTACCTGCCGACGCACTACTCGACGGCCTACTCGGACCTGCTGGGCCACGAGGTCGAGTGGACGGCGATGGCGCACGGGGCGTTCTCCGGCCTGGCCTACGCGGCGGTCTTCGCCGCCCTGGCGATCTGGCGCTTCAACCGCAAGGACATCACCAGCTGACGAAGGCTGTTCTCGGACTCGTTTTGCGTGGCGGTGCGGGTAGCGCCGGAAGTACTCACGATCCCCGTCAGGGCATGTCGGTGGGCAGGCCGAAGGGCGGGAAGTGGTCGCGGCCGATGAACGACGTGACCTCGGCGATGCGGTCGTCGCGCAGCGTCAGCACGTTCACCGACCAGGCCAGGTGGGCGCCCGCCTCGTCGTCCCAGAGGTAGCAGCCCACCGCGGGCTGGCCGTTGGCGCTGGTCCGGAGGTGCCGCCAGGCGCCGCAGACCAGCGGGACGTGCACGGCGAAGTCGGTGACGGCCTCGATGCCTCGGTACCAGTGCCGCATCGGCGGCATCGACCAGGTGACGTCCTCGGTCAGCAGCGCGACCAGGGCGTCGGCGTCGCCGTGCTCCAGCGCGGCGGCGAATCCGCCGACGATCTCGCGTAGGCGCGCGTCGTCGATCTCCCGCAGCGCCTGCTGCTGGGTGCGGGCCGGGACGCGCTCCGCGACGACCTTGCGGGCGCGTGCCAGGGCCGAGTTCACCGACGTGGTCGTGGTGTTCATGGTGGCGGCGATCTCGGCGGCGGAGAAGCCGAGCACCTCGAAGAGCAGCAGCGCCGCCCGCTGGTTGCCCGGCAGGTGTTGCAGCGCCGCGACGAAGGCGAGCTCGACGGCTTCGCGCTGTTCGTAGCGCGAAGCCGGGCCGGCCGGGCCGTCGCCGAGGCCCGCGTCCGGGTAGGGCCCCAGCCAGGCGACTTCGGTCACCGGAACATCGCCGGTCACGGCGCGGTCGCTGGCCGGGCCGAGATCGATGGGCAGCGCCCGCTTGCCGCGCGCTTCGATCGCGTCCAGGCAGGTGCGGGTGGCCACGGTGTAGAGCCATGAGCGCAGCGAGCTGCGGCCTTCGAAGCGTGCGAGGCCGCGCCACGCCCGCAGGAGCGCGTCCTGCAAGGCGTCGTCGGCGTCGTAGGTGGAGCCGAGCATGCGGTAGCAGTGCGCGTGCAGCTCGCGGCGCAGCGGCTTCACGAGCCGGGTGAACGCGGCATCATCACCGCCGCGCGCCCGCGCCAGGTCGTCCTCCGCCACCGGATCCGAAGTCCGCGCGGAAAAAACTTCGCTCACGGTCGACGATTCTGCCGCATCGCAGGAGTCCCTGTGTCGACCTGACATCGACCGCTTGCGCAGGAGACGATCCACAATGGCCGAGGCAGACCTGAAAACCGATCTCCACCGGTACCTGCGGGAGGCGCGCGCGGCGCTGCTGTGGAAGCTGGACGGGCTTCCCGAGCGCGACATCCGCCGACCGCTGACGCCGACCGGCACCAACCTGCTGGGGTTGGTCAAGCACCTGATCACCGTCGAGCTGCTGTACCTGAGCCACGTCTTCGGCGAGCCCTTCGACGAGCCGGTGGCCTGGTTCAGGCCGGACGCCGAGCCCAATGCGGACCTGTGGGCCACCGCCGACGAATCCCGGGACTACATCGTCGGGTTGTACCGGCGGGCGTGCGAGCACTCGGACGGCACGATCGCGGCGCTGCCGCTGGATTCGGCCGGCTACGTGGAGTGGTTCGCCGAGCCGGACCGGGAGACGACGCTGCACGGGATCCTGGTGCACATGATCGCGGAGACGAACCGGCACGCCGGGCACGCGGACGTCGTCCGGGAGCTGATCGACGGCGCCGTCGGCCTGCACGAGGGCATCCCGATGATGGCCCCCGGCGATCAGGAGTGGTGGGCGGACTACCGGACCCGGCTGGAGCGGATCGCGAGCGGCGCCGCGCAGAGCTGACCGGTTCGGCGGGCTCGGCCGTCGAACGCCCGAACCCGCCACCGCGTTCCGGCGTTCCATTTCGCCACCACTGGACCACATCGATCCACTGTGGACCCATGAATTGGAGACCCGGCTCGAACCGGATCGACTCCGCCGGGCGCTTCGGAAAAGATCAAGAACAATTGGCGACGGATCGGTTTCGCCGGCATCCGCCGCGCGAAGATGGGCCGAACGCCGGGTCATATATACCCGAATGGAGTATCGAAGCGTCGTCACTTGCGAGGACATCCGCCGCCGAGGCCCGCCCAGGCCAAGGATCTCTGCAGCTCAGCAGCCGATCGACCGGTGCCCGGACAACGCGCGGAGCCACTCCCAGCGGGCGCCGCGCCCAGGCGAGCGGAGTCGCGGATTCCACATGCGGACGGGAAGTTTCGCCACGTAGCGTCAGGTAATCCGCATTCTTCCAATAGGTCGACCCCCTGCCTATTCAGCTCCCTTTAGTGTCGCTAGGATCACCCTCGGTGATAAAGTTGATCAACTAGTGAGCACCAGTAGTCCCAGCGGTGACGCCCCGACCTCAGGCACTCGTGCCCGTCGCCGAACATTCCCCGTACCAAGGACGCTGATGTCAGAGTTCCCCCCATCGGCCGCGGGATCCGAGCACTCGCCCGGATCGCGGCGCAGCACGGACGACGACCTGCGGAGTCGATTGTCGCGGCTGGTCATGGTGCACTTGGCCGCCATGGCCGTGTTGGGGATCGCCGCCGCTGCCGTGCTCGCCACCAATCCTTCCGACGTGCTCCGCTACACGGTGCTCGGCGGCGGCCTGGTCGGCTGCGCGGCCATCGCGCTCATCGCCTTCAACCGGGTCAACGCCACGGCGGCCGCCGTCGAGAGGCAGATCGCCGAATCCTCCCAGCGCTCCGAGAAGTGGGTCGAGGAGTCCGCGCAGCACACGCAGCGGTGGATCGAATCCCTGCGCGCCACCGTCGAACAGGGCAAGAACGAGTTCCCCCGGCTCGTGGAGCAGGTGCGCGCGGGCGAGCCGCCCGCGCCGCGGTGGCCCGCCGACGACCCCGCCCCGGGCAGCCATCCCTTCGCGCTGCTCTCCCACGAGATCCGGCAGGCGCAGGCCGCCGCCGAGTTCGCCGTGGCCCGCCTGCAGCAGGCCCCCGGCCCCACCGGCACCGCCGAGCCCAGCGTCGCGGTGTTCGCCAACATCGCGCGGCGGGTGCAGTCCCTCGCGCACCGGGCGATCCAGCGGCTCGACGAGCTGGAGCAGATGGTGGAGGACCCGGATCTGCTCAAGGGCCTGTTCGCCGTCGACCACCTCGTGACCGGCATGCGCCGGCAGGCGGAAAGCCTCGCCGTGCTCGGCGGTTCGATGCCGCGGCGGCAGTGGAGCCGGCCGGTCCCCATGTACACCGTGCTGCGCTCCGCGGTCGCCGAGGTCGAGCACTACGCCCGTGTCAAGGTGCTGCCGCCGGTCGAAGGCACGGTCCACGGCCACGCCGTCGCCGACGTGATCCACCTGATCGCCGAACTCGTCGAGAACGCCACCGCCTGCTCGGAACCCGACACCCAGGTGACGGTCAGCACCCAGCGGGTCACCGCCGGGCTGGCCATCGACATCCGGGACCGCGGGCTGGGCATCAGCCCGGCCGACCGGACCAAGCTGAACGCGCTGCTCGCCGATCCCAGCCGCGTCGACCGCGACGAGCAGCTCAAGGACGGGCGGATCGGCCTCTACGTGGTCGCGCAGCTGGGCCAGCGGCACCACGTCGCCGTCGAGCTCGAGACCAACATGTACGGCGGAACCGACGCCCACGTCGTGGTTCCCCTCAGCCTGCTGGGCGACGCCGAAGAGCCGCAGCAGGCGCCCGCGGTCGTCGACAGCGTCGCCGCTCCCGAGCCGCAGCCGGTCACCGCCCCGGCTCCCGCGCTGCCCGCCATACCGGCCGCCGAGCGCAGCGGCGCGCACCGGGCCCCCATCGAGTGGGAACCGGTCCGGCAGTTCGACGCCGTGGTGCCCGCCGCGTCGAACGGGACCGGCACCACGCAGTGGTACGGGCGGCACACGGGAATCGTGCCCGACGCCGTCGCCGAAGACGCGATCACCACCCCGCCGGGCAACCCCGAGCGCCCGCCGCTGCCCAAGCGCGACCGCACCAAGTCGTACGTGGCGCCCCAGCTCGCCGGCGGTCCCAAGCCCGCCGAGGCTCCGCGCGGTGGCCCGAATCCCGGCCTGTGGGCCGCATACCGACACGGCGTCGAAGGCGGCGCCCGCGACAACGACGGTCCGGGTGACCACGGCGCCTGACCTCGCCTCGTCCGCACCGCATTGAATTCAAGGAGACGTTACCCATGGCCAATGACCTGCCCGCTGGCCAGGCGTCGGACCTCGGTTGGCTGCTCGCCGACCTGCTCCGCCGGGTCCCGCACACCCGCTGCGCGCTGCTGGCTTCCACGGATGGGCTCAAGCGGCACTACCACGGCCTCGACGCCGACGAGGCCGACGCCCTCGCGGCCTGGGCCGCCGCGCAGTGCTCCCTCGCCCGCAACGGCGGGGCCCGCTTCGGCGCGGGCGACGGGGTCCGCCAGGTCGTGGTGGAGTTCGACGACCTGCTGTTCTTCGTCTCCGCCGCCGGCGTCGGCGCGGTCCTCGTCGTGATCGCCTACCCGGACGCCGACGCCAGCGTGCTCGGCTACGAGATCGCCCAGCTCGTCAAGCGCGTCCCGGCGCACCTGACCACGGCCATGCGCCAGCCCACCGCCGCCGCGCGCGCGGGCGAGGTGGGCGGCTGATCATGTCGGTTCCGCCGGACAAGCCCTGGCTCGACAGCGAAGCGGGGCCGCTGCTGCGCCCGTACTCGCTCACCAACGGCCGGACCAAGCCGACCGCCACCCTGACGCTGCAGTCGATGGTCCGGTCCACCGGCAGGATGGCGCCCGAACGCATCGAGCCCGTGCACGCCAAGATGCTGGAGCTGTGCCGGTTCGCCACGTCGGTCGCCGAGGTCTCGGCGCACCTGCACCAGCCCGCCGTGGTCACCAAGGTCCTGCTCTCGGACCTCATCGACTGGGGTGCCGTCACCACCCGCCTGCCCGACGACCTGCCCGACCGAGGACAACTGGAGGCGTTGCTCCATGGTCTCCAACAACTCTGACCTCTTCCCGACCGCGTTCAAGTTCCTCATCGCGGGCGGGTTCGGCGTCGGGAAGACCACCTTCGTCCGGTCGGTCAGCGAAATCGAACCGCTGACCACCGAGGAAACGCTGACCGTCGCCAGCATCGGCACCGATGACCTGGCCGGGGTCGGCGACAAGAGCACCACCACCGTCGCCATGGACTTCGGGCGCATCACGTTCGCGCCGCAGAACATCGTGCTGTTCCTGTTCGGCACCCCGGGGCAGGAACGGTTCTGGTTCATGTGGGACGACCTGGTGCACGGCGCGCTGGGCGCCGTCGTGCTCGCCGACACCCGGCGGCTGCAGGACTGCTTCGCCGCGGTCGAGTTCTTCGAACAGCGCGGCGTCGACTTCGTCGTCGCGGTCAACCAGTTCCCCGACGGCTTCCGCTACGAACCCGATGAGGTCCGGGAAGCGCTGGACATCAAGCCCCACGTGCCGATCGTCCTGTGCGATGCCCGGGACCGGCGCTCCGCTGGGGCGGTCCTCGCGCGCCTCACCGAGCACGTCCTCACCAACCGTCCTCTGTAGCCGATACCCGCACTGCGGAAACGGAGCCCCTCTTGACCACCTTCGACGCGACCGGACACCGCCACTTCACGCCCGTGGACAACGACGCGCCCCAGCGCGCGGCGCGCCTTCGGCAACTCGGGCTCGGTGAGCGAGCAGAGCCGGCGTTCGACGCGTTCGCCCAGCACGTCGCGAAAATGCTCGGCGTCCCCAACGCCATGGTCAACTTCATCACCGACAGGCACCAGTACCTGGGCGGTTTCTACTCGGCGGTGATGCCCCCGGAGCCCGCCGGAGTCCCCGCGGATTTCGATCCCCGCAAGGGTCCGATGGACACCGGCTACTGCCCGCACGTCATCGCCCGCGGCATCGCGCTGGTGCTGGAAGACGTCTGCGACTACCCGAGGTTCGCCGGCAACGACATCGTGGACCGGATGAACGTCCGCTCCTACCTGGGCGCACCGCTGATCGACCGCACCGGCACCGCGCTCGGGACGGTCTGCGTCATCGACACCGAACCGCGCCCGTGGGGGCGCGAGGGCCTGCAGGCCATCAAGACGCTCGCCGGCGAAGGGGTGGAGCTGATCCACCAGCACGAGCGGGAGAGGCTGGGGCGGTGAGCCCGCGGCGGCGCTGAAACCGCGGTGAGCGGGCCCGCTGCGGGCCCGCTCTGGGTCCTCAGCCCCGCCGCAGCAGCGCGTCGAGGGCGTGCTCCTCGCCCGGGCGGCGCTGTTCGACATCGCCGATCTTGCCTCCGTATGCCTCGATGTGCCTGGCAATGGCGTTCACCGTGGGCAGTTCGTCGAACGGCAGATCGTTCTCGATGGCGCGCAACCGCTCGCGCAGGCGCTGCTCGCACCAGGAAGCGGTGTACGAGTGCATGTCGGATCGATGCCGGACCTCGCTGGTCAGCGCCGCCAGGATCGCCCAGCACGACAACTCGCCCACGGCGCTCGCGAGCATGTGCCGTTGCGGGGCGATGGCAGTGGCCCTGGTGGTCAGCTTGGCGACTGCGGCGGCGAGTTCCTGCACCTGCGGCGCCGCGTCGAACTCGTCGAGGAGGGCGACGAGTTCCTGCGGCTCGGCGAGGAACGCGGTGCCCAGGTAGACCGTGAGGGTGTCGGTCGAGCCTTCGAAGATCCGGAACAGCCGGTAGTCGCGGAAGAACTGGCCGACGATGTTGGTGTCGAGGTAGCCGCGCGCGCCGAGCAGCTGCACGCACCGGTCCACGACGTGCCACATGAGTTCGGCCCCGAGGACCTTCGCGGTGAAGTACAGCGGTTCCGGTACGCGTTCGTCGCCGTCGAGCCGCGCGGCGATGTTGTCCACGAGCGTTTCGACGGCCTGCGTCGCAGCCGTGCATTCGGCGAGGATCTGCTGGATCCGGCCGTTCTCCGCCAGGTTCCCGGTGGCGACCTCGCGCCGGCACGCGAATCGGTGCGCGAGCTCCAGTGAACGCATCATCGCTCCCACAGACCCGGCGGCGATGGTCAGCCGGCCGAACGCGAACGCGGTCTTCGCCACGCGTAGCCCCTGGCCTTCGGAACCCAGCATGGCTTCGGCGGGCACGCGCAATTCGTTGAAGGTCAGGCTGTTCTGCGGCACGGCCTTCATCCCGAGGGTGAAGACCTCCGGCCCGTGCTGGAACCCGGGGTTCGCGGAATCGACCAGGAAGCCGGTGATCCCCGCGTCCTGGCCGCGTTCATCGGTCAGCCGCGCGAACACGTTGATGTACTTGGCATCGGCGCCCAGGCTGATCCACTGCTTTTCCCCGTTGAGCACATAGGACCCGTCCGGCTGCCTGGCCGCGCGGGTGGCGATGGCGTGCACGTACGACCCCTGCCCGGGTTCGCTGATCGCGCTCGTGATCAGCTGCCTACCCTGCGCCAGTTCGGGCAGGACGGCTCGCTTCACCGCCTCCGGGGCGAAGTTCTGCACGGGTGGGACGCCCAGGGTGTTGTGCACCCCGACCAGGACGAACACGTTCGCGTCGATCGCGCCGAGCTGCGTCATCACCCGGGCCATGTCCGAATGCGAGAGCCCGAGCCCCTGGTACTCCCGGGGGATTCGCAGGCCGAACAGGCCGGCCGCGCCCAAGTCCGGCACCAGTGACAGCGGTACCGAACGGCGCTCGTCCATCCTCCGCGAGTCCAGCCGTTCCCTGCTGTACTCGCGCAGGAAGTCCAGCAACCCCGATACGACGTCCGGGTGCGGCGCGCCTCTACCGGTCGAGTCCATAGATCCCTCCTATGAGGACCGCTCAGCGGTGATCGTTGCGACGCCATGACGGAGTTCCGGCCGGTTCCGGGGTGGGGGCGTGCCGGGTGCGGGTCGTCAGGGCGCGAAAAATCCCCTGCAGGACGAGATTCCACGCAGGTGAGTTGCGAAGTGTCCTACGGCGTAAAGGCGACTCCACGGCCGTTGGCCGCTCGGCCTGCGAAGGTCGGCTGCCGGTCGACGCGGGGCCGGTCGACGAGCGGGGAGACCGGGGTCGGCCCGCCGCGCGCACCGACCGCCGGCAGCGGCGCCGGTCGGGACGGTGGAGAAGCGTGCCTGCACCTACGGGGAGCGAGAACGCGAAGCGGCAGGACGACGTCCATGCACATCTCCGATCCGACTTGGCTCACTGCACCTGTTCAACTACGAACAGTGAGATTAAACTAGCTCGCCCTACTTCTTACGGGTACCACCTTTAAGGTGACCAAACCGGCATCCTGCCCGAACTTTGTTACATAGAGCGATATTCCCTTTTCCTCGCGGGATTGCGACATCGCCTCGACCGGCCTGGATGATCATCAACGAGACGATCATCACTCTTCTCC
This sequence comes from Saccharopolyspora sp. NPDC045941, assembly GCF_056431445.1. Lineage (NCBI taxonomy): Bacteria > Bacillati > Actinomycetota > Actinomycetes > Pseudonocardiales > Pseudonocardiaceae > Saccharopolyspora > Saccharopolyspora sp. NPDC045941. The sequence goes on from NZ_JBWKKU010000017.1 coordinate 49,548, forward strand.
CCTGCCGCATCCGGCGGACGCGTTCGCGCGCCCGAGCAGCGGGGTAACCTACTGCTTGATGGAGATGTTCCACCTGCGCTACTTCGTGGCGGTCGCGGAGAACCTGTCCTTCTCCAAGGCCGCCCGGCAGCTGCACATGGCGACCTCGCCGCTGAGCCAGCGGGTGCGGGACCTCGAACGCGACCTCGGCTCCGTGCTGTTCGAGCGGGACTCGCACCACGTGCAGCTGACCGACGCCGGTGCGGCACTGCTGCCGATCGCCAAGGACGTGCTCGGCCGCTTCGACGACATCCCGTGGCGGCTGCGCGAGGCGATCAGCCCGCAGCGCGCCGTCGTCTACATCGGCATCCCGCCCGGCCTGCACTCGTCGATGCGGCAGCGGCTCAGGGCGTTCGAGGACCGGTGCGCCGCCGAATGCGACGTCAAGCGCTGGCCGAGCGGCAGCGACGACCTGCTCGCCGGGGTGCAGCGCGGCGAGCTCGCGGTGGCGCTGGTGCACCTGCCGGTGCACGCCGAGGGCATCGAGGTGTTCGAGCTGATGCGCGAGCCGCTCGGGGCGGTGCTGCCGGCGGCGGAGTTCGGCTCCCGCAGCTCGGTCTCGCTCGCCGAGCTGGTCGACTACACCTACGTCAGCCCGGCGCCGCGGATGCTGCCGACCTACTACGGGGAACTGCTGGCGCGGTTGGAGGCGGCGGGAATCCACCGGCGGATCACGCTCGACACCGGCGATTACGGCAGCACGAGCGAATTGGTGGCGAACGGATCGGCATTCTCCATTTCGATGCTGGATCCGGAAAGCGGGATGCACAAGCACCGCAGCGAGAACACGGTCGTGCTGCCGTTCGAGGATTTCGATCCGAGCCTGGCGACGGGCATGATCTGGCGTCGCGACCGCGCCGAAAGCCAGCCCGATCTCCGCCGGCTGATCGACGAGGCCAAGCTCGCCCTCCGCTGATCATCCGCCGGGTGCGCAATTTCGCGAGGAATTGACCATCGCCCGGATGGACATCGAATTAATTGCGCCCCTCCCGCGCGGGGCGACCACTCGATTTGGCGTGACCGCTGCGGTCATGCCATTGTTCGCGCATCGGTGCCGCTGATCAATTGAAGCGCCGCCCCATCCCGGCCTAACGTAGTTAGCGAAGCAAACAAAAGCCGGGACAGCTCCCCTTTCCCACCTGGAGCGGCGATGATGACGAATTCCGCACCGAGCACCGGAGGCAGGTCCGGCCCGCTGGCCGGCGTCCGCGTGATCGACATGGCCACCGTGGTGATGGGCCCCTACGCCGCGCAGATCCTCGGCGACCTCGGCGCCGACGTGATCAAGATCGAGTCACCGAAGGACACCGCGCGCTTCGGCACCCTGCACCGCACGCCCGGCATGACGCCGCTGGCCCTCAACGTCAACCGCAACAAGCGCAGCGTCAAGCTCAACCTCAAGGACGACGCCGACCGGGAACGCGCGCTGGAGCTGATCGGCAGCGCCGACATCCTGATCACCAACATGCGGATCGGCGCCCTGCGCCGCCTGGGCATGGACTACGAGAGCCTCGCCGCCGCCAACCCGCAGCTGATCTACGCGCACGCGCAGGGCTTCCGCCCCGACTCCGACCGCGCCGACCTCGCCGCCTACGACGAGACGGTGCAGGCGGCCTCCGGGCTGCTGGACGTGGCGCAGCGCGCGGGAGACATCGGCGAACCGGTGGTGCTGCCGAGCATCTTCGCCGACAAGGTCGCGGCGCTGACCATCGCCTACTCGGCGCTCGCGGCGCTGGTGCACCAGCGGGCCACCGGGCGGGGCCAGCTGGTCGAGGTGCCGATGGCCGACACGCTGCTGGCGTTCAACCTCGTCGAGCACCTGCAGGGCCGCACCTTCGAGCCGCCGATGGGCCCGACCGGGTTCGCGCTGTCGATGAACAAGGGCCACCGGGCGCGCCCCACCAAGGACGGCCTGGCCATGATCATCCCCTACTCCCCGCAGAACTACCGCGACCTCTTCTGCGCCGCCGGCCGGCCCGACCTGGCCGAGGACCCGCGGGTCAACGGCGAGTTCGTCGACGTCCGCCGCGACGGCGAGGCGATCTCCGAACTGGTCGAATCGGTCACCCCGAGCCTGACCACCGAGGAGTGGATCGAGGTGTGCACCAAGCACAGCATCCCGGTCGGCCCGGTGCTCCGGCTCGACGAGGCGGCCGACGACCCGTACGTCCGCGAAGGGCACCTGCTGGACGTCGCCGAGCACCCCAGCGAGGGCAGCTACCGCGTCGTCGGGGTGCCGATGAACTTCTCCGCGACGCCGGCCTCGGTCCGCAGGCACGCCCCACTGCCCGGCCAGGACACCGAAGAGGTCCTCGCCGAACTCGATGCGCGGAGGCTCGCATGACCGCCCCGAACACCGCGGTGCAGACCGAAACCGTCGGCTCCGTGCTCGTGATCACCATCAACCGCCCGGCGGCGCGCAACGCCATCGACGCCGCCGCGGCCCACGGCATCGCGGCCGCCATCGACGAGCTCGACGCCAACCCCGACCTGCGCGTCGGCGTGCTGACCGGCGCGGCAGGCACCTTCAGCGCGGGCATGGACCTCAAGGCCGCCGCGCGCGGCGAGTCGCCCACCGCGCCGGGCAAGGGCTTCGGCGGCCTCACCGAGGCCGAGACCGGCAAGCCGCTGATCGCCGCGGTCGAGGGCTACGCCATGGGCGGCGGGTTCGAGCTGGCGCTGGCCTGCGACCTGGTGGTCGCCGCCGAGGGCGCGCGGTTCGCGCTGCCCGAGGTCAAGCGCGGCCTGATCGCCGGTGGCGGCGGCGTGATCCGGCTGCCGAAGCGGATCCCGCACCCCCTGGCGATGGAACTGCTGCTCACCGGCCGCGCCATCGATGCGGCGCGGGCCCGCGACCTCGGCCTGGTCAACCGGCTGGTGGCCGACGGCGAGACCGTCCCGGCCGCGCTGGAACTCGCCGCCGAGGTCGCCGCGAACGCGCCGCTGGCGCTGGCCGCGGTCAAGAACGTCGTCCGGCTCGCCGACGGCATCTCCGACGCCGAGGCGTTCACGTTGCAGCGCAACGAAACCCGCACCCTCCGGGAGTCCGCGGACTTCGCCGAAGGCGTCCAGGCGTTCACCGACAAGCGAACTCCGAAGTGGACCGGACGATGAACCGCGAACAGATCCTGCGCAGCCTCAACACGCCGCTGACCAACCCGGCCTACGCGCCGGCCGTGGCGAGGTTCACCGACCGCGAGTACCTCAACATCGTGTACCGCACCGATCCCGAGGCGCTGCGGGCGGTGGTCCCGGAGCCGCTGGAGTTCGACGAACCACTGGTGCGCTTCGAGATCATGCAGATGGGCGACGTCACCTCGTTCGGCCCGTACGTCGAGGCCGGGCAGGCGATCCCGGTGCGCCTCGGCGATGAGCACGGCGAATACCTGCACGCCATGTACCTCGACAACTTCCCGGCCACCGCGGCCGGTCGCGAGGCCAGCGCCTTCCCGAAGGTGATGGGCAGCCCGGCGCTGTACGTCGACAACGCCGCGCTGGTGGGCACCCTGGACTGCGGCACGCTGCGGGTCGCGACCGCGACGATGGGCTACAAGCACCACCCGCTGGACCTCGACGAGGCCAAGGCGCAGATCACGACGCCCAGCTACATGCTCAAGATCGTGCCCGGCTACGACCACCGGCCGCGCGTGTGCGAGCTGGTGCGCAGCCAGATCACCGACGTCGTGGTGAAGCAGGCCTACACCGGCCCGGCCCGGCTGCAGCTGTTCGAGCACGTGCTCGCGCCGGTGGCGGACCTGCCGGTACGCGAGATCGTCTCGGCGAGCCACATCCTCACCGACCTCACCCTGGGCGGCATCGAGCCCGTCCACGACTACCTGGCCTGACCCGGGAGGACATCATGCATCCACAATGGACGAAGGTGGCGGTCGTCGGGGCCGGGACCATCGGACTGTCCTGGGCCGCGCTGTTCGCCTCGCGCGCCATCGAGGTGCGCATCAGCGATCCGCGCGATGACCTCGCCGACGTGGTGCGCGACGCGATGCCGATGCTGGCCGCGAGCATTCCCGGCGCCGACGCCGACGACCTGCTCGGCCGCATCCGGCTCACCGGCGACCTCGCCGAGGCCGTCGCGGATGCCGAGCTGGTGCAGGAGAACGGCCCGGAGCGGCTGGAGTTCAAGCAGCGGCTGTTCGCCGACATCGCCTGCCTCGCACCGGAGAACGCGGTGCTCGCGTCCTCCAGTTCCGGCATCATCGCCTCGGCGATCGCCGCCGAACTGCCCGACGAGGTGGCCGCCCGGCTGCTCATCGCCCACCCCTTCAACCCGCCGCAGGTGGTGCCGCTGGTCGAGATCGTGCCCGGCGAGCGCACGGCGGAGGCGGTCGTGGTGGCCGCGATCGAGTTCTACCGGGCGCTGGGCAAGACCCCGGTGCGGCTGCACAAGGAGATCCCCGGCTTCGTCGCCAACCGGCTGCAGAGCGCGATCATGCAGGAGTCGATCTTCCTGGTGCAGGACGGGGTCGTCCGCGCCGACGAGCTCGACGAGGTGATGAAGGCGTCGCTCGGCGGCCGCTACGCGGCGGTCGGCCCGTTCGAGAGCTTCCACCTCGGCGGGGGGCCCGGCGGGATCCGGCACATGATGGCCCACCTCGGTGTGGGCATGGCGGAACGCTGGAAGGACCTCGGCCACCCGGAGCTGACCCCGGAGACGATCGCCGCCGTCGCCGACCAGACCGAAGCGGCCTACGGCGCAGGCCCCGAGGAGTACCGGGGGCGCTCCGAACTGCGCGACCGCAAGCAGAACGCGCTCAACACCGCACTGCACGACATCGAGCACAACTGATTTGAGGATCATCGCAATGCCCAAGCCCGCCAATGCAAATCCTGATTTCTTCGGCTTCTACGACCTGCTGAGCGAGTCCGAGCGCGCCGAGCTCGCCGAGATCCGCGCGTACCTGGAGCGCGAGATCAAGCCGCTGGCCAACGCCGCGTGGGACAAGGCCGAGTTCCCGTTCGAGGTCGTCGAGAAGTTCGCCAAGCTCCAGCTGGCCGGCTACCAGTACCCCGAGTACGGCGACGGGAAGCAGCGCAGCCCGCTGTTCACCGGATTCCTCAGCCTGGAGCTGAACCGGATCGACCCGTCCCTGGCGGTGTTCTCGGGTGTCCACACCGGACTGGCGATGGGCAGCATCTACAACGGCGGCGACCAGGAGCAGCGGGACCGCTGGATCCCGGACATGGCCGACATGACCAAGGTCGGCGCGTTCGCGCTGACCGAGCCGGAGGGCGGCTCCGACGTCGCCGGCGGCATGCGCACCACCTCGCGCCGCGAGGGCGGCCGGTGGGTGCTCAACGGTGCGAAGCGATGGATCGGCAACGGCACGTTCGCCGACCTCGTCGTGGTGTGGGCGCGCGACGAAGCCGATGACCAGGTCAAGGGGTTCGTCGTCGAGAAGGGCACGCCCGGCTTCACCGCCACCAAGATCGAGGGCAAGATCGCGCTGCGCACCGTGCAGAACGCCGACATCGTGCTCGACGACGTCCGCATCCCGGAGGCCAACCGGCTGCAGAACATCAACAGCTTCCGGGACACCGCCAAGGTGCTGGCCAAGACCCGCGGCGGCGTGGCGTGGCAGGCGCTGGGCGTGGCGGTCCGCGCCTACGAGCTGGCCCGCGAGTACGCGGTGCAGCGGGTGCAGTTCGGCAAGCCGATCGGCGGGTTCCAGATGATCCAGGACCTGCTGGTGAAGATGCTCGGCAACATCACCGCGATGTTCGGCATCGTGGTGCGCCTCAACGAGCTGGTCGCGCAGGGCCGCGGCGGCGCGGAGCAGGCGGCGCTGGCCAAGGCGTTCACCACCACGAAGATGCGCGAGGTGGTGGCCTGGGCGCGCGAGCTGTTCGGCGGCAACGGAATCGTGCTCGACTACGAGGTCGCGAAGTTCTTCTCCGACGCGGAAGCGGTCTACTCCTTCGAGGGCTCCCGCGAGATGAACACCCTGATCGTCGGCAAGTCCATCACCGGCCTCAGCGCCTTCGCCTGATCGCCGTCGTGAAAGCCGTCGCCTGAACGGCTTCGGTCCCGTGAGTGCTTTGGGGTGCCATAGCGCCCCAAAGCACTCAAGGTGCCTACTTCCGCAGCGGGCCTCGTTCGCCCCCGCGCCCGAACCGGACCAGCGCCAGCACGGCGGCGGCGCCGGCGAGGGAGACGACGCCGGTGAGGACGGCGACGTGGTTCCAGCCGGACAGCCGGGCGGCGATGTCGTCGTGCGGGGCGGCGGCGAGAACACCGACGACGGTGACGCCGATCGAGGCGCCGACGTAGCGGGTGGTGTTGTTCATCCCGACCCCCACCGCGGCCCGGTCAGGCGGGACGGTCGCCGTGGCCTGCCGTCCCAGACCGGCGTTGAGCACGCCGGTGGCGACGCCTGCCACGAGAAGGCCGGGGATCAGCTGCCCGGCGGTCGAATCCGCGCCGAGCCCGGTGAGCATCAGCAGGCCGATGCCCGTGACCACGAGCCCGATCGCCAACTGCGCCGTGCCGGTCAGCCGTGCGACGAGCCGGCGGCTGAGCACGGCCGAAACGGCGCTGGTGCCGGACCACAGCCCGAGCAGGGCACCGGCCTCCAGGGTGCTCATCCCCATGCTGGTGACGAGGAAGGTGCAGGCGAACGACATCAGTGCGATCACACCGGCGCCGGTGACCGCGGCCGCCATCGTGGCCGCCGCGAAGTCACCTCGGCGGAACAGCGCGAACTCCACCATCGGCGACCGGCTCCGGAGCTGGCTGATGGCGAAAGCCGTCAACGCCACCGCCGCACCGCCGCCGCAGGCCAGCGCCGGCACGAGTCCGCCTTGGCGCACTTCGACCAGCGCGACCAGCAGCAACCCCATCCCGCCGGTCATCAGCGCGGCGCCGAGCAGGTCCAGGCGCCGGCCCGGGATCACCGCGGTCTCGGGGAAGCACCACCGCGAGGCGATGGCGATGCTCACGCCGACCGCGGCCAGCAGCCAGTACGGCGCGCTCCACAGGCCCGCGAGATCGAACAAGCCGGTCATCAGCGGGCCGAGCGCGATGCCGAGGCCCATGCTCGCGCCCCACCAGCTGGCCGCCGCCGAGCGGGCCCGGGCGTCGCTGTTCACCGCTGCGACGAGACCCAACCCGGTAGCGATGACACCGGCCGCGCCAACGCCTTCGACGAGCCGCCCGATGACGAATTGCGTCGCCGTGGCCGAGGTGGCGCACACCGCGGAGCCGACCGCGAACACGTACGCGCCGAGTTCGAAGACCCGGCGGCGGCCGGACTGGTCGGCCAGCGCGCCCGCGGCCAGCAGGCTCACCGCGAGGCCGGTGCTCATCGAGCTCAGGATCCACATGGTGGCTCCCGGTCCGGCGGCCAGCGCGCCGGTGAGCGTCGCCGCGTTCCCCAGCGGACCCGAGTAGGCCAGCATCGCCCCGAACGTGCTCAGCGACGTCAGGACGAGCGCCGCCGCGAATGATCCGCTCGCACCGCTGGTGCGCCGGTTCGTGGCATCGCGAAGACTTAGTCTGTTCACCAGACCATAGTTGCACGACGATGGTCTGGTGAACAGACCGCATCGCGGTACAATCGCGTCGTGGCACTCGGAACCGGATACGACCAGCAGGGTTGCTTCCTGGCCCGCGCACTCGAAGTGGTCGGCGAGCGCTGGACCCTCCTGATCCTGCGCGACTGCTTCTACGGCGTGCGGCGCTTCACGGACCTGCGCGAGCACCTCGACATCTCCCGAGCCGTGCTCACCGACCGGCTCGACACCCTGGTCGAGGCGGGCGTGCTGACCCGGGACGATGCGGGCGGACACCCGGAGTACCTGCTCACGCAGGCCGGCCGGGCGCTGTGGCCGGCGATCTTCGCCCTGTCCAAGTGGGGCGAGCGGTACACCAGCGGGCCGCACCCCGCCCGGATCTTCAGCCACGCGGCATGCGACGCCGACATCGACGAGTCCGGACGATGCCCCGCGTGCGGCCGGCACCCGGACCCCGACGACCTCGTCGTCCGCCTCGGCCCCGGAACGAACGCGATGCAGCGCAGCGACCGCGTAGCCCGAGCCCTGCAGAACCCCCACCGAATGCTGACCCCGATCGGCACCGCGACCGACTGATCGGCCGGGGCGCCGCGCCGGCGCGAACCGAACCGGGCCCGAGCAAATACCCCATCACTGCACGCAGAACTCGTTGCCCTCCGGCGCAGAGCAGGTGATCTGGCCGCAGGTGACGCGGAGGAGGTCGAGTTTTCCGGCGTCGGTGGTGCCGGTTGCTGCGGTGTAGGTGACCATGCGGAGGTCTGCGCCCGGGACCAGGAGAACGTCGCAGTCAAGCCGGATCTCGCCGACGTTCGGGTGGTGGATCGTCTTCTGCTCGCTCGTGTGCTGGGCAGCGGACTCCGTGACCCAGTGGTGCGCGAAGGCTTCCGATTCCGCACGGAGGTCCCGGACGAGGCGGTTGAGCCGGGCGTCGGCGGGATAGCGGGAGACGGCGTCTTTGAGGTCGGCGACGATCGACGCTTCGAAGACGTCGAGTCCGCGTTCGGTCTCAACGGGCGGCAGGGCGGTGCCATTGCCGAACAAGGCTCGGGCGAGGTTGCGTTGCTCGACCGGGAGCGCGGAGGGATCGCCGTTGAGGACGCACCACATGGCGTTCCACCACACCAGCGTCCAGTCCGCCGTGAACACGCCGATCGGGACGTCGCCCAGGCGCACGGCGAGCCGCTGGACGCTCGCGGGAATGTGGGCACTGATCGTGCCGTCCTGCGGCGGCAGGAGTCCGGCGCTGCGGTAGAGCTGGTCGCGTTCGGTCCGGGAGAGCTGCAGGGCCCGGGCGAGGGCGCCGACGACCTGGGCGGAGGGGTTCTTCGCGCGGCCCTGCTCCAGACGCAGGACGTAGTCGACCGAGAGTCCGGCCAGCTGGGCGAGCTCCTCACGCCGCAGTCCGAGCGCACGCCTGCCGCGCGTCGCGGTGAAGCCGGCGTCGACGGGTGAAAGCCGGTCGCGCCAGCCGTGGAGGAGCTCGCCGAAGTCAGACATGAGTCCATTCTGGCGGCGATCGTTGAGCCTGGGTATTGCGAGTCCTAGGGACATCCAAGTCACTGGCCGGCTGCGGCGGGTGCGAGGAAGTTCGGTGTGCACCAACCAGCAAGGGAGCCTTCCGTGCAGCACACCATCGTGATGACCGGCGCGAGCGGCGGTATCGGCCGGATCGCCGCCGAGCACATCCTGCGCCAGTCGCCGGACACCCATCTCGTTGTCGTCGTCCGCGAATCCACCGGCACGCAGTTCGGCAGCAACGTCTCGTACGTCGTGGCGGACCTGAACTCGCTGAAGAGCGTCCGATCGGCCGCTGCCGAGATCCGGGACCGGCTCGACCGGGGTGACCTGCCGCCGCTGCGGCACTTCGTGGGCAACGCGGGCATCCAGTACACCAACAACCTCACCGAGGGCCCCGAGCGGATCGAGTCGACGTTCATGGTGAACGTGCTCGCCAACCACATGTTCGTCCGCACACTCGAAGACCGCTTCGCCGGCAGCGGCCGGATCGTGGTCACTGTCAGCGACACGCATTTCGGCGATCTCAAACACAACATCGGCATGGTGCCCGGCCCGGCATGGGACTCACCCGATGTCCTCGCCCGGACGCGTGCCTTCCCCAAGCCCGAGACCGCAGCCGCAGGGCGTACCGCGTATTCGACCAGCAAACTGGCCGCGATCTACCTGGTACACGAGTACGCGCGCCGCCTGCCCGCCGGGATCGACGTCATCTCCTACAACCCGGGCTTCGTCCCCGGCACCGGTCTCGCCCGCAACGCCGGTCCCATCGACCGCTTCCTGATGCGCAGAGTCCTGCCACTGCTGGCTTTCACACCGTTCGGCACCCACCGCGACGATGCAGGCCGCTACCTCGCCGAGGTCGTCCTGGGCAGCACGCAAGCCCCGACCGGTTCCTACATCGACCGCGACAAGGCGACCCGCTCCGCAGAAGAGTCCTACCACCCGCAACGTGAACAGGAACTTTGGGACGCCGCCGAACGACTAATCGCCCTTGATCCGGCGAAATGACGTACGGCCGCCCGGCTTCGGGGAGAGCGTCGACGGAGCTGTGTCACTGCACGCAGAACTCGTTGCCCTCGGGATCACGCAGGACGATGCAGTAGCCGTTGGGTTCGTCCACCTCGCGCACGTAGGTGGCCCCCGCTGCGTTGAGGCGCTCGACGTGCTCGGCGATGATCCGGCGGCGCTCGGCGGTCTTGTCGAGCGCCAAGCCGCGCTGGCTGACGTTGACGTCGAGGTGCACCCGATTCTTCGCCGTCTTGCCCTCGGGCACGCGCTGGAAGAAGATCCGCGGCCCGTCGCCCGCCGGATCCATCACCGCGGCGAAGGCGTCCCACTTCTCCTCCGGCAGCCCTATCTGCCGCCCGAACTGCGCCCACGACTCGAATCCCGGTGGCGGCGGCTGGAGCTCGTACTCCAGCGCAACAGCCCAGAACGCCGCCAGCCGCGCCGGCTCGCGGGCATCGAAGGTCACCTGAAACGCCAGGCCCATCACGACCACCTCCGACGCGGACCGTAGCGTCGGGCACCGACAGGTCAGACGGCCGCCAGGACGACGTCGGTCTGCGGGAAACCATCTCCGGCGCACAGCAGCGGCTGCCCGGTCACGCAGGCGACCGCGTAGGTCGGGCAATCGCCGAAGTCCAGCCCCGCCGGATGCCGCCCCTTCCCGAACTGCTCGCAGATCTCGACCGCGACCTTCCGGTGCTGCGCCCCGCAGTCGATGACCTCGACGCCCGCCTCCTCGAAGAGGCGGGCGAGCAGGGTCCGAGCGCAATTTCCATTGAGCCTTTTTCATCCTGGTCGGCCCGCAGCCGCGAGTCGCAAAGTTGCATGTCGATGAGGCGCCGCATGCGCCGCAGGCGCATAACCCACCTACGACACTGGCACCGCCGCGGGTTCACGGTGCCCACCCCCTCCGGGGTTCCCTCGGCGAGGACGGCCCTGACGCCGTGTATTGGGCATACATAAGTCAGGGCACCCACAGTCCAGGGAGCCTCTGAGGTTCCGCTACCCGCACCGCCACGCAAAACGAGGCTGGAAAAACCTCAATGAGAATCGAAGCTTCGATTTCAATGGAAATTGCGGATCCCCCCGCCGGACGCGCGGTCACTCGATGCCGGCGGCGTCCATGCCGCGGATCTCCTTCTTCAGGTCGTGGATCTCGTCGCGCAGCCGCGCCGCCAGCTCGAACTGCAGCTCGCGGGCCGCGTTCATCATCTGGTCGTTGAGCTGCTGCACCAGGTCCGCCAGCTCCGCGCGCGGCATCGACTTGATGTCGCGGTCCTCCAGCAGCCCGGCGCTGGCCACCGACTCCCCGGTCGGCTTCTTGCCGCGCGAGACGTTGCGGCCGGAACCGCCGACGGCCACCGACTCCTCGGTGTCCTCGGACTCGGAGTACACCCGGTCCAGGATGTCGGCGATCTTCTTGCGCAGCGGCTGCGGGTCGATGCCGTGCTCTTCGTTGTAGGCCTTCTGCTTGGCGCGGCGCCGGTTGGTCTCGTCGATGGCGTGCCGCATCGAGTCGGTGATCCGGTCCGCGTACATGTGCACCTGGCCCGACACGTTCCGGGCCGCGCGGCCGATCGTCTGCACCAGGCTGGTGCCGGAGCGCAGGAAGCCCTCCTTGTCGGCATCCAGGATCGAGACCAGCGAGACCTCCGGCAGGTCCAGGCCCTCGCGCAGCAGGTTGATGCCGATCAGCACGTCGTACTCGCCCAGGCGCAGCTGCCGCAGCAGCTCGACCCGTCGCAGCGTGTCCACCTCGGAGTGCAGGTACCGCACCCGGATGCCCAGTTCGAGCAGGTAGTCGGTGAGGTCCTCGGCCATCTTCTTGGTCAGCGTGGTGACCAGCACCCGCTCGTCGCGCTCGGCGCGCTCCCGGATCTCGTGCACCAGGTCGTCGATCTGGCCCTCGGTGGGCTTGACGATCACCTCGGGGTCGATCAGCCCGGTCGGGCGGATCACCTGCTCCACGAACTCGCCGCCCGCCTGCGCCATCTCGTACGGGCCCGGCGTCGCCGACAGGTACATCGTCTGGCCGATCCGGTCGGAGAACTCCTCGAACGTCAGCGGCCGGTTGTCCAGCGCGCTGGGCAGCCGGAAGCCGTGCTCGACCAGGGTCCGCTTGCGGGACGCATCGCCCTCGTACATGCCGCCGATCTGCGGCACCGTGTAGTGCGACTCGTCGATGACCAGCAGGAAGTCGTCCGGGAAGTAGTCGATCAGCGTCGCCGGCGCCGATCCGGCGGGACGGTCGTCGATGTGCCGGGAGTAGTTCTCGATGCCGGAGCAGAACCCGACCTGGCGCATCATCTCGATGTCGTACTGGGTGCGCATCCGCAACCGCTGGGCCTCCAGCAGCTTGTTCTGCTTCTCCAGCAGACCCAGCTGCTCCTCGAGCTCGGCCTCGATGCCGCGAATGGCCTTGTCCATCCGGTCCGGGCCGGCCACGTAGTGCGTCGCCGGGAAGATCCGCAGGTCGCGCACCTCGCGCACGACCTCACCGGTCAGCGGGTGCAGGTAGTGGAGCCGGTCGATCTCGTCGCCGAAGAACTCCACGCGCACCGCGAGCTCCTCGTAGGCCGGGATGATCTCCACGGTGTCGCCGCGCACCCGGAACGTGCCGCGGGCGAACGCGATGTCGTTGCGGGTGTACTGGACGTCCACCAGCGCGCGCAGGAACACGTCGCGGTCGATCTCGCCGCCGACCTCCAGCGGGATGGCCCGGTCCAGGTACGACTGCGGGGTGCCCAGGCCGTAGATGCAGGACACCGACGAGACCACCACGCAGTCGCGGCGGCTGAGCAGGTTCGACGTGGCGGAGTGGCGCAGCCGCTCGACGTCCTCGTTGATCGACGAGTCCTTCTCGATGTAGGTGTCGGTCTGCGGGACGTAGGCCTCGGGCTGGTAGTAGTCGTAGTAGCTGACGAAGTACTCGACGGCGTTGTCCGGGAAGAAGCCGCGCAGCTCGTTGGCCATCTGGGCGGCCAGCGTCTTGTTCGGCTCCAGCACCAGGGTGGGCCGCTGGATGCGCTCGATCAGCCAGGCCGTGGTCGCCGACTTGCCCGTACCGGTGGCCCCGAGCAGCACGACGTCCTTCTCGCCGGAGTTGATCCGGCGCTCCAGGTCCGCGATCGCCTGCGGCTGGTCGCCGGCGGGCTGGTAGTCGCTGACCATGCGGAACCGGCCGCCGGCCCGCGGGATGTCGCTGACCGGCCGGAACTCGGAACGGGCCAGTACGGGGTGCTCAGTCGCGAATGCCACGACAACCAATGTACGAGCCCACCCCGACATCGTGTCGCGTCACGGGGTGCTCAAACGGCCACCAGGGCAGATAATGGATTGCGTCACCCCAGTGCAGGAGGTGGTGTGATGTCGAGCAGCGCACCGATCGCTGGGCATCCGGATCTCACCGAGATGCGCCTGCGCTACGAGCGGGCGGCGGAAACTCCGACCGCTCAGGTGGCGGACGGCTTCACCGTGCTCGGTGGCCTGTTCGTCGCATTGTCACCGTGGATCACCGGCTTTCACGCAATGACGCCGTCGTTGACGCTGAACAACCTGGTCACCGGTCTGACCGCGACCGTTCTAGGGCTCTCGTTCGCGGCCGCCTACCACCGCACGCACGGCATCGCCTGGACTGTTCCGGTGCTGGGTGTGTGGACGATCGTGGCCGTATTCATCATGAGCGGCACCGCCATCACGACCAGCAGCGTGCTGTGCAACGTGATCGGCGGAGCGGTCCTGATCCTCGCGGGTTTGGGCACGATGGCTCCGGCCTACGCCACCCGCGCGACGACCTGACCCCGACCGATCGGAGGTGACGGAACACAAGTGGTGAAGGAATAGCGGGCGCGACGACCTTCGGACGTCGCGCCCGCCCGCATACAGTGGCAGGGTGACCACGCAGCGCGAGATCGCCGAACAGCTCGGCCTGCCCGTTCACCCGCCGAAGGTCGAGGTCTTCGACCTCGTGGCGAACACCAACACCGATCCCAAGGGCCACGTGCGCCCCGTGACGCATTACGCGCGCGAGCCCTTCGGCCTCTACCTGGCCCGTCCGATGCCCGGGCATCCCCGCATCGCCGCCCTCGAATCCTGGCTGCTGCCCTCGCTGGGGCTGCGCGTGACCCGCTGGTACTGGCATCCCGGCCACGAAGACGACGTGGACTTCTACATCGACGTGGCGGACGTCGAGCCGGGCGAACGGCAGTGGCGGACCGTCGACCACTACCTGGACATCGTGGTGCGGGACGGGCGCGCGGCGGAACTGCTGGACATCGATGAATTCGTGATCGCGGTGCGCGCGGAACTGCTCGATCCGGAAACCGCGGAACGCGCGATGCGACGCGCCTGCGCCGCCGTCGACGGCCTCGCGAGGCACGGGTACGACCTGTCGAAGTGGTTGCGCGACAACGGAATCGAGCTGTCGTGGCGTGGGCAACCCGTCCAAGATCCCGTACCGGACCAGCGGACGCTACCGCCATCCCGGTGATGATCCCACCACGCACCGAATTGATATTCGACGAGCTCCGAAAAGTTACGTTAAAAACTGGTGCTGTCGATCTTTCAACGCTGTTTTCCCGTTACTGTCTGACGCCGTGAGCGCTGCGATTTCACCCCAACTGGTTGAAGTTATCGACGTCTTCAGCTCGCAGCGTAGGGAGTCGTCCGGTGTCGTCGCGCCGCTGGAGGTCTGCCACGTCGAGCGCTGGGGGCTCTCGGTGGAATGCCCGACACCGGACGCGGCGGACCACGCCGCCGAGATCACCTGGCTGCTGCCCGACCTCGGGCTGCGGCTGACCCGCTACCGCCCGCGCCGCAGGCACTCCCGCCGCGGGCCGAGCCTGCTCACCGCGGTCCACATCGAGCGGGAAACCCGCTCCTGGACCACCACCGACCTGCTGCTGGGCCTGGAGGTCGAAGAGCACGGTCGGCCGCGGATCACGCGCGCGGCCGAGTTCGCCGCCGCTGTCGGCAACGGCCTGATCCGGCTCAGCGAAGCCGACTACGCGCTGCGCACGGTGCACCGCACGCTCGACGAGGTGACCCGCCACCGGGACATCAACCAGTGGCTGGCCCACCGGGGCATCTTCGACATCTGGTGACCAGAACCGCGTCCCGGGCGGTTCCGAGGCGACCGCTCCTGGCGGTCAGCGGGGCGGGCCGCCGTCGAGGCGGATGAGGCGGCGCTCGACCGCCGCGCTCACCGCCGCCATCCGGCTGTCCACCCCGAGCTTCGAGTAGATGTGCACCAGGTGCGTCTTCACCGTCGCCTCGCTGATGAACAGCTTCTTCGCCAGCTCCTTGTTGCCCAAGCCCTGCGCCAGCAGCTCCAGGATCTCCACCTCCCGGGCGCTCAGCGACTGCTCCGGCGCGCGGCTGCGCTGCAGCAGCCGGGACGCGATCTCCGGCGAGAGCATGGTCTTGCCCTGCGCGGCCGCCCGGATCGCCTGGAACAGCTCCTCCGGCGGGCCCGCCTTGAGCAGGTAGCCGGTGGCGCCCGCGTCGATGGCGCGGGTGATGTCGGTGTCGGCGTCGTAGGTGGTCAGCACCAGCACCCGCGGCGGGGTGTCCAGCGCCAGCAGCCGCCGGGTCGCCTCCACGCCCTCGACGCCGTCGCCGAGCTGGAGGTCCATCAGCACCACGTCGGGCCGGAAGGCGTCCGCCTGCCGCACGGCCTCCACCGCGGTCGCGGCCTCGCCGACGACCTCGATGCCCGCATCCCCGGCGAGCAGCGCCTGCAGCCCGGCCCGCACCACCGGGTGGTCGTCGACCACCAGCACCCGCACCGCGTCCGTCACGAGATCCCTCCCACCGGCAACGTCGCCGCCACCGCCGTGCCTTCGCCGGGCCGGCTCTCCACCGCCAGCTTGCCGCCCGACTGCTCCACCCGCGCCCGCATCCCGGACAACCCGTAGCCGCGCCCGGCGCCGGGGCTCGGGGCGGCCGGGTCGAAACCGGTGCCGTCGTCGCGCACGTCCAACGTGACCTCATCGTCCAAATAGGACAACGTCACCCCGGCGATGCGCGCCGCGCTGTGCTCGCGGACGTTGGCCAGCGCGCCCTGGGCGACCCGCAGCAGCACCGCGTCGTCGGCCGCCCTGGTCGGCAGCGGCTCGCCCACCACCTCGAAGCGGACCTCCACGCCCGACTCCGCCGCGGTCCGGTCGGCCAGCTCGCGCAGCGCCTCCGGCAGCGACTGCCGTTCGAGCGCGGCCGGCGCGAGCCCGCGCACGAACCTGCGGGCCTCAGCGAGGTTGTCCTCGGCGACCTCCCCCGCGCGCCGCACGTGCTCGTTGGTGTCGCCGCCGCGCTCCGCCGCCTGCAGCAGCATCCGGATGCTGGACAGGCCCTGGGCGATCGTGTCGTGGATCTCGCGGGCCAGCCGCTCGCGCTCCCAGCTGATGCCCGCCTCGCGCTGGACTTCGGCCAGCTCACCGCGCGTGCGCACGAGCTGGTCGATCAGCGCCTTGCGGCGTTCGCTCTCCCAGCGCAGCTCCAGGAACACCGCGGTGGCCATCGTCGCGACGGCCAGCGGCACCAGCACGTCGACGACCTCGAACCTCGGCGCCAGCCGCAGCTGCCCGAAGATCACCGTCGCGGTCAGCAGCACCACGGCGATGATCAGCGGCTTGGGCCGCAGCAGTCGCAAGCAGACGAAGAACAGCGGCACCGCGCACCAGCTGAAGCTCGGCGCCACCAGCACCAGCGCGCACCAGAGGGCGACCACCGCGACCAGCCACAACTGCCGCACGCGCTTGCTCTGCCCCCAGAAGACCACACCGAGCACGTAGACCACGACCAGCGCCCCGGAAAGGACCAGCAGCAGCGGCGTCACGCCCGCCAGGCCGTGCGCGGCGACGTAGCGCGACGCCGAAGACGCGAGCAGCACGAAGAAGCCCACGTGCATGGCGCGGTACAGCCAGCCTCCCGGCCGGAGGTCGTCGGTCAATGCGGTCCTCTCGTCGCGTCGAAGACACGAACCTAGACGGCGCGTCCCGAGCCCGCATCAATGGATCGGTTGATCCGGGATCCACCGGGCAAGGGCGTCGAACGATCCTTTCCGACGACGTCCGGAGCCCGCCTGCGACGGAAGCTTGGAGCACAAGCCAATCGGACCTAGGAGCGAATTCCGATGCAGTCCACCACCCGCAACCGCGCCATCGTCGGCACCCTGGTCGGCCTCGGCATCCTCGGCGGCGCCACCGGCCTGACCGTCGCGCAAGCCGACCCGGTCCAGCAGCAGGCCCCGCAGCGCCCGCCGGCCGCCGTCCTGCAGCAGCCGGTGCTGAGCATCGACGCCGCCACCAAGGCCGCGCAGGCCGCGCTCGACGCCGCCGAGGCCAAGGGGCAGCGCGTCACCGTGTCCATCGTGGACCGCGCGGGCAACGAGCGGGTGCGCCTGACCGGCGACGGTGCGGGCCCGCAGAGCGGCGAGTCCGCGAAGCGCAAGGCGTTCACCGCGGTCGCCTGGGGTCGCGCGACCTCCGAGCTGGGCAAGCAGGCCACCGGTGACGGCGCCACGCTGCGCGACATCCCGGGCACGCTGTTCCTCGGCGGCGGCGTCCCGGTGATCGCCGGTTCGCCGATCGCGGGCATCGGCGTGGCCGGTGCGCCCAGCGGCGACCTGGACGAGGAGTTCGCCCGCGCCGGGCTGCAGGCCATCCAGGCCGAGCTGCGGTAACACCCCCGGGCCGGTCCTCGGTGTCGCCGGGGACCGGCCACCACCCGAGCAGGAGGATCCGATGAGGACCGCGCACACGGGCGCGATCGGTCGACGAGTGGCGGTCGGGATGTTCGCCGTGATCGCGCTCGCCGCCTGCGCCCCGGCCGAGCCGCCGACGGCACCAGCGACTCCCCCGCCGCCGCCCGCGGCACAACAACAGCCCGCCCCCGAGCAGCACGCGCCCAACCCCGCGGCGGATCAACAGCTGCTGAGCGCCGCCGACGACGGCGATCTCGAGCAGGTGCGCGCCGCACTCGCCGTCGGCGCCAACGTCGAAGCCCGCGACGAGCGCGAGCGCACCCCGCTGCTGCTGGCCGCGCTCGCCGATCACGTCGACGTCGCCCGCGAGCTGGTCAAGGCCGGTGCCGATCCGGACGCGCAGGACGATCGCCGCGACAGCGCCTTCCTGGTCACCGGAGTGACCGGCAGCGTGGGCATGCTCGAAGCGCTGCTGCCCGCGAACCCGGACTTCGCGCTCACCAACCGCTTCGGCGGAACCGCGCTGATCCCGGCCGGTGAGCACGGGCACGTCGAATACGTGCGCGCCGCGGTGAAGACCGGCATCGACATCAACCACGTGAACGACCCCGGCTGGACCGCGCTGCTGGAAACCGTGGTGCTCGGCGACGGGAGCGAGCGCTACCAGCAGGTCACGCAGCTGCTCGTGGACGCGGGCGCCGACGTGAACATCCGCGACAGCAACGGCATGACGGCGCTGCAGCACGCCGAACGCAACGGCTACACCAAGATCGCCGAGATCCTCCGCTCGGCGTCCTGATCGCGGTGGCGCGGACGACCCCCGAAATCGCCCCACCGCTCGGGGTGGCGGGCAACGATGCTCCCCACCTCTCGTGAGTGTTCGTTCCGGTAAGAACCGGAGCGAACACTCACGAGCGCTGCCGGGCCGGCAGGTTCGGTCACCGGTGGCGGAGGATGATCCGATGGGCACCGCACGCACCGGTGCGATGCCCGGCGAGCAATGGCTCGCCACCCGTGCCACCGGCGCAATTCCCCCGTCGCCGGGAGCACCGCAGCTCAGCCCGGAAAGGCTCCCGATACCGATGGCGGATCAACAACTCCTGCAGGCGGCCCGCACCGGCGACGTCGACGCGGCCCGTGCCGCGCTCGCCGCGGGCGCCGACGTCGAAGCCCGCGACGAGCACCAGCGCACTCCGCTGCTGCTGGCCTCGCTGGGCGATCACGTCGACGTCGCCCGCGAACTCGTCGAGGCCGGTGCCGACCCGGACGCGCAGGACGACCGCCGCGACAGCGCCTTCCTGGTCACCGGAGTGACCGGCAGCGTCGCCATGCTCGAAGCGCTGCTGCCCGCCAACCCCGACTTCACGGTGACCAACCGCTTCGGCGGCATCGCGATCATCCCGGCCAGCGAGCGCGGCCACGTCGACTACGTGCGCGCAGCGGCCCGCGCCGGCCTGAACGTCGACCACGTCAACCGGCTCGGCTGGACGGCGCTGCTCGAAGCGGTGATCCTCGGCGACGGAAGCCGCCCGTACCAGGAGATCGTGCAGATCCTCCTCGATGCGGGAGCGGACGCGAACATCCCCGACCACGACGGCGTCACGGCGCTCCGGCACGCCGAGAACCACGGCTACGCCAAGATCGCCGAGATCCTCCGCTTGGCGACCTGAGCCGGGCTCAGCCGGCCCAGCCGGTGTGCTCGGCCCACTGCCAGGCCCTGGGGAGCGCCTCCGCGAACCAGGGTTCCTTGGCGTCCGCGTAGGCCCCGTGGTCCGGGTCGGCGGCGTGCTCCGCCGCCACCTTCCGCTTGAGCGCGAGGTATTCGTCGCGGACGGCTTCGTCGGCGCGCAGCCACGCCGGGAACAGCAGGGCGACGCGCTGACCCGGCGTTCCGTCGACCCGGACGTGCAAGTTCGCGTAGCGGCCCGGGTCGGCCGACACGTGGATCCGCTTCTCCCAGAGCGCCGGATCGGGCGCGAAGGTGTGCGGGGTGTCGCCGCGGATGTCCGGCAGCACCGGGAAACCGGCCTCGCCCAGCGGCCCGGCGAGCGCGTCCGCGTCGGCCAGCGACCGGACCGTCAGCTGCAGGTCGATGATGTCCTTCGCGGGCAGGCCGGACACCGAGGTCGAGCCCACGTGGTCGACCCGCACGGCCTTGTCGCCCGCCGCGCGTTCGATCCGGGCGATCAGCCGCCGCGCCTGCCGCGGCCATTCCGGATCCGGATCGACCAGCTCGGGCGCCCGCTTCGGCGGGCGGCGGCGCAGCCGCACGTTCTCCTCGAACGGCACCAACCGGTCCTGCCACAGCGCATCGACCTGGGCGTGCACGGCATCGACCGAACCGCTGTTGTCCAGCCACACGTCCGCGACCTCGCGCCGCTGCTCGGTGGTGGCCTGCGCGGCGATGCGGGCGCGGGCGTCGTCCTCCGACAGGCCGCGGTCGATCAGCCGCCGCACCCGGTCGGGCTCCGGCGCATCGACGATGACCACCAGGTGGTAGTTCGGCGCGTAGCCGACCTCGACGAGCAGCGGCACGTCGTGCACCACGACCGCGTCGGCGGGCGCTTGCGCCATCCGCTCGGCCGTCAGGTCGCGGATCTTGGGGTGTGTGATCGCGTTGAGGTCCGCGCGCGCTTCGTCGTCGCCGAAGACCTTGCCCGCCAACGCCGGGCGGTTCAGCGCGCCGTCGGCGTCCAGGATGTCCTGGCCGAACCGCTCGACGAGTTCGGCCAGCCCCGGCGTGCCGGGCTGCACCACCTCGCGGGCCAGCGCGTCGGCGTCGATGAGCACGGCGCCGCGCTCCACCAACCGCCGGGCCACCGTCGACTTGCCGGACCCGATTCCACCGCTCAGTCCCACCCGCAACACGAAACCCATCTTGCCAGCCCACCGGGCCGCGCGGACCGACGACCCGGGGCGAACGGCCTGTTCACCCCGATAGACGAGACGAACAGGCCGTTCACCTCCGC
Source organism: Saccharopolyspora sp. NPDC045941 (assembly GCF_056431445.1). NCBI lineage: Bacteria > Bacillati > Actinomycetota > Actinomycetes > Pseudonocardiales > Pseudonocardiaceae > Saccharopolyspora > Saccharopolyspora sp. NPDC045941. The sequence continues at coordinate 70,311 of NZ_JBWKKU010000017.1, forward strand.
AACTCAGCTGAGCCGGGTTCCGGAAAAGACTCACGGCCCCGCACCTCGGAAGGTGCGGGGCCGTGGTGTTGCCTCAGCCGCTAGGCGTCAGGCTCACGCGCCGCCGGAGAGCTTCTCCCGCAGCGCCGCCAGCTGCGCGTCGCTGGCCAGCGAGCCGCTGTCCTGCTCGTCGCTCGAAGCCGACGAGTAGTTGCCGCCACCGCTGGCCGGCTCCTCGCCGCCACCGGCCGCGGCGGCCGCAGCGGCCTCCGCGTCGGCCTGGCGGGCCTTGACGATCTGGGCGATGTGCTTCTCGTAGCGCGTGTGGGCCTCGGCGTACTGCCGCTCCCATTCCTCACGCTGCTTCTCGTAGCCCTCGGTCCACTCCTGGGTCTCCACGTCGAAGCCCTCGGGGTAGATGTAGTTGCCCTCGTTGTCGTACTCGGCCGCCATCCCGTACTGGGTGGGGTCGAACTCCGAGTCGGGGCTGAAGCCCTCGTTGGCCTGCTTCAGCGACAGCGAGATCCGGCGACGCTCCAGGTCGATGTCGATGACCTTGATCATCACCTCGTCGCCGACCTGGACGACCTGCTCCGGGATCTCCACGTGGCGCTCGGCCAGCTCGGAGATGTGGACCAGACCCTCGATGCCCTCGTCGACGCGGACGAACGCACCGAACGGCACGAGCTTGGTGACCTTGCCCGGCACGATCTGGCCGATCGCGTGGGTGCGGGCGAACTGGCGCCACGGGTCTTCCTGGGTGGCCTTCAGCGACAGCGAGACGCGCTCGCGGTCCATGTCCACGTCGAGGACCTCGACGGTGACTTCCTGGCCGACCTCGACGACCTCGCTCGGGTGGTCGATGTGCTTCCAGGACAGCTCCGAGACGTGCACCAGACCGTCGACCCCACCGAGGTCGACGAACGCACCGAAGTTGACGATGGAGGACACGACGCCCTTGCGGACCTGGCCCTTCTGCAGCTGGTTGAGGAACTCGCTGCGGACCTCGGACTGGGTCTGCTCCAGCCAGGCGCGGCGGGACAGGACCACGTTGTTGCGGTTCTTGTCCAGCTCGATGATCTTGGCCTCAAGCTCGCGGCCGACATAGGGCTGCAGGTCGCGGACACGGCGCATCTCGACCAGCGACGCGGGCAGGAAGCCGCGCAGGCCGATGTCGAGGATGAGGCCGCCCTTGACGACCTCGATGACGGTGCCCTTGACCGGCTCGTCCTTCTCCTTGAGCTCCTCGATGGTGCCCCAGGCGCGCTCGTACTGCGCACGCTTCTTGGAGAGGATCAGCCGGCCTTCCTTGTCCTCCTTCTGGAGAACAAGGGCCTCGACGAAGTCGCCGACGGTGACGACCTCGGCGGGGTCGACGTCGTGCTTGATCGACAGCTCGCGGGAGGGGATGACGCCCTCGGTCTTGTAGCCGATGTCAAGCAGCACCTCGTCGCGATCGACCTTGACGATGGTGCCCTCAACAATGTCCCCATCGTTGAAGTACTTGATGGTCTGGTCGACGGCGGCGAGGAAGTCCTCCTCCGTCCCGACGTCGTTCACTGCGACCTGCGGCTTGGTGGCGGCTGCAGTCGGGACGGTGGTGGTGTCGGTGGACATCAGGTGGGTTGCTCCGGTACGGATAGTTTGGTCGCTGGATCTACGTTGTTGCCGCGCCCCGGGCCGGGACCAGCTGATCCGCTGGACCAGCCAGATCCCGCTCCGTCGACCGTCCCCACCACCGGTGCGACCCGGCAGTCGGAGCCGTCGGCGAAAGACCCACGACGCGGGCGGTATCGTACGCGCTTTCTCGATCGTCGGGCAAACCCCGGTACGCCCGAAAGACCGACCGGTCCCGGGCGAGGAGAATGCCCCACGTCCGAGCAATACCCGATATCGGCGGGGAGAACCCTTGGCACGAGCCGATGACCCGGAACACGACGAGCTCCAGAGTAGCTCCGCGGAGCGACTGTTGGGCACAACGGGTGTGAGCAAACGCACTGTCGACGCGGCGGAATCGCGGGGCGCGAGCCGGCTGTGGTGGGACGCCGACGCCGACGACTACCAAGCCGAGCACGGCGCGTTCCTCGGCGACAGCGACTTCATGTGGTGCCCGGAGCGGCTGCGCGAGGCCGACGCCGGACTGCTCGGCGACGTCCGCGGCAAGCGGGTGCTGGAGGTCGGCTGCGGCGCGGCGTCGTGCTCGCGGTGGCTGGCAGACCAGGGCGCGCACCCGGTGGGGCTGGACATCTCGGCCGGGATGCTGCGGCACGCGGTCGCGGGCGGCGAGCGCAGCGGGACCGCGGTGCCGCTGGTGCAGGCGAGCGCGGATTGCCTTCCGTTCGCCGACGCCTCCTTCGACCTGGCCTGCTCGGCGTTCGGCGGGGTTCCGTTCGTGGCCGATGTCGGCGCGGTGTTCCGGGAGGTCGCGCGGGTGCTGCGGCCGGGCGGCCGATGGGTCTTCGCGGTGACGCACCCGATGCGGTGGATCTTCCCCGACGATCCGGGGCCGACCGGGCTGACCGCCACGCACTCCTACTTCGACCGCACGCCGTACCTGGAGGTCGACGACGCGGACCGGGCCACCTACGTCGAGCACCACCGCACCCTCGGCGACTTCGTCCGGGAACTGGCCGGCGCCGGGCTGCGCCTGGTCGACCTGATCGAGCCGGAGTGGCCGGCGGGGCACACTCAGACCTGGGGGCAGTGGAGCCCGCTGCGCGGACGCCTGTTCCCCGGGACCGCGATCTTCGTCTGCCACCGCTGAGGGAGAATATTTCCAGGCTCGTTTTGCGTGGCGGCGCGAGTTGCACCCCTGCGGGAATTGCGGTCGCCGCCTGAACCGTGGGAGCCCCGACTTGCGCATGACCAGCGGCATCGGGACTGTCCTCGCCGGACGACGTCCGAGAACCCGCGGCGGCGCAAGTTGCGCAGGTGGGCCCAAGCGCCTTCGGCGCTTCAAGAACGAGTACCCAAGTCAACAGTCGAGACAGCGCTGAGGGGAAGTCGTGGCGACTGCACAGGAGTTGATGCGGGCGCAGCTCGCGCGGTTCGCCGCGCTGGACCCGCAGCTGCCCGAGGCCCACCAACTGCCGGCCGGCGCCGAGGCGATCGTGGCCCGGATCCCCGGCGGCGGCACGGCCGCCGGGCTCGCCGCGCGGAACTCGAGCCCGCCGGGGTCGGCGCAGAGCCTCTGGCAGGCCGGCGAGGTCTTCGAGCTCTTCCCCATCATCGGCGAGCAGCCCCACGCCGGCATGGACGCGCTGCTGCACACCTGGCGCGAGTGGCTGGCGACGCAGGCGCCGGGCCCCAACTCGGCCTGCACGGTCGTGTGGCCGAGCCGGGACGTCGAGGCGACCAGGGCGTTGCTGGATCACGGTTTCCTGCCGCTGGCCTGCCTCGCCGTGCGCCCCACCGCGCCGGTTGCATATACGAAACTATCTGGTACCGTAAACATACGTCGCGCCGGACCGGCCGACCTCGACGCCGTCGTCGAACTCACCCTCAGCGAGCTCGAATACGCTGCCATGGTCGGCACGTCGACGTACCGACCAGACGCTCCGCAGCTGAAGCGGACCGCTGCGCACGTGCGTCTGCACTCCAGCGATCCGGTATGGCTGGCGGAGCAGGACGGGACGCCGGTCGCGGTCGCGGAGTGCGGCTGGGTCGACACCGCCAAGTCACCCGGTGGCTCCCGGCTCAGGCCCGGCACGTGGGCGTACGTCAACTGCGTGTCGGTGCAGGAGAAACTCCGCGGCACCGGCGTCGGCCAGCAGCTGATGGCCACGGCTCACAACGAGTTCGCGCGTGCCGGAGCCGTCGGCAGCTTCCTGTACTACAACCCGCCCAACCCGTTGTCCTCGGTGTTCTGGCCCCGCCAGGGCTACCGGCCGCTGTGGACGATGTGGGAGGTGCGCCCGGCCACCGCGCTGCGCTGAGGCTCGCGCGGCCGGCGCGCCGGTCGTGAAAGTCGAGGAGACTGCGTGGAGATCGTCGCCACCGGCGTCGAGGTCATCGGAGCGCACGGGACGCTGCTGGCGCCCACAACGCTACGGGCCCGGACCGGGCAGGTCCTGCTGGTCGCGGGCGACCCGAACTCCGGCCGAACCGCGCTGGCCCTGGCCCTCTCCGGTCGGCTGCGCCCCACCCACGGCACGGTGCGCCTGGACGGCGCCATCGACGCGAGCGCGCTGCGGCGCAGCGTCGCGGTCGTCGACGCGCCGCAGATCACCGAGCCCGACGACGCGCTGGCGGTGCGCGACGTCGTCGCCGAAGGCCTGAGCCTGGCGGGCCGCAGATCCGGCCGCCGCCGGGTCCGGGACTGGCTGTCGGCCCGCGACTGGCTCCCCGAAGGCGCCGGCGAGCAGCGCTTCGAGCACCTGGCCGGGTACGAGCGCACCCGGCTGCTGACCGAACTCGCCTGCGAGGGCCGCGCCACCAAGGCCCTGGTGCTGGACTGCCCCGACCGCCACGGCGGCGACCCCACCGGCTGGTACTCCCAAGCCGCCCGCCAAGCCGAGCGCGGCCTGGCCGTGATCGCGCTCTGCTCCCCGCACTCCGCCGACAGGCTGGGCATCTCGCCCGCCCGCGTCGGCACGGACAACCCCGAACAGTCCACTCTGGATTCTGCTGAAGGTCTGCGATGACTACATTCCGGCTCGCCGCCACCGAGCTGCGCCGCCTCACTTCGGGCAAACTGCCCAAGCTCGCGCTGCTCGCGGTCACCCTGGTGCCGCTGCTGTACGGCGCGATGTACATCTACGCGAACTGGGATCCCTACGGGAAGCTCGACTCGGTGCCCGCGGCCGTGGTCGTCGAAGACGCCGGCGAGCAACGCGAGGACGGCACGCGGCTGGACGCCGGCCAGGACGTCTACCAGGAGCTCCTGGATTCCGGCACCTTCGACTGGACCCGCACCGACGCGCAAGAGGCGCAGGACGGCGTCGCCAGCGGCCGGTACACGTTCGCGCTGGTGGTGCCGAGGGACTTCTCCGGTGCACTGGTCTCCCCCGCCGACTTCGAGCCGCGGCAGGCGAAGCTGCAGCTGATCACCAACGACGCCAACAACTACCTGGTCGGCACCATTGCCGACAAGGTGGCCTCCGAGGTGCGCAAGGGGGTCGCGGCCAGCGCCGGGACCGAGGCGGCGAACCAGTTCCTGCTCGGGTTCAGCACCGTGCACGACAAGACCGCAGAGGCCGCCGACGGCGCGGGCCAGCTCGCCGACGGCGCGGGCCAGCTCCGCGACGGGCTCGGGGAAGCCCGGCAGGGCACCGACCAGCTGGCCTCCGGCGCGCACCAGCTGGTCGACGGCCAGACCAAGCTCGCCGACGGCGCCGACCGGCTCGGCGACGGCACGCAGCAGCTGCGCAGCGGCCTCACCGAACTGCAGCGGTCGACCGCGCCGCTGCCGGAGCAGACCGCCAAGCTGGCCGACGGCGCAGCGCAGGTCGCCGCAGGCAACGAGCAGCTCGCCTCCAAGGCGGAGACGCTCGGCGGGCTCTCGCAGGAGATCGTCGACAACCTCAGCTCGACCAAGAAGGACATCGCCGACCAGCTCCGCAAGAACGGGGTGGACGAGGACGCGGTGCAGCGCATCGTCGCGGGCATCGACGAGCTCAACAAGCCCATCACCGACGCCAACGGCAAGGTGCAGACGCAGGTCGGCCAGTTGCGGAAGCTCGCCGACGGCTCCCAGCAGGTCGCCGACGGCAACCGCGCGCTGGCCAACGCGATGCCGACGATGACCAACGGCATCGGACGCCTCGCCGACGGTGCCGTCCAGGTCGACAACGGCGCGCAGCAGCTCCGCTCCGGTGAGCGCCAAGCGCTGGCGGGCACCAAGCAGCTCAGCAGCGGTGCGGACCAGCTCGCGGGCGGCACCAAGCAGCTCTCCGACGGTTCCGGCAAGCTCGCGGACGGTTCGAGCACGCTCGCGACGAAGCTGGGCGAGGGCCTGAACGACATCCCGGACCCCGACGAGGACACCCGCAACGCAACCGCGGACACCATCGGCGACCCGGTCGCCATCGACACCATGGCCCAGGTCAAGGCCGGCACCTACGGGGCCGGGCTGGCACCGTTCTTCATGGGCCTGGCGCTGTGGATCGGCGGTTTCGTGCTGTTCCTGCTGATGCGCCCGCTGTCCAGTCGCGCGCTCGCCGCCGGGGTCGCGCCCTGGCGGGTCGCGATCGGCGGCTGGCTGCCCGCGGCGATCGTCGGGTTCGTGCAGGCCGTGCTGCTGTACCTGGTCGTGGTCTTCGGGGTGGGCGTGCAGCCGGCGCACACCTGGTGGACGCTCGGATTCCTGATCCTCACGTCGTTCGCCTTCACCGCGGTGGTGCACGCGCTCAACGCGGCGTTCGGGCCGAAGGGCAAGTTCATCGCCCTGGTCATCCTGGTGCTGCAGCTGGTCACCGCGGGTGGCACGTTCCCGTGGCAGACGATCCCGGAGCCGCTGCACCCGCTGCACCAGGTGCTGCCGCTGGGCTACGTCGTCAACGGCCTGCGCCACCTGCTTTACGGCGGGGCGGGCACGGCGGCGGCGACGACCGCGGCCGGTGTCCTGCTGTGCTACCTGGTGGCGTCGCTGCTGCTGAGCACGATCGCGGCCTGGCGCCAGCGGGTCTGGACGCCCACCCGCCTCAAGCCCGAACTGTCCCTCTGAGGTGTGCGGGGTGGGTGGCGATTTCGCGCGGAACCGCCACCCCCCCCCCACGCTTAGGGTTGATTTTGCGCGAAACGAAACCCCCCCCCTCTCGGCGGGAACAACGCGTTTATCAGGTCAGCGGGATCGCGACCTCCATGCCGACCGCGTCGCCGGTCTCGTCGAGCCTCCCGACCTGGCGCATCGCCGCGAGATCCAGGTCGACCCCGCGCCGCTCGGCCTCGGCCAGCAGCGCGACGACCGCGGGCTGCACCGCCGAGTCGATGACCGCCACGCCGTCGTCGTGCCGCCAGCCCACCACGAGCTCCGGCCCCGCCCGGACCTCACCGCGCACGACCGCCAGTCCCGGAATCCCCCAGTCCGCGGGCATCGGCCGAGCGACCGGCCAGCAGCACAGCAGCTCGACGTCGTCTTCGGTGGAACCGGCGCGGATCGACGACCAGAACGGGCCGGTCGGCGCGTTGTCCGCCGTCGCCAACGCCTCCCACAACGCGCCGAAGGCGGCGTTCGCCTGCTCGTCGGTCAACTCCTCGTCGGCTCCGTCGGGGACCGGCAGCGCCACGCCCACCCAGTGCTGCGCGCCGGCCTGCCGCTCCGGATCTCCCAGTCCGGCGCGTTGCCGTTCAACAACGCCGTCGCCACCTCCAGCGCGGCGTCCTGCCGCCGCCGCTGCTCGGCCAGCCGAGCCCGGTGGTCTTCGAGCACCTCGACCGCCTCGCGCCGACCGAGCAGCGCACGCCCGGCCTCCGGCAGCCCGATGTCGGCCGCGCGCAACGCCTTCAGCCGGATCGCCACCTCCAGCTGACCCGCCGAGTAGCGCCGGTAGTTCGACCACGGATCGACCGCGGCCGGCTTCAGCAACCCCTGCTTGTCGTACAGCCGCAACGCCTTCGCGCTCAAACCGGTCAACTGCGCGAAATCCCCGATACCGAGCATGCGTCCAGTCTGGACCTTGCCCCGCGGACAGAGTCCAACCTCGTCAGTTCGGCCAGGCGAGGGCCTCGTCGGTGCGGCGCCGCGCGCCCCGCGACCGGTCGAAGCCGGGCTTGCCCCACTGACTCGACCCAGCGAGGAAGATCCGCCGGGTGCACAGCAGATCCCGCAGCGTCACCAGCACGCACATCTCGTAGACGGCGCGTTCGATGCGCCCCTCCTTGTCCACCACGGCGTCCCGCCACTCCTCCGGAACCGCGTCGCCCAGCGGGATGTCGCCGGGTGAGTCGTAGAAGCGGCCGTCGCCCCAGGACGCGGTGTAGTCGCCGACCAGCTCGCCGAGCGCCGCCATGATCGGCCAGCAGCCGACGTCCCGGCAGCGGAACTCCAGGCCCGCCAGCACCAGCCGGAGAACCTGTTGGTGGTGCGCGGAATACGCGCCCCGCAACACCGTGCGCTTGCGCCGGCCGCGCACGGCGTCGCGGGCCTCGTTGTCGCGCGTCAGCTGTCTGAGCAGCTTCTCGCTGGCGATCGGGTACAGAACCGTTCGCACGGGTTCGTCGGGACGATCCAGGGCGGCCCGGGCGATCTCGACCAGGAGCAGCTCCCGCGCCTGCGTCTGCGACGTGGCTTCGGCGCCGACGTCGAGCCGCTGCTCCACCCGCTCCCGGAGTTGTTGCAGCAGGCCGACCAGCACCCGCCCGAGCAGATCGGTGATCTCATTGCGGCGCACCGAACACAGCGCACCCAGCAATGTCACCCGCACCGCTCGCGGCTGCGACCGCAGCTCGTCGTGGTGCGCGCGGGCCGCCCGCACGCACCACGCCTCCACCAGTTCCGCCGGAACGTCGTCGAAGAGCTCCGCCGGAAGCCGGAGAGCCTGCACCACGGCCTGCTTGTCGACCTCCTTCAGGAGCGCGCCCAGCCAGACCTGGCCCGCGGTGTTCTCCTCCAGGTCGACCAGCAGCTCGGACGGCAACCCCAGCGCCTGCAACGACATCAGGCTGTCGATCTCCAGCAGGAGTTCCCGCAGGTCGATCCGGCCCACCTCGGACCGCAGCTCGGCCAGTGACCACTCGGGACACTCCGGGGGATCCGCCAGCAGCACCTCCAACTGGTCCGCCGAGTCGCCCATCCGGACCGCGACGCGGTGGCAGAGCAGCCTTTCGAAGTCCTGCAAGACCCGGCTCGCCACCTCCCTGGCCTGGTCGGGCCCGGGAGGCTCGACCTCCGTCGCGCGGCAGTGCGCGATCAGCGCGGTGGCGAGCTCGTCCCGGCCCCGCCCCGGCCGGACGGTCTCGTCCGTCAGCCACGCCAGCCACTGCCCCTCGTCGCCCAGGCCCACCGGGCATCTGAGCGCATCCACTATCTGCCCCGTCAGGAGCTCAACTGTGTCCCTCGTGAAACCCGAGGTCGAACCCACTTTCACAACCTCGCCCCATGCCCCCAGCACGGATCTTGCCCCATTGCGCGCAAAGGTAGCGCCAGCGCCGACGCCACGATCGAGCGATCACGAGACGCCGGGCGAGCGCGGGGCGGGAAGGGGTGCTACTCAGCCGCGGTCTCCTCGGCGGCGTCGTCGTAGCGGGCGATCTCGATCAGGTTGCCGTCCGGGTCGCGCAGGTAGAGCGAGGTGATCGGGCCCTCCGCGCCGATCCGGCTGACCGGGCCCTCCTCGATGCGCACCTCGTTCGCGCGCAGGTGCTCCTGCACCTCGGCGAGCGGGTGGGACGTGACGAAGCACAGGTTGGCCGAGCCGGGCACCGGGTGCGTCGCGGTCGGCTCCACCAGTTCGCTCGCGGCGTGCAGCTTGATCGTCTGCCTGCCGAAGCTCACGGCGCGCCGCTCGCCGGGGAACTCCACCGGCGTCATGCCGAGGATCTGCTCGTAGAACTCCACTGCCCGATCGACATCGGCGACGGTGAGGACCAGGTGGTCCACTCTGTCGATGCTGATCATGCTCCTCCTCGGGGTTGGCGCGGATGGCCGCGCCCGACCGACGCCCGGTCCGCGCGCGTCCGGCAACGCGCGTACGGCAGGCTATCCGCACCGATTCGATGCGGGGTAGGGCGGGGCCACCGACGGTGACATCCGCCATTCAAAGGGGTTGCGCCACATCGACTCCGGCGAGTGACCACTTCGTGACGGCGCCGAAACACGAACTCAACGAGTAACGACCGGCACCCGAGGCGTGACGGCCTCAGTGCGCGGCGGCGTCCCAGGAGCGGCCGACGCCAACCGAGACCTCCAGCGGCACGTCGAGCTCGTAGGCCGAGCCCATCTGCTCGCGCACCAGCTTCTCCACCTCGTCCCGCTCGCCGTCGGCGACCTCGATGATCAGTTCGTCGTGCACCTGCAGCAGCATCCGCGACCGCATGCCGCTGTCCCGCAACGCGCGGTGCACGCCCAGCATCGCGACCTTGATGATGTCGGCCGCGCTGCCCTGGATCGGCGCGTTGAGCGCCATCCGCTCGGCCATCTCCCGCCGCTGCCGGTTGTCGCTGGTCAGGTCCGGCAGGTAGCGGCGGCGACCCAGGATCGTCGACGTGTAACCGTCCTTGCGCGCCTGGTCGACGACCTCCCGCAGGTAATCGCGGACCCGGCCGAACCGGGCGAAGTAGGCGTCCATCTGCGCCTTGGCGTCCTCGGCGGAGATCCGCAGCTGCTGCGCCAGCCCGTACGCCGACAGGCCGTAGGCCAGGCCGTAGGACATCGCCTTGACCCGGCGGCGCAGCTCCTGGTCGACCTCGTCTATCGGCACCCCGAACGCCTTGGACGCGACGTAGTTGTGCAGGTCCTCGCCGGTGCGGAACGCCTCGATGAGCCCCTCGTCGCCGGAGAGGTGCGCCATGATGCGCATCTCGATCTGGCTGTAGTCGGCGGTCATCAGCTCCGCGTACCCGCCGCCGACGACGAAGACCTCCCGGATCCGGCGGCCCTCCTCGGTGCGGATCGGGATGTTCTGCAGGTTCGGGTCCGTCGAGGACAGCCGGCCGGTGGCGGCGATGGTCTGGTTCAGCGTCGTGTGGATCCGCCCGTCGTCCGAAATGGACTTCACCAGGCCGTCCACAGTGGTCTTCAACCGGGTGGCGTCGCGGTGCTCCAGCAGGTGCTGCAGGAACGGGTGCTCGGTCTTCTCGTACAGCGACTGCAGCGCCTCGGCGTCGGTGGTGTAGCCGGTCTTGGTGCGCTTGGTCTTCGGCATGTTCAGCTCTTCGAAGAGCACCACCTGCAGCTGCTTCGGCGAGCCGAGGTTGATCTCCTTGCCGATCACGCCATAAGCGTCCTGCGCCGCCTGCTTGACGCGCGCGGCGAAGCGCGCGCCCAGCTCGGCGAGCTGCTCGGCGTCGACCGCGATGCCGGCGCCCTCCAGCTCGCTGAGCACCACCAGCAGCGGCAGCTCCAGATCGGTGAGCAGCGCGCGGCTGTCGATGCGGTCCAGCTCCGCGTCCAGCGCGTCGGCCAGCTCCGCCACCGCGCGCGCCTTCACCAGCTCGGTCGAGGCGGCCTTCTCCTTGGTCTCCGCCTCGTCCTCCAGCAGCGACAGCTGCCCGTCGTCGTCGCCCTGCTCCGCGCGCAGCTCGCGCTGCAGGTAGCGGACCACCAGGTCCGGCAGCTCGAAGGACCGCTGCCCGGGCCGCACCAGGTACGCGGCCAGCGCGGTGTCGCTGGTCAGGCCCGCCACCGTCCAGCCGCGGTCGCGGATGGCGTGCAGCGGCCCCTTCACGTCGTGCGCCGCCTTCGTCGTCGCCGGGTCGGCCAGCCAGGCCGCCAGCGCCTGCTCGTCCTCCTGGGTCAGGGCGGCGACGTCGACGAACACGCCCGCGCCGTCGGCGGTGGCCAGCGCGACGCCGGTCAGGTCGCCGTGACCGCGGGCCCACTGGCCGGTGCACGCCAGCCCGACCCGGTTGCCGTTGCGGGCGTGCTTGTCCAGCCATCCGGCCAGCTGACCGGGCTGCACGACGCCGCCGGAGATCTCGAAACCCTCCTCGACCTCGGGCTCGGCGCTGGACAGCGTCGCGAACAGCCGGTCGCGCAGCACCCGGAACTCCAGGTCGTCGAACAGCCGGTGCACCGCGTCGCGGTCCCAGGCCCGCACCGCCAGGTCCGGCGGCGCCAGCTCCAGCTCGACGTCGCGGACCAGTTCGGTCAGCTGCCGGTTGAGCAGCACCGACGACAGGTGCTCGCGCAGCGAGTCGCCGACCTTGCCCTTGACCTCGTCGACCCGGTCCACCAGGTCGGCCAGCGAGCCGAACTGCTGGATCCACTTGGTGACGGTCTTCTCCCCCACGCCCGGGATCTTCGGCAGGTTGTCCGACGGGTCGCCGCGCAGCGCCGCGAAGTCCGGGTACTGCTGCGGCGTCAGGCCGTACTTGTCCTCGACGGCCTGCGGCGTGAAGCGGGTGAGCTCCGAGACGCCCTTCGTCGGGTACAGCACCGTCACGTCGTCGGTGACCAGCTGCAGCGCGTCCCGGTCGCCGGTGCAGATGGCGACCTTGAAGTCCGCCGCGGTGGCCTGGGTGGTCAGCGTCGCGATGACGTCGTCGGCCTCGAAGTTCTCCTTGCTCAGCACCGGGATGTTCAGCGCGCCGAGGACGTCCTGGATCAGGCTGACCTGGCCGCGGAACTCGTCCGGGGTGGCGCTGCGGTTGGCCTTGTACTCGGTGAAGGCATCGCTGCGGAAGGTCTTGCGGGAGACGTCGAAGGCGACCGCGAGGTGCGTGGGCTGCTCGTCGCGGAGCAGGTTGATCAGCATCGAGGTGAAGCCGTAGACCGCGTTGGTGTGCTGGCCCGTGCCGGTCTGGAAGTTCTCCTTGGGCAGGGCGTAGAAGGCGCGGTAGGCCATCGAGTGGCCGTCGATGAGCAGCAGGCGTCGGTCCTCGGAATGCGTCACGGCGGCGAGTCTAGGCTGAAGCTCTGACAGCTTGTACCGGAGGCGACAGGAGGACCCAGGCGTGGCCGCACTCAACGACGGCAATGCTGTGACCAGCGAGAACGACCGGTTGAACCGGGTGCTGACGGCCGCCGAGGAGCAGCTCACCGCGCTGATGGGCATCGAAATCGTCGAATGGGCCCCCGATCGGGTGGTCGGCACCATGCCGGTCGCCGGCAACCGCCAGCCCTACGGGCTGCTGCACGGCGGCGCGAACGCGGTGCTGGCGGAGACCGTGGGCTCCATCGCCGCCGCGCTGCACGCGGGCGACGACCGGATCGCGGTGGGCCTGGAGCTGACCTGCACGCACCACCGCGCGGTCACCGAGGGCGTGGTCACCGGCGTCGCCACGCCGGTGCACCTGGGCCGCGCGACGGCGACCTACGACATCGTGATCACCGATGAGAAGGACCGGCGGACCTGCTCGGCGCGCTTGACCTGCGTCCTGCGCGACCAGCCTCCGGGGCAGTGATCTGTCACCCGCGGAAGCTGTCCAGCAACATCCTCAACGCGGGCCCCGCCGGACCCGGCGGCACCGCCAGCGACGTGGTGATCTCGACGCCCGCCAGCGGACGGATCGCGACGTGCCGGGCCGGCGGCAGATCACCGGCGCGGTAGAACGCGGTCCACGACGCGGTGGGATCGGTCGCGATATCGGCGAACGTGCCCTGCAGGTGCGTGAACGGCGGCCCGACGGGCGGTTCGACTCCTGCGTCGCGCAGCGCGGCGGTGATCAGGTCGTGGAACGGCGGGTTGGCGTCGCGAGGCGCGAGGCGCAGCGGCAACTCGGCGAGCTGCTCCAGGCTCAGCACGTCCTCGTCGGCCAACGGGTGCCGCGCGGGCACCACCGCGTACACCGGATCCGTCCACAGCGGGACGAGTTCCAGCCCGGGCGCCGACGACATGGCCCGCACGAGGGCGGCGTCCAGTTCCCCGGAGCGGACCGCCGCCAGCCGGTCGGCGAGGCCCGACTTGGCGATCCGCACCCGCAGCCGCGGCGCCGCCACGACCAGGTCGTCGACCGCCGCGACACACGTGGATCGGGGGCCCGTCCGGTGCCGAGCCGCAGGACGCCTTCGGTGCCGACCTTGATCTCCCCGGCGACCGCGAGCACCCGCGAGGCGGCGGCGAGCACCGCCCTCGCCTCCGGCAGCAGCCGCTCGCCGGCCGAGGTGATCCGGATCTGCCGGGTGGACCGGTCGAACAGCTGCACCCCGAGCTCACGTTCCAGCCTGCGAACCAGCTGGCTCACCGCGGGCTGCACGATGTTCAGGCGTTCGGCTGCCCGGCCGAACCCGCCTTCCTCGGCCACCGCGACGAAGTACTGCAGCTGCCTGATCTCCACGTTCCCATCATGAACGGTGATGGGTGCGCGTGGTGATCGCGCCTTGTTCGGCCCCGCCCCCGGATGTGGACTCGATCGGCAAGGACCACACACCCGTTGCGGAGGGGAAATGACTGCCCGAGCCGTTGTCGTGCACGCCGACGACGCAGAGATCATCCAGGCCGGCACCACGCAGACGCTGCTGGCCGACAGCAGCGCGACCGGAGGCATCACCGGCGCCAACCTGATCAGCATTCCGGCGGGCGGGGACGGCGCCCACCCGCACGTCCACGAGACGTCCGCCGAAGTGTTCTACGTCCTGGACGGCGCCATGGAGATCCTGCTGGACGACCGGATCGAGACCGTCGGCAAGGGCGGTTTCGTGGTGGTGCCGCCCGGCGTGCCGCACGCGTTCGCGGCGACCGAGGACTCCGCCGCGGAGATCTTCATCTACATCACGCCCGGCGTCGACCGGTTCGAGTTCTTCCGGCTGCTGCAGCGAATCACTCGCGGAGAGGAGCCGGAGTCGGCGCTGGAGGACATCCAGGACCGGTACGACGTGCACTTCACCACCAGCCCGGTGTGGGACGCCGCCGGTCATCGCTGAGCTGCCCGGCGTCGGCCGCCGAACCGCGGCCGGCGCCGGGCCGCCGGACTAGGAGAGGTTCTCCAGCACCGCCTGGGCGACGGCCTTCATCGTGGTGCGGCGGTCCATCGCGGTCCGCTGCAGCCAGCGGAACGACTCCGGCTCGGAGAGGTTGTGCTTGTTCATCAGCAGACCCTTGGCCCGCTCGATGGTCTTGCGCGCCTCGAGGCGCTCGGTCAGGTCGGCGACCTCGGCCTCCAGCGCCTGCACCTCGGTGAACCGGGACACCGCGAGCTCGATGGCCGGCACCAGGTCGCGCTTGGCGAACGGCTTGACCAGGTAGGCCATCGCGCCCGCGTCCCGCGCCCGCTCGACGAGGTCGCGCTGGCTGAACGCGGTCAGGATCACCACCGGCGCGATCCGCTCGCCGGCGATGTTGGAAGCGGCCTCGATGCCGTCCATCTTCGGCATCTTGACGTCCAGGATCACCAGGTCGGGGCGCAGCTCCTCGGCGAGCCGGACGGCCTCCTGCCCGTCGCCCGCCTCGCCGACGACCTGGTAACCCTCTTCGCGGAGCATCTCCACCAGGTCGAGCCTGATCAACGCCTCGTCCTCGGCCACGAGTACGCGACGTTCGACGGGCTTGGCCTCGCGTGTGTCCTCGGCAGCCGGCGTCGTCACCGGGATCCTCCAAAAATCGGGTCCGCCGATGCGGTCTGCATCGGGAAACCGCAGCTTACCGGCTGTGACTTCACGCCGAGGTAAACACGCGACGTGACCATTGCGACATCGCGACGATCAAGCCCGCGCGACCCGCCGCCGCACGAACAGGACGTAGATCAGCAGGATCGCGGCGAGGCTGATCAAACTCAGCGTGAGCTGCGATCGGACCTCCTCGATGGCGCCCATGGTGACCACCACGGCGACGATCACGACCAGCGTGGCCCAGGTCAAGTAGGGGAAAAGCCACATCTTCAGCTTCAGCCGCTCCGGCGCCTCCCGCTCCAGCCTGCGGCGCATCCGCAGCTGCGAGGCCGCGATCATCCCGTAGATGAACAGCGCGACGGCACCGGCGGAGTTGATGATGAAGTAGAAGATCGTGTCCGGCGAGACGTAACTCGCGGCAACGGCGACGTAACCGACCAGTGTGGACAGCAGGATCGCCTTCCACGGCACGCCGCGGCGGTTGATGTCGCGCACCCAGCTCGGCGCGAAACTCCGCCGCTGCAAGGCGAAAAGCATCCGGGAGGCGGTGTAGAGACCGGAGTTGAGCACCGAGATCACCGCGGTGAACACGACCACGTTCACCACGACTTCCGCGGCGGGCAACCCGAACCTGGCGAAGGCCGCGGCGTACGGGCTGCTCTCGCTGGGGATCTCCTGCCACGGCGTGATCATGACCAGCAGGGTCACCGAACCGACGTAGAACAGCAGCACCCGCCACACGACCGCCTTGGTGGCCTTGGCGACGGCCTTCTCCGGCTCCTTCGACTCGGCCGAAACGATGGTGACGATCTCGGTGCCGAAGTAGGAGAAGATCACGATGACGACGCCGTGCAGCACGGCGAAACCGCCCTTGGCGACGAACCCGTCCAGCGCGATGTTGCCGACCGAGAACTCCGCGCCCGGCCACAGCCCGAGCACGAAGATCGTCCCGCACACCAGGAAGATCACGATGGTGATGACCTTGATGGAGGCCAACCAGAACTCGGTCTCGCCGAAGGACCGCACCGAGACCAGGTTGGTGGCGGTGAGCAGCAGCATTAGCACCAGCGAGATGACCCATTGAGGCACGACCGGCACCAGCGGGTTCAGCAGTTCGGCGCCGACGACGGCCTCGAAGGCGACCACGCCGACCCAGTAGTACCAGTACAGCCAGCCGATGGTGAACCCCGCCCAGTCGCCCAGCGAGGTCCGCGCGTACTCCATGAACGACCCGAGCGTGGGAGCGGCGGTCGCCATCTCGCCGAGCATCCGCATCACGAGCACGACGATCAGCCCGCCCAGGGCGTAGGACAGCACGGCCGCGGGCCCGACAGTGGAGATCACCGCCCCGCTGCCGATGAACAGGCTGGCGCCGATGATGCCGCCGAGCGCGATCATCTGGAGGTGGCGGTTCTTCAGGCTCCGCCGCAATCCGATGTCGTCGCCACTGCCCGTCGCGGACTCGATCCTGGTTTCATCGACCATCACGGCCCCCCGTGTTCGACCGGCCACCCGGAGTAGAGGCTGTGAACCTAACTCGCGAAGATCACCACCACCAGGGTCCCGAACCAGGACAAACCGCCCGGAGAAGTGCCGCACACCCCTGAATCGAGTGGTTGATCAAGGGTCACGTATGCTGACGACGAAAGCCCCCGTAGCCCAATCGGCAGAGGCAGCGGACTCAAAATCCGTCCAGTGTGCGTTCGAGTCGCACCGGGGGCACGCGTCAGTGCAGGTCAGCCCATACGCGGCTGTGCCTGCCATTTGGCGTACCATGGGCCACCCATCCTAAACCCATCCTTTTGGGAGATGATCATGGCCCGCCCTCCACTTCCGCTTGGCACCTGGGGCTCGATCCGGATCCACGGCAGAGTCGACGGCGAGTGGGTCCCCAAGGCGGAGATCCCTACAGGGACGAAGATCACCAGCTGGCGCGCCATGGCCAAGTACCGGGCGCATGACGGCGTCACTCGACAAATGGAGCGCCGAAGCAGCAGCGAAACGAAGGCACGGCGGAGTCTGCGCGAAGCGCTCGGCAAGCTAGTCAGTCAGCAGACCGCGCTCGACTCCGGCACGCGCTTCAAGGACGCCGCAGCGCTCTACCTCGACCAGATCCGGACCCGCCGCCGAGGCACTACATACGACCGCTACAAAGGAAGACTAGAGAAGCACGTCTTTCCAGAAATTGGACACCTACTTCTTCGCGAATGCACCGTCAATCGACTCGAAAAATTTATGACCAAGCTCGAGCACGATGAGGTCGCCGCCAACACACGCCGAGGAATCCGAACAGTACTGTCCGGCGTGATCCAGTACGTCATCCGCAATGATGAAACTGGGACCATAAAACGAAACCCTGTTCACGACCTCTCAGACATCGAGGGCTCCACCAAGAAGCCAGTGGCGATGACGGCCGAGCAACTGAGGGACTTTCTAGCCAAGCTCGACGCCGACAAGGTTGCCAAGAAATCTGACCTGCCCGACTATATCCGGTTCTTGTTCGGCACGGGAACCAGATTCGGAGAGGCACTCGCCGTTCGATGGCGAGACCTCAATCTCACAGACGAAACATGGAACATCCAGGTTGAGGATACCTCATACATCATCCCACCAGGACATTTGTTCGTCTCGGGCAACATCGTCGCCGTGTCAGGAAAGGGACTGGTCCGGCACGAGGGCAAGACGTTCAAAGCAAGGCGCGTCATCAAGCTGCCCTACTACCTGTATACACTACTACTAGTGCGCAAACCCATCGATGCCAATGAGAACGATCCCGTGTTCCCGTCTGGCACGCTCGGTTGGCGCCACCCAAGCAACATGCAGCGATCCGTTCGCCGAATGCGGGAACGCATCAAGTACCCAGGCTTCACCACGCACGTCGGCCGCAAGACAGTCGCCACCATCCTGGACATGTCCGGGCAAACCGCCCGCGAGATCGCCGACCAGCTTGGCCACGCCAACCCGGCTATGACCCAGAACGTGTATATGGGCCGCGGCGTACAGAACCCCGCTGCCGCCGCCGCGCTTGATGCCGCTTACAGCTAAATGACGGCCACCGGACCCGGCATGGTTTTCCAACCGTCCCGGGTCCGCCGCCGTCCAGATCGCAGGCTCGTACCGCCGCTGGACGCTCAGAGAAGCCGGTAACCTCCGGACCTAGTTGCCACGCCGATCCCTTTCTTGCGCCGCAAAGTGGCATCCCCGGCGTGTGCGGGGCCGACCACGGCTGACACGTCCACATCAACTGCCTGCTGGAGACATCCCCACGTGCGCGGGCCAACGGCCGCAGAGGTGTAGATCATGCGAGTGCTGCGGAGCTGTCCCCGCGTGCGCGGGGCCGACAGTGACAGTCGCAGCTCGAACACCGGCGCGACGGGACCGTCCCGCGTGTGCGTGGGGCCGATCGGTAGCTGCCCGCCCCGGTGACGTAAGTCGGGGAACCATCGCCACGCGCGGGTCCGACCGCAGCTTCGTCGCGATCCACCTCGCGCCCGCAGACCCATTCCCGGCATGCGAGGGGTCGACCTTGTTGACCTGGAATGTCAGCCGCGCGCACGGGCGGAAAGGATGAGTCCATCGAAGTCGACAGGGCACCACCCGGTCACGCCCGGCGGTTCGTTCGGTCCAGCCTTGTTCGTTGTTCGCGGGCTCGACGAGGACACCGGTTGCCAGCCCACCTACGTGTCCTGTTCACCTCCCCCGCCGGCCCCAGAGCTCGGTGCCGCGCTCCGCCGTTCGTGCGAATGATCACCAACCGGCCGTGCCCCGTTCTCGACATGCCTAGGGTGTGCCATGACCTGGAGACGAGCCGAGGATGGAGTTTGTTGGTGGACGGCTTTCGCGTCGACCTGACTGCCTTGACTCACGCATCGGAAGGCGTGCGCGACACGATCAACGCGATGAACCGGCGCAAGGTCAGCGACATCGACAGCCCAGCGGACGCCTTCGGCCACGACCGGCTCGCCACGACCGTCGCGGAGTTCTGCGACCGCTGGAACGAAGGCGTCAGCAACCTGACCGAGGACACTCAAGAGATCTCCGGGCGACTCGATCACTGTGTCCAGGCCTACCGGCACACCGACGAAGCCGCCCGAGCACACTTCGAGGGCATCCTGCACCGTGCCGGCGGCGACGACCCGGCGGCCCAGTAGTGGCGGCCGAACTCGGAACCACCACCGACCCCAAAGCCCTCGTTCCCGGCTTTCCGGACGCAGTCGGCGATACCGCAGCCTCGATGAAGGCGTACGGCGACAGCCTGCACGAGGCAGGCGACGGGCTCAAACGCATCGACAGCTCCGAAGGCTGGGAAGGCGAGGCAGCCGAGCAATTCCGGTCAGCCTTCGATGGCGAGCCAACGAAGTGGCTCGAAGCCGGAGACTGCTTCCACCAGGCGGCCCAGGCGTTGGAACGCTACAGCGGGACCCTGGCCTGGGCACAAGAGCAAGCCAGAGAAGCGATCGCGCTCTGGGATGCCGGCGAGGCCCAAACCAACTACGCCAAGAAACAGCACGACCGCGCGGTCTCCCAGGCCGAGCAGCAAGTGCCCCTGGGTTCCGGCCCGGTCAACATCCCCTTCCAGGACCCCGGCGAAGCCAAACGGCAGCAGGCCCGCAACATCCTCAACAACGCTCGCAGCCAGCTCGAGGTTGCGGCCGAGCAAGCCTCCGACGTCGTCGGCAGCGCACGCGACAAGGCCCCGGAAAGAAGCTGGCTGGCACAAGCCGGGGAGGTCATTGGCGACGCCGCCGGCGCCGCGGTCAATGCCGTTGCCTCGTTCGGTAACGCCGCGCTCAACCACCCCGAAATGGTCCTCGGCGTTGTAGGGGGTGCCGCGCTCACGGCTGTCAGCGCCGCCGGGGAGACCGCCGGTGTCGCACTCGACGCCACCGGTGTCGGCGCGGTCGCCGGAGTCCCACTGGGCGCCGTCTCCACAGCTGGAATCGCAACCGGCGTGGGGATGATCGGGGTCGCGATGGCCGGCTTGGGCGCCGAAGCGGCAGGCGATGACTACACCGAAGTCGTCGACACCGACGAGTCAGACGCGGCGGCGGATGAAGCAACGCAGGACCCGTCAGAGTTGTCGCAGTCAGACCGGCGTTCCGTCGAGTCCTACGAACGACTCATCAAAGAACACGAAGACAAGCTGGACGCCTACAAGCGCGATCCAGAAGCCTACGACAACAAAGGTATTCTCAAGAACGCCCCGAACGACGAGGTCCGCCAGCGGATCATCGACGGCCGTGTCAGGCATCTGGAGAAAGAGATCCAGACGTTCCGGGAGAACATCGACAAGATCTACAAGGGTGCACGATGAGCAACGACGAGTCCGTGGTGTCCGTCGAGGTCCTACGCCAGGTCCTCAACCAGGCACTGGACAACCTACAACAACAGGCAGGCGAGACCGTCGAACTCGACAAGGACTACTTCTGGTCGATCCCACCGGAAGCCGCCTACGACATCTACACCCAACCGGACCCAGAACAGCTGACCGTCGGCCAACTCTCCGAATCCTGGAACAACCTCGCACAGCTGCTCTCCCGTGGAGAACCGGTCCCGCCCTACGCTCTAGTGTGGATCTCCGATGTCCTCAAAGCCTTGGGACACCAGACTCGTTGACGGCCTCGACATGTTGAACCCGAACGGGCGCTCGTCGGGTGCAAGGCCGACACACGACTGTTCCGGGGGTTCGCGGAACCATCTCCGCGTGCGCGAAGCCGACACGGCTCACTGTCGACTACTGAACGCATCCACATGATCGGTAGCCGTAAAGCAATGCCCGTGCCGAGGGACCAATGCAATGAGTGAACGGTGGATACCCCCACCGCCAAGCAAGTCCCAGAAGATGCCAACAGCCTCTGGCCAGGGAAGCTGTGTGCCTCCGGTCGGATACGAACCGAAACTTGGACGTTTCCAAGGCTTGCCGTGCTGGAGTGTAGCTGATCGCGCTGAGCTGCGGCGATACCGACGTCAACACGTGGTTCATCGTGGTTCAACACACCCCGCAGCGGACCATAAAACATGGATTAACTATGGACTCCCTGGGCCCGGAGCAGAGTTTGACCAAGCACCGAATCTCCGACCGCACCGCTGTAGCACCGCCACGTCCCGCTGTTCCCGCGCCTTCGTTCGTTCCTCGCTCAAGCCTTGGTGCATCGCATGCCTAGTACTCCAGCCGTAGATCGTGATTTCTGATCGGAGCCGGTCCCGGGGCCTCGGCACGCGTGAGGGTGCCCGGTTTCGGGGCGGTTGCGTTAGCGCAGTGAGTGACGCTGGTAGCGCGACTCCGGTGGCCCGAAGGTCAGCCCGTTCTCGTCGAGGGCGTTGAAGATGGTCAGTTGGCTGTGGGGGAAGCAGAAGCTGACGGCGACTGTTCCCTGGGCCATGTCGCTCCCGGTCCATTCGAGGAGCTCGACGTCCTGAAGGACCTGGCCCTGCAGGGCATGCAGCTCGGGGCGCATGTCGTGGCACCACTGGAGATCGAAGTCGGGCCATCGGACCGGCTGGTGGGGGTCGACCGTGTTCCAGGTGATCGAGAGGTCGTCGAACTTTGCGTGGTTGATCTCAACCTGTTCTTCGGCGAAGTCGAGCAGGACTGGGCAGTCGGGGAACCACTCGCTGTCTTGAACGTCCCAGACCAGCCAGGCATGGGTCAACGGGAGGCCGATGAGCGCGCGCAGCTGCTGACCGTGGCCTGCCACGACCGCGGAGCAACCGTTGAGCCATTGAGGCCGGTAGCTTTCGATCCCGAAGTTGAACACGCCAGGGTCCTCTCAGAATCAGACATCACGCGACTTTGTCGAGGCTCTGGAGTTGGTCCGGGAACCGGTGAGGCCACCGTTGATCATCGGTGTGTGAAGATAGAAGATCAGACGGTTGCCGCAGGTCACAGCATAGATCCTGCCCGGTGGCAGGACAGGTTCGAGGTCCTGATGGGCCGCATCGCGGGGCGGTTCGCCCGGGTGGAACCGCGGCGCCGGGCGAGGGCGATGGTGCTCGGTCTGCTGTCGGACCTGCCACGCAAGAATTGCTGGACGCTCGCCGAGTACGCCGGGGACGCAACCGGACGGCCTGCAGCACTTGCTGTCCAGGGCCAGATGGGACGCCGACGCGGTCCGCGACGACATCCGCAGCTTCGTCGTCGAGCAGCTGCACGACCGCGACGTGGTGTTGGTCGTCGATGAGACCGGCGACCTGAAGAAGGGCACCGCCACGGTGGGCGTGCAGCGTCAGTACACCGGCACCGCCGGACGCGTCGAGAACAGTCAGGTGGCCGTTTATCTCGCCTACTCAACCCCGTGGGGGCACGCGGCGATCGACCGGGAACTGTACGTTCCGTACTCCTGGACCCAGGACACGGCCCGCTGCCGTGCGGCCGGGATCCCTGACACCGTCGGCTTTGCCACGAAACCCGCGCTCGCTGCCCGCATGATCGGCCGTGCGTTGGACGCCGACGTCCCCGCGTCCTGGGTAGCCGGTGACGAGGTCTACGGAGGCAACCCGCATCTACGGACCACGCTGGAGGGACGGCAGATCGGCTATGTCCTCGCCGTCGCCTGCGACCATCAGATCACCACCCGCGCGGGCAAGTTCCGCGCCGACGTCCTGGTCAAGAAGCTGCCGAAGCGGGCCTGGCAGAAGCTCTCCGCCGGCGCCGGAGCCAAAGGGCACCGCTTCTATGAACTGGTCCCCGGAAGTTGGACCGGGTAAGTAAGAGTTTAGGCAGCGAGGGCTTGGGCTCGGTATTGCACCGGGCTCAGGCCCTCGCAGTGTGTGTGGCCCCGTGTGGTGTTGAACCAGACGATGTAGTCATCCAGGGCGGTCGTGAACGCCTCGAGGCTGAGGTAGCGGGTGTGGTGGAAGAGTTCTTCCTTGAGGTGCCCGAAGAAACTCTCGATCACGGCGTTGTCGTGGCAGTTGGCCTTGCGGGACATCGACTGGGTCGCGCCCGCATCGGCCAGCAGCCGGCGCCAGGAGCGGTGCTGATATTGGAAGCCCTGGTCAGAGTGCACCAGCGGTGTCTGGCCCGCCTCCAGCGTCGCGAGCGCGTCGCGGAGTGACGAGTGGGTCAGTGCGAGGTTGGGTGAGGTACTCACCGAGTAGGCGATGATCTGCCGGTCGAACAGGTCCATCACCGGTGACAGATAGACCTTGCGGTCGGTGATGGTGAACTCGGTGACGTCGGTGACCCACTTCTCGTTCGGTGCGCTGGCGGTGAAGTCCCGGTTCAGCAGGTTAAGCCGCCTCATCTACCAAGTCAGGTCGAGGCGTTCGACGTCCTCGGCCCGCAGCTCGGCGCCGAAACGCTCGGCCTGGGACCGCATCTCCTGCATCAGGTCGGGGCCCATGATCCCTTCCCGGAAGCCCGGGAAGTTCTCCACTTCGGTAGTGGTCATCAACGCGCCACCTGGGTGCCCTCGAAGACGAGTGGTTCGAGCTCCGCCCGTGCGGCGTACACCGCAGCGGTGTACCCGGCAGGGCCAGAGCCCACAATGATCACGTTGCGGAAATTGCTCACTTCGCGGCCTCGGGCACCAGCTCGGCCAGCAGCGCTTGGACGCGGCGGTCGATGTCGTCGCGGATCGGACGGACGTCCTCAATGGACTTCCCGGCGGGGTCGGTGAGTTCCCAGTCCAGGTAGCGCTTGCCAGGGAAGACGGGGCAGGCGTCGCCGCAGCCCATGGTGATGACTACGTCGGCGGCTTCGACGGCGTCGGTGGTGAGCTTCTTCGGGAACTCCTGCGACAGGTCGAGACCGAGTTCGTTCATCACCTCGAGCACGGCGGGGTTGATGGTGTCGGCGGGTGCGGAGCCGGCGGAGCGGACGGTCACCCGGCCCTGGGCGTGGTGGTGCAGCAGGGCGGCGGCCATCTGGGAGCGGCCGGCGTTGTGCACGCAGACGAACAGGACCTCGGGAGTGGAGGGCACGATGGCTCCTTGATTCTTGGCGATGTCGGCCAGCCGCTCGCGAGCGAACCGGGTGGCCAGGGTGGTCAGGTGGGTATGCACGCGGGCGGTCGCGTGCAACTGCTGGTAGGTCTCGAGCACGACGGCGTGGATGGTTTCCGTCGCGAAGACACCCTCGAACTGGGTGTGCAGGTCGGCAGCGGCGTGATCGAGAAGTGCGGTGACCTGGGCGTTGGTCGGCCGGTACTCCTCGGCGTCGTGGTGGCTAGGTGGTGCGGACATGGTCGGCCTCCGTGGAGGTGGAACTGAACCAGTGCCGAGCGGCCAGTGAGACGTAGACCAGCCCGACCAGCACCGGGACCTCGATGAGGGGGCCGACGACACCGGCCAGCGCCTGGCCGCTGGTGACGCCGAAGGTCGCGATGGCCACCGCGATGGCGAGTTCGAAGTTGTTGCCCGCGGCGGTGAACGACAGCGTCGCCGACCGTTCGTAGTTCAGGCCGATGGCCTTGCCGAGCGCGAACGATCCGGCCCACATCACGGCGAAGTACACCAGCAGCGGTAGCGCGATGCGGACCACGTCCAGCGGGTTGGAGGTGATCGCATCCCCTTGCAGGGCGAAGAGGATCACGATGGTGAACAGCAGCCCGTAGAGGGCGACCGGGCCGATCTTGGGCAGGAACCGGTCCTCATACCACTCGCGGCCCTTGGCCTTCTCGCCGAGCTTGCGGGTGAGGTAGCCGGCGACGAGCGGGATGCCGAGGAAGATCAGGACGTTCTTGGCGATCTCCCACGCCGAGACATCCAGGCCGACCTGGGGCAGGCCCAGCCAGCCCGGCAGCACGGAGAGGTAGAACCAGCCGAGCGCGGCGAAGGCGATGACCTGGAACACCGAATTCAACGCGACCAGGACAGCGGCGGCTTCCCGGTCCCCGCAGGCCAGGTCGTTCCAGATGATGACCATGGCGATGCAGCGCGCCAGGCCCACGATGATCAGGCCGATGCGGTACTCCGGGAGGTCCGGCAGGAAGACCCAGGCCAGGGCGAACATCAGCGCCGGGCCAAGGACCCAGTTGAGCACCAGCGAGGAGATCATGAGGCGCTTGTCGCCGGTGACGGTGTCCAGCCGGTCGTAGCGGACCTTGGCCAGTACCGGGTACATCATCACCAGCAAGCCCAGGGCGATCGGCAGCGAGACCCCGTCGAGCTGCACCGTGTCCAGTGCCGGGCCGAGGCCGGGGATCCACCGCCCCGCGAGCAGGCCGACCACCATGGCGGCGCCGATCCACACCGGCAGCAGACGGTCCAGAGTGGACAGTTTCGCGACCACCGCGTTGTCAGCGTTCTGGCTCATGCCGTCACCACCGCGTCCGTCGCTGGGGCCAGGGAGTCCGACAGCAGCCGCAGGGTCTCGGGGCGGACGCGGTAGTAGATCCACGTCCCGCGCCGGTCGCCCTCGATGATCCCGGCTTCGCGCAGGACTTTGAGGTGGTGGGAGATCGTCGGGCCGGACAGGTCGAAGGCGTCGGTGAGGTCGCACACGCAGGCCTCGCCGCCGGCATGGGAAGCGATCAGCGACAGCAGCCGCAACCGCACCGGCTCGCCGATCGCCTTGAACACTTTCGCCAGCTCGGTGGCCTGCTCGGCGGTCAGCGGCTCCCGCATCACGGCGCTGGCACAGGGCTCGGCCTCGTCGCACGAAACGATCGGCAGCTCTTGGTTCGACATGCGTCTAACTTGACATCCATCTAGATAAGAACGCAAGCTCGGTGGCAGCCTTCCTGCCGCAGTGTGACCGGCGACTCGCCACGCCGCCAGGAGGCCCTGTAGCCGTGAGCAGATTGGGGAGGCGCGGGAGTGGCCGAGGTCCGGGACGTGGTGGTGATCGGTGGCGGTCAGGCCGGTCTGGCGGCGGGGTATTTCCTGCGGCGGGCGGGCCTGGACTTCGTCATCCTCGACGACCAGCCCGAACCCGGTGGCGCCTGGCGGCACTACTGGGACTCGCTACGGCTGTTCTCCCCGGCCGAGTACAGCCCGCTGCCCGGATGGTGGATGCCGCGACAACCCGGCGAAGAGTTCCCCACCGCCGAGCATGTCGTGGGCTACCTCGCCGCCTACGAAAAGCGCTACCAGCTGCCGGTGCAGCGGCCCGTGCGAGCGGAGGGGGTGCACGATGCGGGCGCGTGGCTGGCGGTGCAGACCGACCGGGGAGTGTGGCGGGCCCGGGTCGTGATCAGCGCGACCGGCACCTGGGCCGCTCCGCACCTGCCGTCCTACCCCGGCCGGGAGCTGTTCGCGGGTCGGCGGCTGCACACCATCGACTACCGCACCCCGCGGGAGTTCGCCGGTCAGCGCGTGGTGGTGGTCGGTGGCGGCAACTCCGCAGCGCAGATCCTCGCCGAAGTGTCCACTGTGGCCGAAACGACGTGGACGACCCGCCGGTCGCCGCGGTTGATGCCCGACGACGTCGACGGGCGGGTGCTGTTCGACGTGGCCACCCAGCGCGAGGCCGCACGCCGAGCCGGCATCCCCGACAACGGCGGGCCCCGCAGTCTCGGCGACATCGTGATGGTGCCCAGCGTGCGAGATGCCCGAGACCGCGGCGTCCTGCGTGCGGAGCCGATGTTCAACCGGCTCACCGAACACGGGATCGCGTGGGACGACGGCCGCGAACTCGACTGCGACGCGATCATCTGGTGCACCGGCTTCCACCCCCACCTCGACCACCTCGCACCCCTGGGACTGGAGATGCGTGACCGCGCGGTGCCCACCGAGGGGACCCGCTGCCTGCAGGAACCGCGACTGCACCTGCTCGGCTACGGGGACTGGACCGGCTGGGCCTCCGCCACGCTTGTCGGCGCCAGCCGGACCGCGAAGGCGGCCGTGGCCGCGATCGCCGAGGGGCTCCAGCAGCGCGAAGCAGTCGGCTAACCTGCCGTGCCCCTGAGCCGCCGGAGGGAGTGGGCGAGGTTGACCCTGTTGTGGGGTACAGGGTTGAGAATGGAGTGTGCGCAGCGGCGAGGTGGCCGGGGTGAGTGTGCAGACGTTGCGGTACTACGAACGTCGGGGCTGCTGGAGCGGCCGCCGCGGTCGGCGTCGGGGTACCGGGTGTATCCGGCCGGGGCGGTGGAGGTGGTGCGGTTCGTGAAGCAGGCGCAGCAGCGTGGGTTCACCCTCGACGAGATCGGTGAGTTGCTAGCGCTGGCCGATGGGGGTCCGCAGGACTGCGATGTGGCCCGGGCGGGCCACGGCCAAGATGGCCGAGCTGGAGCGGCGGATCGTCGAGCTGCAACGCATGCAGGATTCGCTGGCTGAGCTCGCCGCCACCTGCGAACTGCCTCGCCCGGACCGCCGGTGCCCGCTGTTGCATGCGCTGCACAATCCCCGGGAGGATGCACGAGGAGGCTGGAGATCCTGCAGGTACCGGATTGTCCCAATGTCGCGCTGCTGCACCAGCGCCTGGAGCAAGCGGTGATTGGTCATCCGGAGGCGGTCGAGGTGGCGCATCGACTCGTGTCGGACCTTGAGACGGCAGCTGCGGTGGGCATGACCGGTTCCCCGACACTGCTGGTGGACGGGGTTGATCCGTTCGCCGAGCCGGGGCAACCGCCGAGTGTGTCGTGCCGGCTCTACCGAGACGCCGATGGCCACGTCCTGGGAGCGCCGTCGGTGACCGATCTGCGGCGGGCTCTGGGCATCGCCGACGTTGAGGGCGACATTCCCCGCCTCGTCTCGTCCCTTGCGGGGGACTGCTGCGCCACATCCACCGCCCAGGCAGAGGTGTTGCGGGGCCAACGGGAGCGGGCGACCCCGGCAGACGCGGTCGAGCGCGCTGTGCACCACGTGATCCTGCGCGCGTTCGCCACCACAGGAGGCCCGCCCTCCCGCAGCGAGCTGGCCAAGGCTGTAGGCGGTGCCGGGGTCGACGACGTACTGGGCCGACTGCACGACGCCGACGTCGTGCGGCTGGCCCCGGACGGCGGGATCGCCGCCGCATATCCGTTCTCGGCACTCCCGACCCCGCACCGGGTGCGGCTCGCCGGCGGAGCCCAGGTCTCCGCGATGTGTGTGATCGACGCGCTGGGCATCCCGCCGATGCTTGGGACCGACGCGGTGATCACCACCGTCGACCCGGTCGACGGTGCCCCGATCACCATGACCGCTACCAACGGCCGGTTCATCTGGACCCCGGCCACCGCAGTGGTGTTCGTCGGTGCGCAGCCTGGCCACGGGGCCTCAGCCGAGACCTGCTGCGACTACCTCAACGCCTTCACAACCCAGTGCCACGCAGACAGCTGGACACACGCCCACCCCCAGATCCCCGGAGAGATCCTCGCACCGGAACAGGCCGAACAGCTCGGCCAACGGATCTTCGAAGGCCTGCTCCCCAGCTGACCTCGCCAGCGGGCTCGCCGGGGCGAGTAGCGTTGCGGGGGTCCTCGATCAGAGTTGTGTCCTTCCCACAGGGCCAACAAGTTCATCAGCCGCGAGCTAACAACACCGTTGCAGCAAGCTAGGGAGCGTGACGCTGGGGCCGGGTGGCGAGTGCCAGTAGCGCCCCGACCGCGGTCATCACCCCCAGAACGAGGAACAGGGCCGGGTAGCCACCCAAGCCCTGTGCCAGGGACGCCCCACCCCAGGGGGCCAGGGCGATGGCCAGCATCAGTGGTGCCGACAGCAGCCCGGACAAGCGTCCGTAGGCGGCGGTGCCCCACCGGTCGCTGACGGCGGTGGCCTGCAGCAGCGTGAACACCCCGCGGGTCATGCCCACCAGCATCGCGGCGGCCACGAGCAGCAGCGGCGGGCTCGGGAGGAGCCCGAGCAACACCGTCGCCGCGGCACAGGCGGCCAGGATGATCACAGTGCGCCCGCGGGCGCTGGTGTGGCGCTGCAGGGGCGCATAGCCCAGCCGCCCGAGAACCTGACCGAGGCCGCCAAGGCCCAACGCCCAGGCCGCCAGCTGGGTATCGAGGCCGCGTTCGGTCAGCAGCGGCACCTGGTTGATCACCACCGCGTAGACGCCGAACCCACCGATGGCCATGGTCGCCAGCAGCGCCACGAACGCACGACTGCGGGCAATCACAGCCGCAGTGCCATGACTTGAGGCGGGATCGTGGTGACCGTCCGCAGGCCAGGGCAAGGTGAGACCGGCGTGCAGCGGGATCGTCACGACCCCGACCACGGCGGCGAGCACGAGGTAGGTGGCGCGCCAGTCCAGGTACTCGTGATGACGCTCTGCGAAACGGGCCAGAGGTGCTCTCTGAAATGGGCCAGTTGAGGAGTGCAGCGTAACTGCTGTCAGCGGCGAAGTGGGATCACTCCGTCGGGTGCTGCGATGGGCGTCCCGGTAGCACGCGCCGAAAAACCAACGGTTAGCTCGGAAGCGCTGGCTGCCGGGCCGGGTCCGGGGTCGATCGCTCGGTTGGTGCTGAGTTCGGGGACGTACTTGTAGATCGTGGAGCGGCAGACGCCGAGCAGGCGGGCGATGGAGGCGACGGTGTTGTCGGGCTCGGCGAGCAGGGCGCGGGCGTGGCGGACCTGTTCGGGGCATGGCCAGTGGCCGGTCGAGGCGGACGCCGTTGGCGCGGGCGGCGGCAAGGCCCTCGCGGGTGCCGTCGACGATGAGTTCGCGGATGAACTCGGCCGGGGCGGCGAAGACGTGGAAGACCAGGCGGCCGCCTGGGATGGTGGTGTCGAGGTTCTCGTGCAGGGAGGTGAACCCGATGCCGCGCTTCCGGAGCCCGCTGACCAGGGACAGCAGATCGGCGAGGCTGCGGCCGAGGCGGGAGAGCTCCAGGACGACGAGGGTGTCTCCTTCGCGGAGGTAGTCTAGGTAGGCCCACAGCTCGGGCCGTGCAGCGTTCTTTCCGGACAGTTTCTCCTCGAAGACCCGGATGCACTCGGCGTTGGTGAGGGCGTCGACCTGGCGGCGCAGGTTCTGATCCGGGTGGAGACCCGGGCGTAGCCGACGCGCGCGCCGCCACCGATGGAGTCGAGCGGGTCGCCGTCGAGGACGAGTTCGGCTGGAGTGTGGGGCATCGGCGGCACCTTTCGTGATCGCGAGCGCGCCGACTGTACGACAAAGGGCGCTGACCGGGTTATCGACAGTCCGGCTTTGCAACACGTTTTCCGACATGGCCGAGGCGGTTCGGCGTCACGATCCGGCTAGTTGTTGATCACGTTGAGAAGGGTTCGATTCTCAACACCTGCCGCGCTGCCGGGTGGTCGTCGGGTCTGGTGGCGGGCCTGGAGGTCGGAGCGCACGCGGAACGCATGCGGGACGAGGTCGAGGCGGCTCCAGTGCGCTGTCGTACGTGCGGCCGGTGGCTCACGCGCACCGAAGCCCGTCGCCTGTGGTCGCATCACCGCGACGATCCTTGCGTGTGGCAGCAGCGCTTCCGCGATGCGGCGCGGTGCTTACGGGACCAGGAGCAGCCAGATGGCGATGTGGTGGCAGATTGCCGCCACCGACACCGCAAAGTGGAAGAACTCGTGGTAGCCGAATGCCGTCGGCCAGGCGTCGGGGCTTGAGGAACATCGGAACTGGCGCTAAGCCCTCGTCCCTGCTGGTCGCCGATCAACGCGGCACCGGCTTCGGCAGGTTCTTGAAGTCTTGGCACAGATAGCGCTCTATTGTCTGCCCTATCGCTGATCGCGTCCTGCGCAGGCGTCTCTGAAGCGGCACGTGAAGCGGCCCTGTTATCTGCAGCAAGGGGAGAGCCGGGTGTCCACCGTCGTTGCGCTGCCGACCGACACCACGGCGCTGACCGTGGGCCGGGCAGCGGAGCTCTTTCTCGACTCGCTGGCGAACCCGAACACGATCCGCGGCTACACCACCGCGATCGGCAAGACCGTCGGCCACCACTGCGAGCGAGCACCGCCCGCTCGCAGTGGTGGCCGACGATGAGGTCGGCGAGGCCCTGGAGTGGCTGTGGGGCCGGGCTGCGGTGGGGACTTGGAACGCTCGCCGTGCTGCGGTGGGTTCGTGGTTGTCCTGGTGTCGTGATCGCGGCCATGAGGCCCCGGCTGTGCCGGGGTGGACCAAGCGGCTCGCGACGCCGGATTCCGAGACGCCGGTGCGGTCCCGGCTGGCGATCGATCGGGTGGTGGCACGTCGCGAGGTCGCGCTCCGCGAGAAGACGCTCTACCGGATGCTCTACGAAACCGCCGCCCGCGCCGACGAGATCCTCGGGCTCAACATCGAGGATCTCGACCTTGCCGGACGCCGAGCCGGAGTGAGGGCCAAGGGCGCGCGAGCGATGACCCGTCGCCGGGGCCAGGCCCGCGAGGACGTCGTGCTGGAAACCGTCTACTGGGACGCCGGCACCGCTCGCCTTCTGCCCCGGCGTTCCTCACCAGGCGCCGCCCCGGCTCCGGCAAGGTCCTCGGCCCCCGCGACACCTGCCCGGACACCGAGCTGGCGCGGCTGTCCTACGGCCGGGCCCGCGCCCTTCTTGACGCCCACACCGCGCTCCAGGGGCCGGGTACCGGGTGGGATCTGCACGAGTTCCGCCACTCGGCGCTGACCCATCCCGGCGAGCAGGGCGCGAGCCTGTTGCTGTTGATGGCGAAGTCCCGGCATAGGAAGCCGGAGAACGTCCGCCGCTACTTCAAACCCTCTGGTGAGGCCATCGCAGAGGTCACCAGCCTGCTGGCTCCCGGCGACAGCCGCTGGTGAAAGCGGCAGGCGGAGTGCGGGTGATCGCTGCGCTGGTGTTACGGCTGATGCGTGGTGGGCGAAGGCCTGCTCCAGCTCCTGACGGAAGCCTCGGCGCCGCAAGACCGGGGGTCCTGGGCTGCTTGGTCGTCAGGGCGTGGCGGTTGCTGTGGGGAGGAGGAGCCAGATGGTGATGTGATGGCAGATCGCGGCGGCGGTGACGGCGGTGTGGAAGACCTCGTGGTATCCGAAGGTGCTCGGCCACGGGTCGGGCCACCGGGTGGCGTAGCAGATGGCCCCGAGGGTGTAGAGAACGCCACCGGCCAGCAGCAGCACCAGTCCTGCGCCGGCGGTGTGCAGCAGGTCGCCGAGGACGAACACCGCGACCCAGCCGAGGGCGATGTAGAGCGGGACACCGACCCACCGGGGTGCATGGGGCCAGGCGAGCTTGAGCAGCATGCCGCCGAGTGCTCCGGCCCAGACCACGCCCAGCACGATGCGGCCGGTGCCACTTGGCAGGGCCAGCAGGCCGATCGGAGTGTAGGTGCCTGCGATCAGAAGGAAGATCATCGAGTGATCCAGCCGCCGCATCCACGTGCGGGCACGTTCCGAGCGCCACGTGATGAGGTGATAGACGGCGCTGACACCGAACAGGCCGAGCACCCCGGCCACGTAGAGCGCCACGGCCACTGCCGTTGTCGGCGAGCCGCTGGTTGCGGCCAGGGTGATGAGCACGGTGCCGGAGGCGGCGAACCCGATCACGCTGGCCAGGTGAATCCACCCCCGCATCCGGGGCTTGACCGACGCATAGGCGCGACGCGTCGTCAAAACTTCGCTCATGCCACCAGGATACGAAGGTTTCGTGCTGCTGCTTGGTCGTGGCCGTCGATCACCGATCACCGGCCACGTCGGTGGTGAACGGGGTCCGCAGCGGGCGCAGGGTGTCCTCGCCTTGGTCTACTCGCCGGTGGTGGGGTACTGGAACGTTGCGGGGTGAGACGGGGTCGAGGAACGCAACGGGCGCCACCGGCATCCTCGTCCGGGAGCCGGGCGATGCGCGTTGTGACGCGGCAGGGTGCCGCGCCGGTCAACGTGTGCGGAGCCGGTCCGAGGCCCGTTGCTGGGTCGGAGGGAAGTAGAGAGGTTCACAGCAAAGTCCTTTCGGGAACGCTGAAGCCCACGGGCGCACCCGTTTTGGCTTCACATGTGCGGCCAGTGGTGGCGGGGTGGTTAGTCGGCGTCGGTGAGGAACACGCGTCCTCCGCCGTAGGCGGCGAGCTGGTGGTGGGCGCGGGCGATCGCATCGTGTTCGGTGCCGGCGATCCGCGCAGTGTGCTGGCCTTCGGCATCGGTGATCTGCCAGGCATCATCGGACAACGTCCGCGCGACGTGCCGGGAGTGTCGCATCACGCCATCACCACCGCGGTGTCCTGCCGCGGTGCCGCGTTCGAGTTGTTGGTGGTCGCGAACTCCGTGCGGGGGCTGCGGGCCGGGAGCGCGCTCACTCCGGCCGCATGCAGCACGCGGTGCACGCGGGGCGCCGCGTCGACGAGGTGGAGCGGGAGTTGCCGATGGGCCGCGTAGGTGTGTGCGGCGACGAGGAGGTCGAGCCCGGCGGCATCGATGGTGGTGGCCTGGGCCAGGTCCACGAGCGTTTCCGGTGGTGCGGTCAGCACATGCGGCCAGAGCCGCTCGGCCAGCCGGGTGACTTCCGCACCGGCGAGGTCACCGTCCACTGTGAACACCGTGGATAGGGTCGTGATCAGGCAGGACATGGCCCGCATCGGGCTCCAATGCACGTAGAAGGATCCGGTGGCGTGGCGCGACGCAGAGCGTCGCGGCTGCAGGCCGCAGGCAGGAACAATGCTCCGGGAACCCGGACCCGTGGAAAACGGGCTCGGCTCAACCGGAACGGAGAGGAACTGGTGTTGCAGCAGGCTGCGTCCAGCTGGCTCGTGACGCGCCCAGTGGGGGCGTCACGACGGCGGCGAACGTGCTGCTGAGGTAGATCGGTTCGGCGCGCCTCAACCGCACCGCAAGTGGAGGGTGCGGGAGCTATGCCGGCGAAACCGCGATTCCCCAGCCCGCGCACGAGGCACGGGCCGGGAAGAAACTCAGGCGGAGTCTCAGGCCACGCGCACTGCGTCGGCCTGCGGACCCTTGGGACCCTGGCTGACCTCGTAGGACACCTGCTGGTCCTCCTCCAGGCTGCGGAACCCGCCGGCATCAATCGCCGAGTAGTGCACGAACACGTCCGGCCCGCCCTCGTCCGGAGCGATGAAGCCGAAGCCCTTTTCCGAGTTGAACCACTTCACGGTTCCGTTAGTCATGCGTGTCTCCTCCTGGGAGCTGGGGTATGACAGGCGACCACACCGTGCGGAAGCCCGGGCCGGGGGATCTCAGACGGCGGCTAACTCCAGCTGCGACCAAAGAAAGAAGCTCGCCCGCATCAACATCCTGCGAGCATGCACAAAACACGAACCCAGAAACAACGACCGCCACTGACCCTACACGCCACCCGGCCGCCGTCAACCCGGACGCCGCGGCGATCACCCGGCTGTGCGCGCCAGGGCCCGGCCTGGCGTGTTTCGGCGAGTGGATCTTCAGCGCTGATGATCCGCCACCCAGCAGCGAGCGGGGCGCCCTCGTCAACCCGCTGCCGGACACGCCTGAACCGCCGCGGCTGACAGCGGAAGTAACGGCGATCCCCACCCTCCGAGCGCTGCGGGCCGATCGGCCCGCCTCCTCCACGGACCGCCAGAGACCCCCCAGGGCAGGGCGGATTTTCTGCAGCAGCGACCACAGAAACGTCACATCGGGCACTGGTGGGCGTCGACTACGTCGCTGCACCACCAGTCGCTCGGCGGCGCACGAGCACTTGGCCCCGACACGCGAAGGCCTGCACGTCATCGTTATCAAGCTGGGCGATGTCGGCGGCTCGCGGACCGGCGCAGGGCAGCACCCGCCGCGATGGGCGATCCCGTCCCGAGCCGCAAGGGATGAGCACGGCGGAAAGCCGCAGGTGAGCAGAGTTTCCTCACCTGATCGATGAAATCTATGATCGCTGGAGTAGACATTCCCCGCTGGGTGTGTGTAATCTTCTGCTCGTTGCGAGAGAGAGAACGTCTAGTGGCACGGGAGATGACGAACTACCCGTGAGCAAGTGCAAGACGGTCAGGCAGTCCGGGGCCGTTCAGTGGAAGGGGTTCCGGCAGGTGACCAAGGACAGTCGGCAAGGCACGACCGGAGCAGGCAAGAAGGCCCGGAGTCGACAGTCGCGTGCGGATAGGTAAGTCAGGAAACAGAGGAGAAGGGAAGGGTTGCACACCATCGGATCGCCTGCCTCCGGCTGAGTTGCGCCGGGCGGGTACCGCAGTCCCATCGGATTGGAAGGTGGTCTTCGGTTACGCGAACGCGATCCCCGCAGTCTCCGCCTCTAGTGCGGAGCACGCGGACACAGAAGGCCGATCTCACGGTCGGCTGATGGAAGTGAAACCCACAACCCTGGGGCCCCGGTGCCAACGCACCGGGGCCCCTCATGATGCGGAGGCGCGATGACCCCAGAGACCCACGACCCGCAGACCGCGGACGAGAAGTTCGACGACGAGCACTACCCCGCCTACACCATGGGCCGCGCCGCCGAGATGCTCGACACCACCCCGGCATTCCTACGCAGCCTGGACGAGGCACAACTGATCGACCCGCAGCGCTCCTCCGGTGGGCATCGCCGCTACTCCCGCTCCCAGTTGCGCCTGGCCGCCCGCGTCCGGGAACTGGTCGACCAGGGCACCGGGCTCGACGCCGCCTGCCGCATCGTCACCCTGGAAGACCAACTGCAGGAAGCCCGCAACCTCAGTGGTCCGACGCCACCGTGACGATCCCTCTGCCGAAACGCCTGGGCACCGACTCCGGAGCGGCGATCACCCCGCCCGAACATGAAGGCGCCCACGACACGCTGCGGGTCCACGCTGGCGACACGGCCAACAAGATCACGAATTGAGGCGCTGACCAGGACGTACAGGGCTAAGCGTTGGTTTTTCGGCGCCTGCTACCGGGAGGCCGATGGGCATGGTTGGCCGGGCGGCTTCGGATGTGGTGAGCAGGGCGACGATGGTGACGGGGCCGCCGCAGTGGAGGCAGTCGCGTTGGGCAGCGGTGAGCGGGACCGGCGTAGCCGGTCCAGGCGTCGGCGCCGGAGGCGTCGACGCGGTGCACCTCGCGCTGCTGCCCGCCATGATCTGGTTGGCTGCGCTTTGGCTGGCGGCGGCTCGTTTGCAAAGCGGTGAGCAGTAGCGCCGGTTCTTGGCCTGGCGTCCGGTGGCGATGAACGGCTCGGAACAGACCTGGCAAACCTTGGCGATGCTCTGAATGCAGTTGTCACGAGACATGCGCGTTCACCGCCTTGCGGAGTTTGTCGGAGGTTTCCTGGTGAGTTCGAAGCCGATAGGAGGGGCCGTCGATACCGACGACTGTCGCGCGGTGCAGCAGCCGGTCGAGCATGGCGGCCGCGACGGTCGCGTCGCCGAAAGCCGTTGCCCAGTCAGCGATCCCGACGTTCGTCGTCAAAATCGTGGACGACTTGAGATAGCGCTGGTTGATCACCTGGAACAGAGCTGAGGCGCCGTCGCCGGGCAGCGGAAGGTAGCCGAGTTCGTCGATCACGAGCAGTTTCGGTCCGGCGAAGAACCGCATGCAGGTCGACCAGCGGCCCTCGACTGCCGCCTTGTGACACTTCGCGGCAAGGTCGGTGGCGGTGATGAAGTAGACCCGGTTCCCGCCCTCGGCCGCGCCGCGCGCCAGCGCGGTCGCGAGCATCGTCTTCCCGACCCCGGGCGGCCCGACGAACAACACGTTCGAGGCGTCGTCGAGGAACCGCAGAGTCGCGAGATCACGGATCAGTTTCTCGTCGACCCCGGGCTGGGCAGCGAAGTCGAAGTCGCTGAGTATCCAGGGATCAGGCAGGCAGGCGAACCGCAGCCTGCTCGCGAGCCGGCGTTCCTCGGTGGCGTTGACCTCGATCTCCAGCAGCCGCTCCAGCGCGGCGGTCATGGACAGATTCTCGGCGCGGGCCTGGTCCAAGACCCGCGGTAGTGCGTCAGCGGCGTTGTCGAGTTTGAGATAGGACAGGTGACCACGCAGCTGCTGGTAACGGCGAGCCTCGCTCATCTGTGGCCCTGAACGGTTTCCGGACAACGATCAGTCCTCCTTGGACTCTGAAACAGGTGCTCTGTCCAACTTCGCCGCCGTGGCGGCATAGGCGGACAGGTCGATCACGACATGGGCTGCTGGCCCTGTCGCGGGCAGGCCGCGCAACTTCGCCGCCTCGGCCAACGCCGCCGCCGACGGCGGACGACGAGTCTTGTGGGAGCAAGGTCGTTCATGCGTGAATGCCGCCATCGCGGCCTGCTCCAGAGCGACCACGTGCCCGTCATCGCGGACGACCCGGCCCGCGCCGTCGGTTGCGCGACGATGGATCGCGACCGTGGCACCGCGCGCGGTGACGATCCGCAGATCCTGCGCGCCGAGCCGGTGCCGGACCCGGACCTCGCTGTCGCCCAGTCCTGGAGGAACCGAGTATTGGTTACCGCGGAAGGACACCAGTGCCTGCGGCGGGACGGTCCGAGCCTGATCGAACTCGGCGGGGAAGGTGACCAGCGGGGCCGGATGCAGCCGCTCCGCGGCCGCCATGTCCGCGACCGTGGTGCGCTCGCCGTCGCGGATCCGCCGGCGGTTGTCGAGCTTGATCGTGAGCCGGTCCAGCCCGGCCTGCGCCTCGGCGATCGTGACGTCATCGCCGAGCGTCCGCCACCAGCGCTGCGCGGCCGCATGGTTGGCCTTCTCCACCACGCCTTTGCGGTTCCCGCGCCGGGGAGGACACGTCACCGACCGGACCCCGTAGTGCTTGGCGACCTGGGCGAATGCGGGAAGGATGCGGCCGGACGAGGGATAGCAGACCGTCGCCATCCGGTCGAACCGCCAGACATGGGTGACGCCGCCGAGCTGGCGGACGACAGCGTCAATCGCCTCGACCAGGTGCGGAAAGTCCTCGGACTCGGCCAGGACGCCGCGCCATTTGCTGGAGTGCGCGAGTGCCCCGACCAGCAGATGCGCCTGTTTCCCAGCGCCCCAGCCTTCCGGCGGGTTCGGCAGCTCCAGCCAATCCCACTGGGTTTCCTCGCCCGCCGGATGCGTGATGATCGCGACGTCGCGACCGCGGGAAACCTGGCATGGCTCGCAGTGCGGACGCAGCTGATAGCGACGCAGCGCACGGGTGAAAGTCGAGTAGCCGCCCTGGTAGCCCAGCTCTCTGATCTCATCCAGCAGCGTCGAGGCCCACAAGTGCGGATCATCGGCAAGCCGCGCCCGGCAGTAGGCGACGAACGGCTCGAATGGATCCGCCGTCGACGACCGGTGTGTGCCCGGAACGACC
Source organism: Saccharopolyspora sp. NPDC045941 (assembly GCF_056431445.1). Taxonomy (NCBI): domain Bacteria; kingdom Bacillati; phylum Actinomycetota; class Actinomycetes; order Pseudonocardiales; family Pseudonocardiaceae; genus Saccharopolyspora; species Saccharopolyspora sp. NPDC045941. Next base: position 108,426 of record NZ_JBWKKU010000017.1, read on the forward strand.
TCGCTGGCCAGATACCGGCGGATCGTCTTGCGGTCACGCCCGAGATGTCTCGCGATCGCCGAGATCGACCAACCCTGAGCACGCAGTGCCTGCGCCTCCACGGCTTCCTCCACTGTGAGCATCTCGGCCTCCCAGCAACGGTCCACGGTGATCAACACCGAGAACCGTCACTCGCAAGCCTGTGACCAGCGCAAACAACACGCCGACAAGACACCTCAACTGGGGAAATTCAGAGAGCGGGACCGTCCCTATTCGCAGAGCGCCATCACTCGTTCAACACTGCGGTCAGAGGCGCGAACACGGTGCTGGCAAGTCCGGCCACGAGCGTGAGGGCAGTCAGCGCGCGGACACGATCCGGCCCGTACCAGCGGGTCAGCGCGGCGAACGCGGGCGGGTAGAAGGTGGCCGCCATCGACAGCCCCGCCACCGCCCACGCCAGCAGGAACAGCGCATAGGTCGGGGCGTAGGCGATCCCGACGAGGGTGGGCACCGCCAGGACCGACCCAGCGGTCATCACCGCACGAGGCCCACGCCGATCGAGCCATCGCCCCACCGCGATGCCCGCGAACGCGGAGACGATCTGGCTGACCGAGAACGCCCACGTCACCGCCGGCACCGACCACCCCGTCTCCACACTGATCCGCGGCGCGAGCACGGGAAAGGCGTAATACAGCACGCCCCAGCTGGTGACCTCGGTGACACACAGGGCGATCAACGCCCACCGTCGCCGCGCCTGCGGGATCACAGGAGCGACGACGGTGGTGGCCGGCATGGCGCCGTCGGCCGGCATCAGCGTTCGCGGGGCGCCGGGGCGCTCAACTCGACGAGCTCCGGCTGCGGCGCACCGCAACAGCCACCGCTGTTCTTCGCCGCCTCAGGCTCGTCGAACAGCCCCGCACCACCGCACACCCCGGTTTCCGGGAGCACGAGCTCGACGCGCCCGGCCGCTTCGGTGTCGCCGGCGATCGCGGCGGCCACGCTGCGGACCTGCTCGTAGCCGGTCATCGCCAGGAACGTCGGCGCGCGGCCATAGCTCTTCATCCCGGCCAGGAACACCCCGGGCTCGGGGTGGGCGAGTTCCTTCGCACCGTGCGGGTAGACAGTGCCGCAGGAGTGCACGTTCGGGTCGATCAGCGGCGCGAGCTCCACCGGGGCCTGCAGCACCGGGTCCAGGCCCAGGCGGATCTCCGACAGCCACGACAGATCCGGTCGGAACCCGGTCAGCACCACGATCTCATCGACCGGGTCGGTCTTGTGCCCCTCGAACGAGGTCAGCACCACCCTGCCGTCCCCGTCCGATTCAACGGAGGCGGTGCGAAACCCGGTCACCGTCCGGACATAGCCCGCCTCGGCCGCTTGTTTGGCGCGCAGCCCCAGCGCGCCGCGCGCCGGGAGCTGGTCGGCCTCGCCGCCACCGAAGACGTTGCCCGCCGTGCCGCGGCGCAGCACCCACACGATCTCGGTGCCCGGCACCTCCTCGGCGACCTGCGCCAGCCCCACCAGGGCGGTCAGCGCCGAGTGCCCGCTGCCGGCGATCGCCACGCGCTTGCCCGCGAACCGGGCCCGCGTCTGCGGATCGGTGAAGTCCGGTACCTGGTAGGTGATCCGCTCCCGTGCCGCGTGCTCGCCGAGCGCGGGCAGCCCGTCGCCGCCCAGCGGGTTCGGCGCCCCCAGGTACCGGAGGCGTCGATGACCGCCCGTGCCGTGATCCGCTCCGCACCACCGTCGGCGGTGGCCACGTGCACGATCAACGGTTCGGTGTCGCGTCCGGCATCGACCACACGGTCCCGGCCCCGCCGCGCCACCCCGACGACCCGCGCACCCAGCCGCACCCGGCCACCGAGGGCCGCCGCCAGCGGCTGCAGGTATGCCGACACCCAGTCCGCGCCCGTCGGATACGCCGCCGCATCCGGGCGCTGCCAGCCCTGGGCTGCCAGGAGCCGGGCGGCGGCCGGGTCGATCAGCTCCGCCCACCGCGAGAACAACCGCACGTGCCCCCACTCGCGCACCGAGGCCCCGACCTCATCGGCCGCCTCCAGCACCAGCGGCTCCAACCCGCGCTCGGCGACCTGCGCCGCCGCGGCCAGCCCGATCGGCCCGGCACCCACCACCACAACCGGCAACTCGTCCACAACTCTCCCCTTTCCATCGATGATGCTCGATGAAGATGGAGCGAATGTATCGATGCCAATCGATTGACGCAACCATCGATCCGTGTCGATACTTGGGCTCATGACGACGACGGCCCCCCAGACGCCCGAGATGCAGTTGCTGCCGGCCGAGACCGCGGCGACCTACGCCGAGTGGTTCGCCAGCCTGGCCGAGCCCATGCGGGTGCGGCTGCTGCACGCCGTGGCCGCGGCGGGTTCGACGACGGTGGGGGCGTTGACCGAGCTGCTGGGTATCAGCCAGTCCACCTGTTCCCACCACGTGCGCAAGCTCGCCGACGTCGGGTTCGTGGTGCTGTCCAAGCAGGGCACCGCCACCCGGGTCTCGGTCAACACCGCCTGCTGCACCGGGCTGCCACACGCGGCGGAGGCGGTGATGGGGATGCTCGCGCGGCCGTGCTGCCCGGACAACCTCCCCGACGACGTCACCGTCCGCCCCCTCGACGCCGCCGACTGGTCGGCGGTGCGCCGCATCTACGGCGAGGGCATCGCCACCGGCAACGCCACCTTCGAAACCGACGTGCCCGCCCGCAAGACGCTGGAAGCCAAGTGGATCCCGGAGCACCGGTGGGTCGCCGAGATCGACGGTGAGGTCGCCGGATGGGCCGCCATCACCCCGGTGTCCAACCGGGACTGCTACGCCGGGGTCGGTGAAACCTCGGTCTACGTCGGCGAGAACTTCCGCGGCCGCGGCGTGGGCAAAGCACTCCTGCACAAGCAGGTCACCGCCGCCGACGCCGACGGGCTGTGGACGCTGCAAACCTCGATCTTCCCCGAAAACCGCCCCAGCCTCGCCCTGCACTACTCCGCCGGGTTCCGCACCGTCGGCATCCGCGAACGCATCGCCCAACACCACGGCGTCTGGCGCGACACCGTCTTCCTGGAACGCCGCCGTGCCTGCGACGACAACTAACCCCACACACAACCCCGCAAATCCATGCCCGCCACCGAAGACCGGTGGTGGGGCGCTGAAAGGTGCCCGAATTGAGCGACCACGACGCCATCGTCATCGGCGGCGGCCAGTCCGGCCTCGCCGCCGCACACGCCCTCCGCTCCCGCAGTCTCCGCCCCGTCGTGCTAGAAGCCGGCGCCGAACCGGTCGGCTCCTGGCCGCACTACTACGACAGCCTCACCCTGTTCTCACCCGCACGGTTCAGCGCGTTCCCCGGCGTCCCGTTCCCCGGCGACCCCGACCACTACCCGCATCGCGACGAGGTCATCGACTATCTCCGCCGCTACGCCGCCACGCTGGACGTCGACATCCGCACCGACCACCGTGTCGAAACCGTCACCGCCACCGACGGCATCTACACAGTCCACACCGGACACACCTCGCACAGCGCGCCCACCGTGATCGCCGCATCCGGCGGGTTCAGCCGCCCCCACCGGCCGAATCTGCCCGGCCTGGAGCGCTCCACCGGCACCGTGGTGCACACCGCCGACTACCGCGACCCCGCCCCGTTCGCCGGTCAGCGCGTCGTCATCGTCGGCGGCGGCAACTCCGCGGTCCAAATCGCCGTCGAACTCGCCGGCCACGCCCGCACCACCATCGCCAGTCGCGCGCCCCTGCGCTTCGCCAACCCCACCCTGCTCGGCAAAGACCTGCACTGGTGGACCGCCACCACCCGACTTGACATCCTCCCGATCGGCCCCTGGCTGCGCACCCCGCCCACCACGCCGATCTCCGACAAAGGGGCCTACAAAGCCTCCATCCAAGCCGGGCGCCCCGACCGGCGCGACATGTTCACCGACCTCGACGGCACCACGATCACCTGGTCCGATGGGACCCGCGAAACCATCGACACCCTCATCCTCGCCACCGGCTACCGCCCCGACGTCACCTACCTGCAGGACCTCGGCTCCCTCGACGCCACCGGCACACCGCGCCAACGCCGCGGCATTTCCCGGACCTGCCTAGGACTCGGCTACGTCGGCCTGGAATGGCAGACCAGCTTTTCATCCGCCACCTTGCGCGGCGTCGCCCGCGACGCCCGCTACGTCGCCGACAACCTGATCAAACAAGCCCAGGGCGCGAGAACCCCGGCGTCGTGCTGCTCAGCGCGCGCGGGCGTAGCGCGACAGACCCGCTAGAGGATCGTCCGCCCGTGTCGATCCGCCCTGGGCCGCTAGGGTGTTGCGACTTGTCAACGTTGCGGGTCAACGCCGGGGGGGCAGTTGTGGGCGAGAAAGAAAGTGCCGACTCCGGTTGGCTCCTGCGATTGTGGGCGGCCGCCGACGCCTCTGACCCAACTGGTGTCACGCGTTTCCATCAGCACTTCACAGGCCAGTACGGGTTGGTCGATGGACGGCTGCTGTTGGCCATCGTGGCCGCCCCTGACAGAGGGTCTGACAGCGCTGTGCCTGTAGCCCAGCGGGTGATCAACCACCTCGAGCAGCATCTTCGTGTCCATGTCGACGAGCTGGCATTGGACTTGGTCACCATGCCGGAGATCGCTGAACGTGCGGGCCTGACTCGTCAGGCGGTGAGTCAGTACGTCAACGGCCGACGCGGCCCTGGATCCTTCCCTGCCTGCCTTAATCCGTGGAGTCAAATTCGGCTCTGGGACTGGAACGCGGTGAACAGGTGGCTGCATCGCGTTGGACGTGGTCACCCGGTCACCTCTCTCGGACGCTCCGACGTGGCGATCGTGAACGGATGGCTCACGGCGGGATACAGCCTGGGGCAACGGGCTTCTGCTCTAGTTGCGCCGCCACCAGAAGAGATCCGTCCACCCGATCTGGAGGCCGAGCAGCTCGCGGCAGCCTTCCTGGGAGCGGCGACCGATGACCAGCTTGAGCGGGTGGTGAACCTCTTGAACACCGTCGACGACACCAGTGCCTTCGTAGAGGTTCTCGATGCCATCGGGCCCATCCCGATCGCCAAACAGCAGAGCTGGGCTCACATGAAGGCACTCGACAGAGTTGTGGCCTTGCTCCCAGAACTGCGGCGCGAACTGGACGGGTCTGCTGCCCGTCAGCGTCGACGCGCGGCCCTATCCCGGGAAATAGCCGATGAACGCTACGAACTCGAGCAAGGCCTCTACCACCCTGACCAGCCATCAGGTGTACCCAAGGTCGCCATCGAGGTGCTCTGCGCAGGAAACGGTGGGCGGTGCCGGAAACTACGGGGACACGCCTACGTACAGCCAGGACGCTTGCCCGGCAGCCCCGTGCTCATGCTGTCCAACGACGGCCGCCGATACGGCTTCCCGCCGCTAGAGGGCCTGGTGCACAGCTTCGAAGGCAGCACTGAAGTCTTCTACAGCTACCGCTGCGGTCACAACAAGTACGTCAGGACCGACCCGGAACGCGGCAAGGTTCGAACCGAAGGGCTCGCGGCTCGGATGCCCCTTCGGTTGTTGGAACCGAAGCTCAAGGCGTACTGGGCCAGTCGAGGAAAAGTCCAACAACTGGTCTGGGCGCCCGGCGTGTCCGAGACCGTGTATGACCCTTCAGCGCGGTAATCTGGCTGAAACGACGTTGCCCGCGGCACTGAGCTGCAGAGATCGGAGTGGCACACCGAGAAAGCCAAGGAAGGTTTTCTCGTGCTGCCTGCAATGTGGGGTAGTACCCTCACCGCTCTTGCCGCCGCAGTCTTGTGGGGCGTAGCCCGTCGGCTTCGACGCCGGCTCGCCGGCCGCTCTTCGGCCTCGCTGATCAAGCTGCTCCTCGCGTGCCTGAGGGTGCGCATCGCCCTCCGTATCCTTCCCATTTCAGAAGCCCAGAAGCGATACGACCTCTTCTGCGAAATCGCCTTCGACCAGTTCGAGAACCGACTGCTGGACGGAGGCAGAGATCCAGACACAACCGAAAGCTAAGATGATCACGTGACGTTTGTCACGCGAGTCTCTCAAAAGCGAGACACAGTCAGGGCCGAGACAGCCCACGTCGCCTCAGCCCTGACTCCTCGCCCAACCAGGACACGGGCCATCCAGACACAGCGAATGCCACGACAACGGCGGCGCTCACGCCACCGGGTGCCGACGCCGTGACATCCGCCCCAGCGCGTCATAGGCCGCGGTGTAGATGCTGTCGGCGGGGTGGGAGTTTGTGCGGTGACGGGTTCGATCGTCAAATCCGCCAAGCCCCAGGGGACACCGTGAACGCGGTGGTGTTGCGGTTGCCCTCGGTCGCACGGGTAGATGTTGCCCGCCGCGCCGTAGCCGTAGTCGGTAACGGCGCTGGAGGCCTGGTTCCCCGTTGGTCGTAACCGAAGCTGCGGGTTCGAACCGTCTTCTCTGCCTCATCCAGGTCCGAAGTCGCGACCAGACGTGAACTTGCCGCCTCCAAGAAGGCCGCTGAGCTCCACGCAAACTGTTGATCATCGGCTTGGCAGCCGACATGCGCCGGCCCAATTCGGTACAGGTCGGTTGCCGGGGGGGGGCACTGGCAGACACGACTCGCCGCACTGGGCGCCAGCCAGCGAGACGCGCATCGTGATCAAAACGACGGCGACACCCACGCCCAGCAACGATGAACACAGATCGATTGAACACAGTAAGCCAAGATCAACTGCTCCCACTGTGCTCCCAAAATAGTAGGAGCCCCAACTAATGAAGATCATCAGAAGGGGCTCTCACCTGGGTATATAGTTGGTGCGCGATACTGGGATTGAACCAGTGACCTCTACCGTGTCAAGGTAGCGCCCCGTGTCGCCCTGACCTGCGAAAACGGAGAACCCGCAGGTCGGGGCGGTTCCGTTGTGGACGGTTCAGTGCGGTTCGATGCAGTTCAGAGCCCATCGATCCTCCCAACATCCTCCCAATCTGGTACTCCCAACGAGCACAGGGCTGGGTGTCGATGGGGGGGCGGAGCGGCCCGCCCTGATGTCGGTCGCCTGCTGGCAGATCCGACTCGGTACGTTCGCCCGCGACGAACGCACCGGGGTCGCCGGCCTCCATATAGCCGAGAAGAAGCCGCTGCGGCGCTGCTGGGACACGCGGAGATCTTGGCGGCGACCAAGCGACGTGATCCCGATGCCGCCGCTGCTGCCGCGCGGCGCCATGTCTTCGAGTCGATGGAAGTCACCCTGCGCAAGATCCGCTAGTGCAGCCGTCGCGGGCCAGCTTGTCCGGTACCACGCCATCACTCCGCCAACACACGACGAGACGGCGCGGGTGAAATGATCGGCCTCGCGGAACCGCTCCGTGCGCAGGCCGGTGACCTCGACGCTGGTGATCGCGCCGGTCACGATTTTGTTCCGCAACCAGGCGGCCGATTTCCGGTGCCTACATGAGACCGTGGCCAGAGAAGAAGCAGGCACTAACCCGGGTCGGTGCGGCGGGCTAAGCGCCGAGGATTCCGTCGTGATCGGGGGTGTTCTCGCTGGTGCCTGCCCAGCACGCGGCGCGGTCCAGCGGCAGCTCGGCAAGCCAACGAAAACCGGACGAGCCGTTTTCGGCACCGACTCCATCCACGGCCAGTCAACGGAAATGTCGTAGCCGTCGACCTGATCCGGTCGGGCCACCGCGAACAGCAGCCGGTCGCCCTCACTGCGCACGTAGACACCAGAGCCGAGATCGATCGTCATGGGCAGGTCGGCGCGGAGGACTCCCGGTGCGTGGCGTAGGTATTGCGCCGCAGGTGCACCGGAACGGTCAGCCCGGCCAGAGCGGCGACCTCGCCGGCCCAGCCGCCCGCCGCGTTGACCACATACTGGGCCCGCAGGCTGCGCTCGCCCGCGGTGACCGCGGTCGGCGGTACATATCGTCACCCATTGGCTAATGACTGTTAGCCTTCGGGGAAACCGCCGTCACACTGACGGACAAGTGCGCTGACAGGCATGTCACACTGGCGGCTATCGATCGATTGCCCGAGGAGGTAGTGTGCCCGACCGGGGACGCAAAAGCCGGGCGGCGGACATCCGGAACGCCGCACTCGAGCTGTTCGTCCGCCGCGGCTACGAGGCCACCACGATGGCAGACATCGGTGCCGCGGTGGGTATCCGCGGCGCCAGCTTGTACAAGCACGTCGCGTCGAAGCAGGAGCTGCTGGCCACGATCACGACCAACACCATGGAGCAACTGCTCGAGAGACATCGACTGGCTGTGGCCGGCGCCGGTACCCCCGCCGAACGGTTGCGCCGAGCCGTGGACGCACACGTGCGCTATCACGCGCGACATCGCCGCGAGGCGTTCGTCGGCAACAGAGAACTGCGGAGCCTCGTCGAGCCCTACCGCGTGGTTGTGCTCGGCCGCCGGGCGGAGTACGCCAATTACTTCGAGGACCTGATCGCAGATGGCATCTCGACCGGCGATTTCCGCGTTGGCTCGGCCCGCCTGGCGGCGTACGCGATCCTCGATCTCGGCATGGGGGTGGCGGTGTGGTTCCGCGAGGACTCCGGGCCGACGGAGAACGAGGTCGCGTGGCAGCACACGGAGTTCGCGCTGCGGATGGTGGGTGCCCGTGACTTCTGAAAAGCCGACCGACCGTGGTCGGGTCGACGATCGGATCACGATGTGGCCGCGCGACGAACCCATCCGCTGCCACCCTGGCGAGCCCGTGTGTCATCCTGCCGGAAAGGTGTCGCTCAGGAGGTCCTCGATCGATACGTCGTACCTGTTCGGTGAGCCGTGCCGGGCTTCTGCCAACGACTCAGCGCCGCGGCACCAGTCGCGTCGGCGACGCGATGGGCGCGCAGCGACCTCGCCGTATGAGGCAGAACGCCGCTTCATTCCGGCCCAGTCACGTCGACCTTGTCACACCCCTGTCCGCGGCCGCTCCCGACGGCAAACCTACAGTATTATGTGTATTGGGGGCTTCGTCAGGGTTGACACGCGGCTCTGCAGGCAACAAGGGGGCGGATTGGACGGCGAGCGAACAGCTCTGATCGCACCACTGGGCTCAGCCGGCCGCGCCGACGAGATCGCGATTCGCATCACCGAGGCCATCCAGCTGGGGCTGCTGCGCGACGGGGAGAGGCTTCCCCCGGAGTCGGAATTCGCAGCCCAATTCGGGGTTTCCCCGGTCACCTTGCGTGAAGCGATCGCGGAGCTGCGCGACCGCGGGCTGGTGGAGACCCGACGAGGCCGCTGGGGCGGCACGTTCGTCAAGCGGTCCCTGGAGCCCGATGAGGGATCGGACATGGCTCGGCTGGCGGCTCTCACCTCGGCGGAGTTGCGCGACATCGCCGATGAGCAGACCGCGATCGCGGGGCTGGCGGCCCGGCTGGCCGCCGAGCGGTCGTCTCCTTCAAACGTGGAGCGCATCCTGTCACTGGCCGACCAGCTGGCCGCGGCGGAGACCCGCGGGGCGCGGATCAAGGCCGACAGCCGGTTCCACATCGAGATCGCGATCGCGACGCGTTCGGAACGGCTGACCCGGCGGGAGGTGGCGCTGCAAGCCGAAACGGTCGGCATGCTCTGGGGATCCCACCTGCCCGGCAGCGACCTGAAGAAGATCGCTATCGAACACCGGGACATCGCGGCGGCGATCTCGGCCGAGGACGGCGTTCAGGCCGGCTCCCTGGCCGAGCAGCACGTGCGCAACAACCTCCGGCGCCTGACCTCGGGCCATTTCGCGCTCGTCGATGCGATCGGGAGCCCGCAGTGACCGGGGAAGGCGGTCTCGAGACCCGTCGGGCGAGCGTTGCCCGGGTCCGGCAGCGTTTGAACGATCTCCTCGAGAGCTGGCGCGCCCCGGTGGCGGATCTGGCGGCGGCGGTGTCCGCGATGGCCGAACCTCCTCACGACGGCGACGACAGCCCGGCCGTCTCGGAAGCCGCACTTGACGATCTGGTGCCCTCGGTGGAGCGGCTCGTCCAGTCCGCGAGAGCCATCATCGGCGCCGGGTTCATCGCGGCGCCAGGATTGGTCGACGGCTGCGAGCGGTACATGTTGTGGCTGCAGAAACGCGATGGTGCGGCTGGGCGGCTGCGGCTCAATTTCGACACCTCGGACGTCGACGCCTACGACTACGTGCGCATGGACTGGTACTCGCGGGCGCGTTCGACACGCGGAGCGTGCTTGACCGGGCCCTATCTGGACTACTCGGGCTCGGACCACATCGTGGTGACGTTGACCATTCCGGCGAACTGCGGTTCGCAGTTCGCGGGTGTCGCGGGCATCGATGTGTCTGCCCATGCCGCGGAGGGCCTGCTCGTGGAGCAGTTGCGCGCGCTCGAGGCCGATGCGGTTGTCTTCAACGACGAACGCCTGGTCGTGGCGGCGAACTCGGCGCGGTGGATGCCAGGGGAACGGGTGCCAGCCGTGCGCGGCGAGGCACTGGGCCTCGACCAGTCCGAACGCCTGGTCGCCTGGTCGGGCTGGACGCTGGGAGTCGCACGCAGCGAGATCCAGCAGCTCCGGTAGCGGCACCATCCTGGGGCAGGCCACGTGCGCACGAGTGAGGGGCCGATCGACCTGGTGGTCGATCGGCCCCTCACTCGTCTCAGCCCGTGCGCACCGCCGGGTCAGCGGGCGTGGGCAGCGGATCCGGCTTCGCTCTGGGTGTCCACTCCACTGAGTCCGCGCCGGTGATCTCGTCCTCTTCGGTGACCCTCAGCTTCATCACCGCGCCCAGCACGAACACCAGCAGCAGCGCGGAAACGACGGCGATGGCGATGGCGACAGTGACCGCGACGCCGACCAGCTGCCACCACAACGTGATGTGAGCGTGCTGGAAGCCGAACTCGCCGGTGAGCCCGAAGTCCCCCGGTAGGGGTGCCCCAGGCGAGCGCGCCGACGATCAGGTCACCCACGATGGCAGCGCAGGCCAGCGGGAAGACTTTCGCGTCGTCGATACCGCGGCGGTTGACCAAGGTGTAGACGGCCGCGACCACCAGCTGCCCGACCGGAACCCGATGATCTTCTGGATGCTCGTCGTGAGCACGTTCTGCCACCTGACCAGACCCGTGTCGATGAGAATCAGCCCGAGCAGAGCGAGGACAACCGCCGTCGACGACAGGATGTAGAGCAGGTTCTGCGTGAGCGCGTTCGTGTCGACCTGCTCGCCGAAGTCCGCCGAGAAAAAGGTCGCGGTCATCGCTCACCTGCCTAGGTAGGTGTGCAGGGGGAAGGTGCGGTAGCGCAGCCGCGGCAGCTTTTCCACGGTCACGAAGCCGGCGGGTGCGGCGATGACGTCGGGGATCCGGTTCACAAGCTGGGTGCAGGTGGTGACCTGGGTCGGCACTGTCCCATTGGACAGCACGAGGTCCGGTTCTCCCTTGATCTCCCACTCGTTGATGTCCCCGTCGCCCGCGCCGTAGACGCGGCCGGACATTTCGAAGTTGAAAACGGGCCCCTCGGTGGTGACGATCTCGTCGATGTCTGTGAAGCCGATGACCTGGCCGGGGAGGATCTCGCGCTGCAGCGCCCGGGAGAACATGGACGTCTCGGCGATGTCGGGACGCGTGTTGGTCGTGACGGACTTGACCGTCAGCCCCGTGTCGGCGACCAGCGCGTCGAGCACGTTGCGCCCGAAGGTGGGCGGGCGCTCGGTGCTGGCGAGCCACTCGTCGAACTCTTCGACGGTTTTGCCGACCTGCTGGTCGCCGGCGACCTCCGGGCCGTAGTCGTCAACGTTCCAGCTCGCGTGCCCGGTCACGGTGTCGATGCGGTGGGCCGTGCCCATCATCAACGCCACGATGTTCACCCAGTAGGTGTCCTGGTGGCCGGTGCCGGTGAGGGTGGCGCCGGTGCGCTTGGCGATCTCGTCGAGCTCACGGGTGATCTCGGGCGAGGTCTGCCAGGGGTAGAGGGCCTCTTCCGAGAGGGTGACGGCGTTGACGCCGTGCTCGGCGCAGGCCCGCAGCTGTTCCACGGCATCGGTCATGTAGCTGTTGACGGCGATGACCGCGACATCCGGTCGAGTCCGCTCGAACACCTCGTGGGGGTCGTTGCTGATCACCACGTCCAGGCTCCGGCCGATGCCGGTGACCTCGCCGAGATCGTTGCCGACCTTGGATTCACTGCGCGAAATCGCGCCGACGATCTCGACGCCCTTGTCCAGGAGCAGGCGCGTCGCGATGGAGTTCATCGCGCCGACACCGTAGACGACTGCCTTGATGGTCACTGGTTGGCTCCTTTGCCTTGATCCGGACCGGACGGCGGGCCGGGCTCCGGTCCCTCACCCGCCAGCAGCACCTCGTCGGCGAACTCACGGTGTACTGCGTCGAGGTGATCCCACCTGGCGGCGACGATGCGTTTGGTGTCCCAGGCCGGCATCTTCTGCTGCCGGAACCTGGTCATCCGCTCGGGGTCGACCTCGAAGACATGCTCGAAGCGCTGCACGACCTGGTCGGTGACGCGCTCCGGTTCAGGGGGGACCTGTTCGGACGGCACGTAGCGGCCAAACCGGTAGGGGCTGCTGCTCACGACCGAGCTCCATCCGGGTATGCCTCGTCGAGGCTCTGCTTGCCGGGGTTCATGATGTTGTTCGGGTCCAGCGCCCTCTTGATCGTCTTCATGACTTCCCAGGAGGCGCCCATCTCCGTCGGCACCAGTTCCGCGTCACCCGCACGGGTGGCTCCGTGACAGGCCGACATGGAGCCTCCGTGCTCGAGCGCGACCTGTGCGATCTCGCGTTTGAGCGAGACAAAGGCGTTCCAGGACGCCTCGTCCATGCGGTCCTCCCACAGCCCCATGTCGATTTCGAGGAGAATGTCTCCCCAGGGCTTGTGCGGCGCGTTGGTGTAGGCGAAAGCTCCCCAGTCGTCGAAGATGTCGTACTGCTCGCAGTAGCGGCGCGCAATCTCGTGCCACTTGCGCAGCACCTCGGGAACCTCGCTGTAGGGGATCGCCGCGTCCTCGCAGTGCCACGACATCGGGATGACGTTGCCGTCCGCATCACGGCCGTGGAGCGGGTTCGCGTAGCGGTCGTGGCGCGCTGCCCAGTCGCCCGAGGCGATCTCGTCGCCGATGTAGCGGCCGCCGAGGCTGCGTCCGAGTTGCATCACGACCTTCTGCGCCGGTTCGACCTCGGCGCGGGTCCCTAGCAGCGACACCGCACACACGGCCTTCACCCACTCCGGCTGCACGATGTAGGCCTCGTCGTCGCGTCGCAGGTACTCGACTTTCTCGGGGTCGAAGAGCATGACCCCGGCCAGGGTGGCCAAGCCGCTCTTCGCGAGCAGAGAAAAGGTGCGGTAGGCCGTGTCGTAGTCCTCGAACAGGAAGAACGCCGCGAACTCGGTCTCGGCGCGCGGGACCAGTTCCAGCGTCGCCTCGGTGACGATGCCCAAGGTTCCCTGGTGGCCCATGAACAGGTGCTTGAGGTGGTACCCGGTGGAGGACTTGCGGATCTTGCGCCCGCCACCGTCGCCGACCTCGATGACCTCACCAGTCGGGAGCACCATCTCGAACGAGATCACCAGGTCGCGGGTGTGGCCGTAGCGCGCCCCGAGCAGGGAAAGCCCACTCGTGCCGATCCGGCCACCAACGAGAGCGCAGGCGTAGGACGCCGGATCGTCGGGATAGATCACCCCGTGCGGCTTGAGGTGCCGGTTGAGGGTCTGCATATTAATGCCGGGCCCGACCGTGACGGCGTTGTTGACCAGGTCGATCTCCTTCACCTGGTCCATCCGCTTCACATCGACGAGGATCCCGCCCCGTATCGGGACGGCGCCGTCGGCCAGACCCGTGCCACCGGCCCGCGGCACGATCGGAACCTTGAACTCGTTTGCCAGCTTGACGATCCGCGAAACCTGCTGCGTCGTGCGGGGCAACACGACCACGTCGGGCAGGAACTCCTCCCACCGGTGCACCGGGAAGGGCGCCGGCACCCGCGCGCGGTTGAACCTGCTGGAGCGGCCGGTCAGGACCGCGCCCGGCTCGTCGACGATCTCCTCAAGCCGTTGGATGACTTCGCTGCTGATGCTGACGGTCGCGGTCATGCCCTGGTCCTCCCACCGACCTCGATGCCGGCGGACTCGGCGACCAGCTCGATGATGTCGCGCACCTCGATACCGGCCTCGTCACCCGCGGCTGTCAGCGGCCGCTCGGACCAGACGCACGCGCTGACGAGCAGGTCCACGTCCAACGTCGCCGCCTGCTCCAGGCGTCGACGGCTGATCTCGGCGGTGATCTCCGGCTTCTCGATGGGCAGACCCCCACCGCCGCCTGAGCAGTAGGACCACTGCGTGACGCGGTCGACGTCACGGAAGTCCAGCCCGGGGATGGCGCGCAGGATCTCCCGCGGCGCTTCGTGGATTCCCTTGCGCTTGTTGAGCCGGCACGGGTCGTGGTAAGTCGCCACCCGGTTGATGGGGTTAACCAGCTCGAGGCGGCCGTCCCGGATGAGTTCGGCGACGAGGTCGATGATCTGGACGACCTCGAAATCGAACTCCGCACCGAAGTAGGCCGGGTAGTCCTCGGTGAAGTGGACGTAGTCGTGCGGCTCGATCGCGATGATCCGCTTGACGCTCGAGCGTCGCCAGTCATCGACGTTGTGGCGGGCGAACCGCATGGACTGCTCGACATAACCCATTTCCGCAGCCGGACCGCCGCAGCACCACTGCTCGTTCATTAGCCCGAACTCGACACCGGCCTTCTGCAGGATCTGCGCGGTGGCACGCGGCACGGACGTCCGGTAGTAGGCGGCCTCGCAGTCGACGAACATGATCGTCTCGCCGCCGATGGGGATGTTCAGCCCCTCGGCCCAGTCCCGAACCTGCGCCTGACCGTTGGGCTGATCGCCCTCGACACCGAGGACCGGTTCATTCTTCAGCTCGTTGGTCAGCCGGTTCCAGACCTTCCACCCCTCACGGTCGAGGCCCTTGTCCACCAGCATCGCCCGCATGGCGCGCACGACCTTCACCGTCTCGGTCCGTGCCCGGTAGAAGTCACCGACCATCAGCGTGTTGGGGCACCGCACCTCGCAACCACCGCACTGGGTGCAATGGACGTAGTCGTCGGCGACGTCCTCGACACTCAGATGCCCCTTCTCCAGGGCGATCACGTTGGCGTGGAACGCGGTCGGGGTGTGATTCTCGTTGCGGGTCACCTGCGTGACCGGGCAGACCTCGCGGCAGAACTTGTGTCCCGAGGAGAAACAGCCGGTCGCGTTCTCGTGCCATTTCTCCACGAAGGCCTGTTCCACGTCACCGAGGTGCTTCGGCATAGCGAGGTCGACCTCGTTACCGGACCTGTTGGCTGAACCGTTGCCCGACTGCACCTCTGTGTCAGCGGCCGACGCCTGGGATTCCTGCTTGTCGTTCACGTGTTGCTTTCCTCTCAGGCGAACTTCGTCATGACGTGCTTGATGCGGGTGTATTCCTCGAGCCCGTAGACCGACATGTCCTTGCCGTAGCCGGACTGCTTGAACCCACCGTGGGGCATCTCGGAGACGACCGGGATGTGGTCGTTGACCCACACACAGCCGAAGTCCAGCTCGCGGGCAGCGCGGACCGCGGCGCTGACGTCGCGGGTCCAGACGGAGGAGGCGAGTCCGAAATCGACGTCATTGGCCCACTCGAACGCCTGGTCCTCGTCACGGGCCTGCTGCACCGAGACGACCGGGCCGAACAGCTCGCGCTGCACCACGACGTCGTCCTGGCTGGGTTCGAGGACGACGGTCGGCTCGATGAAGAAGCCCTTGTCGCCACGTTTTCGGCCGCCCGTGACGATCTTGCCGTTGGTCTGACCGAGGATGCCCAGGATCGAGTCACGATGCGCCGCCGAGATGACCGGCCCGAGGTCGAGATCCTCGGTTTCGGCCGGGTCGCCCATCTTCAGCGCTTCGACGGCGGGAACGAGTTGCTCAACCAGTTTGCCGTAGACGCCCGGAGTGGCGATCACCCGACAAGCGGCGGTGCAGTCCTGCCCGGCGTTCACGTAGCCGGCGAGCGCGATCCCGGCGACGACCGCGTCCACGTCGGCGTCGTCGAGCACGACGACCGGCGCTTTACCGCCCAGCTCCAGATGCGACTTCGCCACGTGCTCCGCCGCTGTGCGGGCGACGTGCTTGCCCGTGCTCGTATCGCCGGTAACCGACACCATGCCGATCCGCGGGTCGCTGATCAGCGAGTCACCGAAGTCTCCGGCGCTGCCGGCGAGCACGTTGAGCACACCCGCAGGCAGCACGTCCTTCGCCAGGTACGCCAGGTGCAGCGCGGAAAGCGGCGTCTGCCGGGACGGCTTGAGGATGCTGCAGTTGCCCGCCGCGAGAGCGGGGGCGAACTTCCACGTCGCCATCAGCAGCGGATAGTTCCAGGGTGCGATGCCGGCGACGATGCCGACCGGCTCGCGTCGCACATAGGACTCGTACCCGGCCAGGTACTCCCCGCCCGAGCGGCCCTCCAGGCAACGGGCGGCGCCGGCGAAGAACCGCAGATTGTCTACGACGAACCCGATTTCCTCGCAGGCCACCGGCAGCGGCTTGCCGACGTTGCGCGACTCCAGGGCGGCCAGGTGCTCGGCGTCGGCCTCGACGGCAGCGGCCAGCGCGAGCAGCCTGTCCGCCCGCTCCCCCGGCGTGGTGCGCTTCCACGACTTGAAAGCCTTCGTCGCCGCGGTCACCGCCGCCTCGACGTCCTCGGCATCACTCGCCGGAACCTGGGCGAGGACGGCCTCCGTGGCCGGCTCGATCACCTCGAGCTCGCGGCCGCTGCGTGCGCCGACCAGTTCCCCGTCGACAAGGTTGCGCGTGCGAATCTCCGCGTCGGTCATGTCACGTTCCTTTTCGTGATGGGACCGAGACCCCGTTGTCTCGGCTGCGCGTGTGCTGGTTGGGACAAAGTCCGGGATCATGCCGCCGGTGTCCGTTTACCGGGTGTCCACCCGATCCGGCTCATCCGTCGCGAAAGCAGCGCGAAGCCGTTGCTTGAGCGCGAACTTCTGGATCTTCCCCGTCGCGGTTCTGGGGAGCGTGCCGAACTCGAACGCGTCCGGCACCTTGAACCGAGCGATGCGAGCCAGCAGGTGCTCGCGAAGCTCGGTCTCGCTCACCTGGGTGCCGGCCGCGGTCTCGATGAACGCCACCGGACGCTCGCCCCAGTGCTCGTCCGGCCGCGCCACGACGGCCGCCTCGACCACCGCAGGGTGCGACAGCAGCGCCTGCTCGATTTCCACCGAGGTGAGGTTTTCCCCACCCGAAATGATCACGTCCTTGGCGCGATCACGGATCTCGAGGTAACCGTCGGGATGGCGCACGGCCAGGTCCCCTGTCCGTAGCCAACCGTCCGGGACTGCCGCCTCGGTGGCAGCCGGGTCGTTGAAGTAGCAAGGCGTGATGTTGTTGCCGCGCAACGCGATCTCGCCGATCGTGGCGCCGTCGGCGGGCACGTCCGCGCCGTCCGGGCCGACCACACGCACCCGGTTGGAGACGATGTTGCCGACGCCCTGGCGCGCCGCGAGGCGATCTCGTTCCTCGGCCGGGCGCTGATCCCACTCCGGCTTCCACTGGTTGATCACGACCGGGCCGTAGGTCTCGGTCATGCCGTACAGATGGGTCACATGCAACCCGCGCGCGTATGCCCGGGCCAGCACCGCCGGCGCGGGCGGTGCTCCGCCCACCCCGACCCAGATGGACCGGTCGCCGATCTCGCCGGCCTCACCAGGCGGGACCAGGATCGACAACACGGTGGGAGCGGCGCACATGTGCGTGACACCGTGGTCTTCGATCGCCGGCCACACCACCCGCCTGTCGACCTTGTCCAGACACACGTGCGTCGCGGCGGCCGCGGTGACGGCCCAGGTGAAGCACCACCCGTTGCAGTGGAACATCGGCAGGGTCCACAGATAGGACGACTCCGCCGTCAGACCGGCGTGCAGCGCCATGGCCAGCGACTGAAGATAGGCACCGCGGTGGGTGTAGACCACACCCTTGGGAGAACCCGTTGTGCCACTGGTGTAATTGATGGCTATCGTCGTCAGCTCGTCGCTGACCACTGCCTCATAGGGCGTGGCCTGAGCGAGCGCGCGTTCATACGGCTCACCGGCGCGGACAACGGTGATCACCTGCCGGCTCCGGGCGACAGCCGCAGCAGCCAGATCCGCCAGTGACTCCGAGGTGATCACGATGTCGGCACCGGAATGGTCCAGGATATAGGCGATTTCCGCAGCGCCGAGCCGGGTGTTGATCGGCACGATGACGCCGCCGGCGAACGGAACTCCGTAGTGCGCCTCAAGCATTTCGTGCCTGTTGGTGGCGAGCACCGCGACCCGGCCACCGGCGCGCAGATCCAGGTCGACCAACGCCCCGGCGAGTTGCTTCGCCCTGTGGTACAGCTCGGCGTAAGTGATCCGGAACTCGCCGTCGATGACGGCCGTGCGGTCCCCGTAGACCGCCGCCGAGCGCGCGAGGAAACGCGCCGGCGACAAGGCTTGGAAACTGTGCCTCACGAGATCGCCTCCACTCGCATCCGCGTCCCCTTCGACGCCAGCGCCAGCACGGGAAGCTCACCCATCGACCGCAACCCGGCGGGTGCGTCCACCGCCGCTGCCGCCACGTTGACCGCGGCGGCGATCGTGCTCAGGAACGACTCGAACCCCGTAGCGGAAACCAAGGTGATGACCTGGTCTCCCCCCTCGATGCGGTACTCGTCGCCGGGCTGGACGTCGTCGCTGTCGTCGAAGAAGCCGAACATGATCTCCAGATCGATGACCGCGTCACCGCCGCACAGGCCACGTGCCCGATGGGTGACCGCAGAGATCGTCCCGGCCTCGATCACCGCGTGCGCCCCCTGGCGCCGGGACCTGCTCACGATGGCGGGTTCGACGCCGTCGACAACGATCTCGTCCAACTGCCAGCCCAGTCCGGCGGCGACCGCCGCGATCGCCTGCTCGAAACCGACGTGCCCGATGACGGCTCCGGCCTCACGCTCGACGGCGAAATCCCCGGGGGCCAGTCCGAGCCCGAACTTCGACAGGATGGCGCCGTAACGCGACATGTTCGTCCGCCGCCGCACCACGACGCGGTTGACGCTCTGGGTCAACACGCTGAGCAGCAGCGGCAGGGTGTCCATGAGGACACCCGGATTCGCTCCGGTGCCCAGCACCGTGACGCCGTGGGCCCGTGCCGCCGCATCGAGTTTCGCCGCGAGTTCCGGATGACTTTGCCAGGGGAACGCGAGCTGCTCGCAGATGCTTACCACGTTGATCGACCGCTCGAGCAACGGCATCAGCGTGCCGGCGACCTGGACGAGGTCCGACGTCGTGGCCACCACCGCCACGTCGACCTCCGGCAGCAGCTCGATGTCGGTGACCACCTCCACCCCCAGCGGGCCGAACCCGAGGATGTCACCCAGGTCCTTACCCACGATGTCGGGGTTCTTGTCCACCGCCCCGACGAGCTCGCAGTCGACCCGGTTCGCCAGCGACCCGCCGATGGCGAGCCCCGTTGCCCCGAGTCCGACGAGCGCCATTCGCGTGACCGACACTGCGCTGCTCCTTTGGCGATCGAAGGAGGTACGACTGCTGCCCGTACCCGATGGCGGCCAATCATACATATCTGTCGCTTTAAAGCAAGGAACAGCGGGAATGCGGTTTCCTAGGTCGTCGACCTCGACAAAGACCACACCTTGACCAGCCCGCCTCACCCAAATGGGGGCCCTCGGCCGTTCAGATCGAACCGCGCCGCAGCGGTCAAAGCGATCACGAACACGGCTTCTCTCCCCGCAACGCACACCTCAATCCACGCGCGGCCGGATCGTCGGCCACGTCAAATCACCGCTTTAAAACGACAGAGTTGTATGTTTAACTGGGGTCGGTCCTGGTCGAGGCACCTCCCAGGCCAGATCAAGTTCTTTCGCGCTCTTCAGGGCGCCCGGAGCACATCAATGAAGGGGCACTCGTGGCGAAGACCTACGACGGGACTCATGGGCGAGGAGTAGCGCGGCCGCGAACCGGCTCGAGCCACAGCCGGGTGCGCCTGCGGACGCGGCAAGCACCTACCAGCCTCTGATCGGGACCGCCTACCTGCGAGGGAAGGACCACCACCATGACCGACCAGGAACTCCAGCGATCGTCACCGCAGAGCGAGCTGGACACCGACTCGCAACAGGTCCGTTCTCTCGGTGTGAACACCGAGTTCGCGCGGGACATGAGCCCCTGGGCCAATTTCTCGCTCGGTTTCACCTACCTGTCGCCGGTGGCCGGCGTGTACGTCCTGTTCGCGTTCGCCCTCGCCACCGCGGGGCCACCGATGATCTGGAGCTTCGCGATCGTCGGGGTCGGCCAGTTGCTGGTCGCCCTGGTCTTCGGGGAGGTGGTCTCACAGTTCCCGCTCGCCGGTGGTGTCTACCCGTGGGCCCGCCGCCTCTGGGGACGGAAGTTCGCTTGGATGACTGGCTGGATCTACCTGCTGGCGCTGCTGGTGACGATCGCATCCGTCGCCTACGGCGCCGGGGTCGTGTGGATGGTCTGTGGCGGGCCCTGCAGGCGGTGACCGATCCCCGTGACGGGCGTGGGTGCGGTACCGGTTGCCGTTGCTGCTGGCGCTGGCGGTGCTGGCCGTGACCGCGGGTGCGAAGACATTCACCGAGATCGCCGAGTATGCCGCGGACCTGCCAGCTGGGATCCTGGCCGAGCTGGGTGTGTGTTCCTGGTCGGGCGCCCCATCTGGCTGGACGTTCGCGCGGGTGCTGGCCTCGGTCGACCACGACGAACTCGACCAGGCACTGGCCAACTGGGTGCTCCGGGACAACGAGCGGCCGACCTCGGTCGCTGTCGACGGCAAGACGATGCGGGCCGCCCATACCGGCAGGCCGACATGCCGCAAACACAAGTGGTGGCCGCGATGAATTCCCGTGGCGAAGTCCTCGGACAGGCCACTGTGGAGGGCGGTAACGAGAACGCCGCGGCCCGCGACCTACTGGCGCAGCTGGGACGAAAAGCGTTGACGGGCACGGTGATCACCGCCGATGCCAAACACACCAGCGCCGCCTTTGTCTCTGAGATCGAGAAGGTGGGGCGTTCTGGCTGGTCCCGGTCAAGGGCAACCGACCCTCCCTGCACGAGCTCTTGAAAGACCTGCCTTGGACCCGGGTGCGGCTGGGCGAGCAGGATCGCACCCGTGGGCACGGGCGCACCGAGACCCGCAGCCTGAAAGTTCTTGCCCTGGACGAAGACCTACAGTCGGAGTTACTGAATGCCCGGCAGGCCCTCCAGGTGCGACGCTGGCGCCGCCCGAAAGACAAGCCCGCCAGCATCGAAACGGTTCACTACCTGACCAACCTGCCAACCCACACCGCCACCCCCGCTGACCTGGCAGAACTCGTGCGCCGGCATTGGGGCATCGAGAACCGACTCCACCTGGTGCGCGACGTCGCCTTCAACGAGGACCTGTACCGTGCCATAACTTGCCCCTCGGTTGGTGACCAGGGGTTTCGTCGAGCTGTGTGATCAGGCCGTGATCGCGGATCATGGTGTTTCGACTGGTGTACATGGCACTGGTGACGGTGTTCGGTTGGCTGGGGCTGCTCGCCCGGCGTACCGCGGCCAAGGACGTCGAGATCCTGGTGTTGCGACATGAAGTGGCGGTGTTACGCCGCCAGGTCGGTCGACGCCCGCGTCCGTCGTGGCCGGATCGTGCCCTCCTGTCCGCGCTGACCCGTCTCCTGCCTCGCAGCGTGCGACTGTGGCGGATCGTCACCCCCGCCACGCTCCTGGCCTGGCACCGGCGCCTGATCGCCAAAAAGTGGACGTATCCCTCGCGGGCAGGTCGCCCGCCAATCAGCACCGAAATCCGCGATCTGGTTGTCCGTTTAGCTCGCGAAAATCCCAAATGGGGCCATCGTCGCATCCAAGGCGAGCTGGTCGGCCTGGGGCATCACGTCGGCGCGGGAACGATCCGCCGCATCCTCCGGCAGTCCCGCCTCGGCCCGGCTCCGCGTGGAATGGACACCTCGTGGCGCAGCTTCCTGCGCGCTCAGGCATCTGGGCTGTTGGCGGTCGATTTCTTCCACGTCGACACCATCAGTCTTCGTCGACTGTATGCCCTGTTCGTGATGGAGGTTCGTACCCGCACCGTGCATATTCTCGGTGTCACCGCGCACCCGACCGGCGCCTGGACCACCCAGGTTGCCCGTAACCTCCTGATGGACCTCGGCGAACGAGCCGCATCGTTCCGGTTCCTCATCCGTGACCGCGACACCAAGTAAACACCAGAGTTCGACGCGGTCTTCGCGTCCGAGGGTGTGAAGGTCATCAAGACCCCACCGCGGACACCTCGGGCGAACTGCTACGCCGAGCGATTCGTTCCGCACCGTCCGCGAGGAATGCACCGACCAGCTCCTGATCTACCACGAACGGCACGCCATGACGGTGCTATGTGAGTACGCGGACCACTTCAACACCCACCGTCCACATCAGAGCCTCGACCAACACCCACCTACGCACGATCCCACGACGGTGATTTCGAACGACCCTCCCATCCTCTGCCGTAAGGTCCTCGACGGCTTGATCAACGAGTACACCCGAGCCGCTTGATACCAACCAGAAAACCCAGGTCAGGCCCACAATCTGGATTTTGGCACGGCACAGGGATCCCGTCGTGCCGCACCATGTCGCTCACCGCCACCGATGACCGCGATGTCCTGGTCGCGGAAGAAGAATCCGTCGCAGGTCGCGCAGGCCGACACACCGCGGCCCAGCAGGCGCTCTTCGCCGGGAATGCCGAGGTAGCGGGCGGCGGCGCCCATCGCCAGGATGACGACCTTGGCGCGGTACTCCACCGATGGTGGGCCCTTGCGACCAAGTGGACGGCGCGTTCACTCCGCTCGAGCGGTTCGTGGTGGAGCTGTTCCGTACCATCTCACCGAACCCGGGCAGCGGCTCGACCGTGCAGACGGCGCACAGCCTGTCTCCCGGCCTGGTCAGCGTGGTCACCCCGCATGCGGCCGCGAGCGGGAATCCCGTGCACTGGCACAACCGACGACTGTCGACAACGACGAGAAGCAGAGCCGGCAGGCCGGGCTGGTCCGCTGCCCGTTCCCGCACGCACCGTTCGCCGTCAGTGACGGCCGCCGGGCGGAGCTGACCAAACAGCGCCTTCGGGACCGTTTACGGCGTCGTCGACGGCACGCCGTACCCGGTATGCGACCCGGCGGGTTACGCGCCGTTCGGGTTCGGTTACCGCCGTTGCGCCGGCGAGCAGCTCACCACTGCGTTCCTCCAGGAGGTACTGCGCACCGTCTGGAACGGCGGCTTCGAATTCGTCCGGCTCGACGCGAAGCAGCCGAAGAGGATTCCCGTCGGGCCTCGCACCGTCATCGACGACAACGTCGGCTTCCAGCGCACGCAGACCGGCAAACTGGCTGACATGGACGGCGAAACGGGCTCACCGACATGGCAAGGGCCAACCGGCTTCGACTCCTCAAGCGTGTGGCCGCTCATGCCCGGCGTTCAGCTGAATACCAGCGGTAGCAAAATCGCCGCACCCACGAGCGAGATACCGCTAAACAGGTCGGACCGGATCCGGACAACATTGGCAGCCATACGTCCAAGGCACAACCCAGCCAATGACATGACCGCTGTCACGACGCCGAAAGTGATCATCGGGATCACAAGAGAAAACCCGGCAAACCCCAGGCTGGCCCCAGCGATAAAATTATCGATACTCAGCGAAAGCGGCATACCGAAGAGCGTCACCCATGGATGATCTACCTCTTCTGGTTCAGGGTTCCGGAGTGCCCCGGCCAGAAGATACAGCCCATATGCCCCCACCATGATAGATCCGATGTAATCTGCACCCGAACCGATGAACTCCCCTACATAGTGGCCGATGAATCCTCCTACCAGGGGAGACAGTGCATCCCATATACCGAAAATGAGGGCAATCTGCACAGCGCGACGCCAGCCGAAGGGAATGGTACCGATAGCGATCGCCGACCGGAAGTTGTCAATACAGAGACCAAGAGCCAGCGCTAAAAGCGGGAGAAATTCAAGAGCCATCTGCAACCACCTCGAAAATCGTTTACCCTACCCGCGGATTCACCGGAGAGATGTTTCGGTCATTCCCCGAATCCGCACTGCAGGACTGTCCGGGCACCGGAATGGGTTCTGCGCCGTCGATCTACTCCGCGAAGGCGGCTTTCGGCAAGTGAAACGTTGGCGGACTCGGCCGGCGGCCCACCGGAACTTCGCTACGCCGCGAACTCGCGCCGGCCGGGAGCGGACCTGTCGCGCAGGGTGCGGTAGCCCTTCATCGTGAGCACTACCCGGTGACCTCGTAGGGCGAACAGATGGTGCGTGTCGATGTCGATCAAATCCGTAATCCAGAGATCGCGGAGGGTCTGACGTAGATCATCTGTCATGGGGCAGGTAATACCCGTCACCCAGTCATAGCCGAGTGCGGGCTGGAGGAGCCCGTTGTGATAACAGATTTTTCCCTGGTTCACCGCGTCCAGGGCCGCGTAGTGGGTGGCTGTGAATATTATGCGGGACATTACCGATCACCTGTTCGACAGGTAACTCTCTTTGACCTGTTCAAATGTTGAGAGAATGGCGGTGCGACTCCGCCGAATCCTTCTTCCGCGGGTGACGCAAGGCCCCTGCGCCGATCCGATTTCCGGATCCGGGGCCTTGCGCCGCCGCGGGCGTAGTCCCGTCGCAGATATCCGACACCTGCCGCGACTACGAGAAATAGAGGAACACGGTGCTTCGATCCCGGCCGTCAGCCCCGGTAGAAGTAACCGGTGGCCTCGGCACACACCTCGATGACCGTGTACTCCGGAGTTTCCCACTTCATACTTTTGCTCCTAGTGTTGACTGCGCCCGATGAGCGGGCAGCACCCGGACAACGTGACCAACTGAATTTCGAGAGCGAAACCTCGAAATTCGGCGTTCACTACAGAGCATCTTCGATGTTTCAGGTTGCTGCAATAGCGATCGAACCAGTGGCCGGGGATCGGTGTCGAACGGTGCCTGTGCGGCCACGAGTGGAACCGCGGGTGTCCTTGTGGACTGCTCGAACGCGGAAGGCGATTCTCGACGATGCATTACCGAGGCGCTCTCGAGAGCCCTCGATGGCACGCCTTTGATGCGCGCCGACGAGTTCGTGCGGGGCAGGGCAGATGCGTGCGGGCAGCGTTCGTGGCTGCCCGGGAGCGCAGCACCTGTACGCCCCGGCGACAACGCCACAGGCGCATGCACCGCCGCAGATTTCCATCCGGCGGGCCGAGAGACAGACACGATCAACAGACGTACATCCTCAACGGTCAGATTTCACGCGCGCTCTCATAGGAGGGAATCGCTCTGCGAGGGACGGGTATCCATTGTGGTACGACAACAACCGGGCAACGGGCGTGCCCGGCGCAGCGCCGGCCCACCGAGCCCAACAGCGCTTCGTAGAAGACGCTGTACCCAGGGTCGCCGAGTACCAGCAACTCCGCTCCGTCAGCGGCTTTCAGCAACACCTGCGTCGGACGACCGCAGCGCACCTCGCGCCGGATCTCCACCTCTGTGGCGGTCTCGCGCTCGACCTGGTCCACGGTCCGGTCGAGGTCGAGGCGCGCGTTCTCCTCGAATTCCTCCGGCAGCACCGGTTTTCCCTCCCAGCAGCAGACCAGTCCGTAGAACACGGGGAGCTCCCAGGCGATCACGGTGTGCACCGCGGTGCCGGTGAGTTCGGCTTGCTCGACGGCCCAGCACAGCGCCGCCTTCGCCGACACCGATCCATTCACACCTACGACGATTCTGCGTTCGGCGTTCATGACTGCAACCTCCGTTGTGGCCGGACCGCCATCGGCCCTAACCACCCGATCCCTGCCTCGCTCCCTGCGCCGCGTCGCACGCTCGCGCTGCCCGCATCATGGCCAGTTCCGTTTGCTCTTCCCTGAGGACCCTGAGCACGTCTCCAGAAAGCCGTTTGTTCGCCAGGACGTCTTCGGTATCCGCCAGTACGCGTTGCTCGACGTGGGTGAAGCGGGGATAAAGCGCACGAGCGAACGCCAGCACGAACTCGGGCTCGGCAGCTCCGGCCATGCTCTCCAACGCACGCAAGTAGCGTTTCGCGTACGGAGTGAGCAACTCCTCCTGCCCCGGTTGTCGCAGCCCTGCCATGATGGCTTGCCGTTCCGCGAGCGAGTAATCGTCGGTGAACACCAGGGCCCACGCTTGCTCCTTGGCGGCGCGGGTCGGACGTGCGGCCTGTGCCATCAAGGCGTGCCGGCGACCGCTGTCTCCAGCGTCAGCGTCCATCGCGATGCCGAGAAGTCCGTCGATTTCGAAACCGTTCGACGCGAGGCGAAGCAATGCGCGCCAGCGCAGGTCTCGATCCACTACCAGTCCCGGCCAGGGAGACCGCCCGCACACCATTTCGCTCAGCAGGCTGTGGTCGTCGGCCTGGACGACCCCTACGAGGGTGCGGGCCAGTACCACCTGGCGGTCGCTACCCTGGGCGGCGCCGGCCAAGTGATCACGCACTCGGCGTGCCAGGACTTCGAGCATCCGGCTGGTGCTGGATGGATCCCCGTAGACCCGCGTCGCCTGCACAGCTCGCTCCAAGAGCGCTTCCAGGACGCCGACATCGCTCTCCACCACTCCATGCGTGAGAACGGCCGATGCGAAACTCCGAGCGGGCAACCGCGCGTCGAGGACGTCGTCCCACAATGCTCCCCAGACGACTGCCTGTGCTCTCCGATCGTCCAGTGCGGACAGACTGCGCAAGGCTGTTTGCCGAGACCGGGGGTCCAGCCTGACTTTGACGTGGCTCACCGCATCGTCGTTGGGCACCAGCAGGTCCGGGCTTCGGCTGCCGAACGCGTCCAGTTTTCCTTCGGAGCTACGCGGACTGAGCAGCACGTGCGCCCGTTGCCGCAGCACCAGGCCGGCATCGCAGTCGTCGAACGCGCCGACCCGCAGGTGCAAGTGGCGTGGCCGCACCTCGGGATCGGGAAGCTGAACCACCCAATCGCCCTTCGGAAGGCGAGACACCTCGACCGTGTTCACCCCACGGCGCAAAAGCCACTCGTCCACCCAGCGATCCACATCCGCGTCCGACACGCGCCGAAGCGCCGCCACGAAATCATCGAGGCTGGCATTTCCCCACGCGTGCGTCCGCAGGTATGTCCGTACGCCCGAGACGAAGGAGTCCCAGCCCATGCGCACCGCGAGCTCGTGGAGTACGGCCGCCCCTCTCCGGTAGACGATCGGCCCGAAGTTCGTCCGCGCGGCATCGGTATCGGCGGTCTCGACCCGGATCGCGTGGCTGGTCGGCAACTGGTCGGCATGTCGAGCCACCGGCAGGTTGTGGTGCGCGAACGCCGTCCAACCTTCCCCGTACCGCGTCACTTCGGGCTGTGCGACGACCGCCATCATCGTCGCGAAGCTCTCGTTCAGCCACAGATCGTCCCACCAGCGCATCGTCACGTAGTCGCCGAACCACATGTGCGCCATCTCGTGCAACAGCAGCTCGGCTCGTCGTCGCCGCTGATCCTCGGTGACCCGATGCCGGAACACGAACCGCTCGTTGAGCGTCACGCAGCCCGGGTGCTCCATTCCGCCGAATGCGTACTCGGGCGCGAAGACGTGGTCGTACTTGGTGAACGGGTACGGAAGGTCGAACAGCTGGCTGTAGAAGTCGAGGCCGCGGCTGATCACGTCGAACAACTCGTGCGCATCGTCGGTGAGGTCTTCGAGGACCGACTTCCGCGCGTACAGCGCCAGCGGCACTCCGCGGTGGCTGGAACGCAGCCGGCGGAACGGGCCGGCGGCGAAGGCCACCAGGTACGGCGGCAGCGGTGGCGTGCTCCGGAAGCGCCAAGTCGAGCGCTTGCCGCCCGCAGGCGCCGGCTCCTCGCCAGGATCGGTGTTGGCGACCACCACCCACTGATCGTCAGCCGTGACGGTCAAATCGACCATTGCCTTCAGGTCCGGCTGATCGAAGCAGGCGAACACCTTGTGCGCCGCGAAGGGCTCGAACTTGGTGTGCAGGTAGACCTGTCCGTCGAGGGGGTCGCGAAAACGGTGAAGCCCCTCCCCCGTGCGCGAGTACGAACCGGAACCGGCCACTCGGACCGTGTTCTCACCTGATCTCACGTCCAGCCGGACACGCGTCCCGTCCTGCGCGCGGGGCCCCAGCTCACGACCATTGCACTCGATCGACTCCACCTTCCCAGCGAAGTCGAGAAAGACGTTCGCGCCCCCGGAACGGGCCTGGAAGCGGACCACGGTGGTCGTCGCGAACTCCTGCTCACCTGTGGTCAAGTCGAGGTCCACCGCGTAGCGGACGTCGCCGACCTCAGCCGAGCGCACTGCCGCCTCGTCCTGCGTCAGGTTGCTCCTGCACGCGGCACGGACTTCGAACGACATCGGTCATCGCCTCCTCGCCGACGCGGGTGGACGACGGTAAACCAGGTTCGCCCGGGCCATTTCGCCGTCGGCTGCGGCATCGTCCTGATTGGCACGAACGAGCGCGTCCTGCACCAAGTGGTGGTCGGGCGAGTGGACGCAAACCGGGTCGGTGCGTCCCGGATCGCCGGTCAAGGCGAAGGCCTGGCACCGGCATCCACCGAAATCCGTCTCCTTGCGAGGACAGCTGCGGCACGGATCGGGCATCCACTCCGTGCCCCGGAAAGCCTGGAACGCAGCGGACTTCGACCAGATCCACGCCATGTCGTGGTCGTGAACCGACGGGAAATCCATCGTGGTCATGTCCGCGGCCACCGGACACGGGTACACCATGCCGTCCGGGGCGACGGTCAGGGCGGTCTGCGCCCATCCGCCCATGCACGGCTTCGGATAGGGCTCGTAGTAGTCCGGGAGGATCCAGAGGAGTTCCATGCGCTCCGCCAACTCGGCCTTCCGGCGTTCGTACACGCCTACGGCCTCCTCCAACTGGGCCTTGCTGGGGAGCAGCAGATCGCGGTTGCGAAGAGCCCAGCCGTAGTACTGGGTGTTGGCGAGCTCCAGCCGTTCGGCGCCCCACGACGCGCAGACATCGATGATCGCGTCCAGGCGATGCAGGTTGAGACGATGCAGGACCACGTTCATGTTCAACGGCAGCCCCGCCTCGCGGATGATGTGCGCAGCGTCCTGCTTCTTGTCGAACCGCTTGCTCGCTGCGACCAGATCCGTCGACTCGGCCGCGTCGCCCTGAATGCTCAGCTGGGCGCTGTTGAGCCCTGCCGACACGAGCGATCTCGCACGGCTCTCCGTGAGCCCCAGGCCGCTGGTGATCAGGTTGGTGTACAGATCACAACGGCGCGCCTCGGCGACGAGCGTCTCCAGATCACCGCGGACTAGGGGTTCACCGCCAGAGAAATGCACCTGAACCACACCGAGCCCGGCTGCCTCGCGTATCACCCGCAGCCAGTCGTCGGTGCCGAGCTCGTCCTGACGATCGAGCAGTGCCAACGGGTTCGAGCAGTAGACGCAGTGCAACGGACACTGGTGAGTGAGCTCGGCCAGCAGGCCGTACGGCTGCGGTACACCGTTCATGCGATCACCACCCAACCCCGTCCGTGCGCATCCTGGAGGAACTCCACGACGTCGTTCGCGAGACCGGTGGTCTCGAAATCGTGCTCCAACTGGGCCACCACCTGCCGCACGGTGCGGCTTCCGTCGCACAATCGCAAAATCGCCGCCCCGGACGCGTTCAGGCGCACGACCCTCTCCGGCAACAGGAGCAACTCGGCGTCCCGTACGCTGTCGTGCTTGAGCATCGCCTTGGTCACCAGCCGAGGCGTGCCCGTCAGATCAGGTTCGTCCATCATGAGCTCTTGCTGTAGGCGAGTTGCACGGCGTCCAGCAGGCTCCAGAGGACATCGCACTTGAACTCCAGCGCCCGTACGCACGCGTCCTGCTGCTCCCTGGACTTCGCCTGGTTGATCACCAGGTCGAGCAGATGCTCGATATCCTTGGGCTGCTGGGTGAGCCGGGACCGGAAGTACTCCAGGCCTTCCGCGGCTATCCATGGGTAGTGCTGCTGGAGGTCGGCGATCCTCCGACTGAGCAGACCGGGGGCGAACAGCTCGGTCATGGCCGACGCCACGGCCTCCAGCCACGGCTTCCGGCGGCAGAAGTCCACGTAGGCGTCCACGGCGAACCGCACTCCGGGCAGCACCGTGCCGCTGTCGAACAGCTCTTGGCGGGTCAAGCCGACGGCTTCACCGAGGCGGACCCACTTCTCGATCCCGCCTTCGTCTCCCATGCGGCCGTCGTGATCGATGATGCGCTGAATCCACTGGCGCCGATCGTGCCGACTGGGGAGCTTGGTCAGGATGAACGCGTCCTTCACCGGTAGGTTCACCTGGTAGTAGAAGCGGTTTCGCACCCATCCGCGGAACTCCTCCTCGGTGAGCACGCCCGCGTGCATCCGCTCGTTGAACGGGTGCAAGTGGTGGTACCGCTGTTCTCCGATCGACCGCAGCCGCGCTTCGAACTCCTCGGCAGACCAAGCTTTCACAACTCCACCTCCAGGCCGGCCCGGCCCACCTCGATGCCCAAGCCCGCCAACCAACGCCGCTCCTCGGAGCCTTCGTCGAGGATGGGGTTGGTGTTGTTGATGTGCGTGTAGATCTTGCGCTTCGCGGGAAGCGCGGCAAGAGCGAGGGCAGAACCGTCCTCGCCGCTGACGGGCATGTGCCCCATGGAGCGTCCGGAACGACTTCCCGCACCCCGGCAGGACATTTCGTCGTCCGTCCAGAACGTGCCGTCCAAGAAGACGCAATCGGCCGACGCCACCTGCTCGGCGAACTTCTCGTCCCACCGGGGCAGAGTCGGCGCGTACACCGCGGTCCCGCCGGTCACCTTGTCCTGCAAGCGGAAGCCCACCTCCCACTCCTTCGACTCGCGATGAAGCTGCGAGCGCCCCATGTAGCGGGGCGCCTTGCTTCCGGTCAGGAAGGCGGTCACGCGCAACCGGTCGTCCAGGTCCAGAGGTTTGCCGATTTCGACCAGGGACCACGAAAGGTCGGCGTAGTCGCTCAGCAATTCCCGGACGGGAAACCGCAGAGCGAGTGCCTCCAGCACGGGGTACGTCCCGTACACCGTCAGCGACGATTCCTCACGCAACATCAGCAGGCCGATGGTGTGGTCGAACTCCGCGTCCGTCAGCAGCACGCCGGCAACCGGTGTCGTCCGGATTCCCGGCCCCGGATGCAGACAGCGATCCATCGCTATCTGATGATGTACATCCGGAGTCGCGTTCAGCAGGAACCACCGCTCGCCGTCTCCGGAGACCGCAAGACCCGCGTGCATCGACCCGAGTTCCGGATTGCTACGAGCCTTGCGGCACCCGGCACAAGCGCAGTTCCACTGCGGATAACCGCCGCCTGCCGCAACTCCCAGACAATGAAGAAGCACAGCGCGAAATCAATCCGTCAACGCCGGTACAGGTATCCGCTGGCTTCAGCGCACACCTCGATCACCGCATATTCGGGCGTTTCCCAGATCATGGCGTCCTCCCTCGGATTCGACCGCTGACGGCGGTCGGACGACGACAGGTACCGTCACCTGTCGAGGTTCCGGCCCGGGCGAGCATCGTGTGAATCACCCGGAACTCGGTATTGCCTCTCAAAGCTTCTTCGATATCGCGGGCTCTGACAACCGATCATGAACCACCGGTACCGGATCACTGACGAACGGTTGCCGTGCCGCCACGAACGGACCGCCGCAGCACCGCCGGCTCACGGCGTGCGACAGGCACCCCGGCATGCTTTTGCGACCAGGGAATATCCGGTAAAAGCGACAACGCGTCGTGCGGCGCAGCGTCGACGAGCAGGCTCGCCGCAGGTGCCATCGACGCCCCGGGCGTTTCCCGGCACGCGGTTCGGACCAAGCAACGCGGCCCGCGTTGCCCGCGAACAATCTGAGCAGCAGGCACAAGGCACGTGGGTGGAATCCGCCCACGTGCGGACAGCCTCACACGCCGAGCAAGCGGCGGATCTCCGGCGCGTGGCGCCGTGAAACGGGAACGCGCTCACGGCAACGAAGGTCCGTGATCAGCACCAGCTCACCCTTGATTCCCCGTTCCACCTCGACCACACGGCGAAGGTTGGTCAGGAAGCGACGATGTACTCGGTGAAACCCGTGGGGTGCCAGGGATTCCTCGACGTTGTCCAGGCCACGGGTGGCAGCCTGGATCCTTCCCCGGTCCGTACTCAACCAAACGATGTTCCGGTCGGCCTGGGCATAGCGGATCTCCGATGGGGCGAGCAGAACCAGCCGTTCGTCACGAACCCCGATCACGCGCGGTGGCAGAGAAGCAGAGGCTACGTCCGAATACTTCTCGTAAGGTTCGCCCTCTTCCAGCCCGAATGCGCAGAACATGCCCACTACGTGGTGGGAGACGACGACAGGCCGCATGGTCACCGGAATGGCATCCTCCCCTGGGCACACCGACAGACGCGCATAGCCGCTCCACCGTGGACGTTGCAGGGCCCGGCCCATCGCCCACCGCACGACATCGAGAAGTTCCGGAATATCCGGCTTCCAGCGTTTCGCCGGTTCGGCCGCGCCCGTGGCAATGGGGTTGTCGTCTGCCAGCTTGAGCAACGAAGTAGCCGCGCAGTTCGCAGCGATCACATGCGCACCACGGTCCACAGCCATGAGCGGGCCACTCATCTGGGCGGACTCGTGCTCGAACCCGGCGACCACACTCTTGGCCTCCGTGATGGCGCGGCGATGGATCTCTTCTTCGACGCTCGCGGCGGCGTTCCTCAGCCACGTCGGCACATGCTCGGAAAGCGGCGCCTTCCACCGTGAGATGTTGATCGACGCGACCGGCGAACCGGTTACCACGTCGCGTATGGAAATCCCCGCACAGGCCCACTGCTGGAAGCCTTCGCACCAGTGCTCCGGTCCGGTCACGGTGATCGGGCCCGGCAGTTCGAACGACGTCCCCATCCCGTTCGTGCCCGTGCACTGCTCCGACCACGCCGACCACGGCGCGAGGTTGCTCAAATCAGCCCGCTTCCGCGCGGTGGGGTCGCCCCAGGACCCGAGAATGCGCCCGGTGCCGTCCGTTACGGCTACGACACCGCCGTCCAGTTCCACGTCCCGGCCCGCCAACGCCCCGAGACCGCCGAGCTGGGTGAAGATCACGTCGTGGTCGAGCCGATGGTCGTTGTCTTCGGGCGCCCCGGGCGCGATGTGCAGCGTGGGGTCCACTTCGTACTGATCCCGACATCGGTACCACGAAGCCAGGATCTCCGGGCGGACCCCTTGCACGATATCTTCGCCTGCGGCGAAGCTCTCCCACGCACGAGCGGTCTTCCTCGCGGTGGCCGTGGCTACCAGGGAGTCGCCCCCCACGTGGCCATGGCCGCCGGACCCGCTCGATGCGATCTCTAACGGTGGGACTCTCCCCGCCATCACGACCTCCTTGTCATTCGCGAGGGACGGATCTCGGGGACTCACGGATGGTGACAGCAGTCACAATGTAGCTTTCGAAAAGCTGCAGTTCAAGACATGCTTCCACCTGCGGCCGACCCGGCTTCGCCGGCCGCGGCCGCGGCCGCGGCCGATCTGCTTCTTGTCGCCGAAAATGACCGTGGCAACATACCCGATCCGGCGATCACCGATGAACAGGAAATTATTGCGAATAGACCTCCGGGAATCGCAAAATATTGACGGGGCATGACATGCGGCGACGCGGCACACCGGCCTCGGCCGGGCGCGAGAATCCGTCGACGAACCCGCGGGCGCCGATCAGCGGACCAGCCTTCCCAGCAGAGCGGATGCGACCCCGGTCATGGACACTGCGGCCGCCACCAGCACTCCGACATCGAGCCACAGATCCGCAGGCGTGCCGATGAGCAGACCGCGCAAAGCGTCCACCTCGTAGCCCAGCGGGTTGACGCAGTTGACCACCTTCAGCCAGTGCGGCATCAGATCGACCGGGTACAGCGCACTGGAACCGAAGAACAGCGGCATCGTGATCGCCTGCCCGATGCCCAGCAAGCGATCCCGGGACAGCACCAACCCCGCGATGGTGATGGACAAGCAGCAGAAGAACACCGATCCGAGCACCACCACCGCGCACATCCCGAGCAACTTCAACGGATTCGCCGTGATCCCGACACCCAGCAGCACGGCGAGGACGAGCACCGCGAGGGCTTGCACCAGGGCGCGCACGCCGGCCGCGAACGCCTTGCCGCTGACGATCGCGACCCGCGGCGTCGGCGTGACGAGCAGTTTGGCGAGGATCCCGGCATCCCGCTCCCAAATGATCTGAATACCGAAGAAGATCGCGATGAACAGGGCCGACTGGGCGAGGATGCCCGGCGCGAGGTAGTCCAGGTACCGCACACCTCCTGTCGGAATCACCGGAATCCGGCTGAGCGTCGTGCCGAAGACCACCAGCCACAGCGCCGGCTGAACCGCCCGGGTGACCAGTTCTGTCCTGTCGTGCCGCAGCTTCTGCAGCTCCACCAGGCACATCGTCGTGATCCGCGACCACATCAGGCGCACCGGCCCGCGCCGCACCTGATCAACCGACACGACGTGCGACCCGTCGAACGGCGCGGACATGACGCATCCCCTCCCCGGCATCGTTGGCGAGTCCGTCACCGGTCACCGCACGGAACGCGTCCTCCAACGTCGCCTCGGGCCCCACTGCGGCGCGGAGTTCCGGTGGGGCCCCAACGCTGCGGATTCGACCGTCGTGCATGAGCGCCACCCGGTCGCACTGCCGGTCGGCCTCCTCCATGTAGTGCGTGGTGATCAGGACCGTCATCCCGGTTGCGGCTCGTACCCGCTCGATGTGTTCCCACACGCCCGCTCGTGCGATGGGGTCGAGCCCGACCGTCGGCTCGTCGAGCACGAGCAGTCGCGGCGCGCTGACCAGCGCTTGCGCCAGCTCCAGGCGTCGGATCATGCCGCCGGAATACGTGCTCGCGGTTCGCCTGGAGACCTCCTCCAGACCGACCGATCGCAACGCCGCCTCAACCGCGGACGGCCGCTGCGCCCTGGGCACGTCGAAGAGCCTCGCGAACAGCGCGACGTTCTCCCGGCCGCTGAGCGCTGAATCCGCAGAAAGCTGCTGCGGCACGTAGCCGATCAACCTGCGGGCAGCGAGCTTGTGCCGGTTCACGTCCACGCCGAAAACCTCGATCGCGCCCGTCGGCACCGGGAGCAGAGTCGAGATCATCCGAATCGTGGTCGTTTTCCCGGCTCCGTTGGGACCGAGCAGCCCGAAGACGCTGCCGGCCTCGATGCGCAGATCAACGCCGTCGACGGCGACGGTCTCCCCGAAGCAGTAGCGCAGTCCGTCGCAATGCACCGCGAGTTCGCTCATCATCACTTCTCCCGTCGCCTTGCTCGGGCGCCTCGGTAGCTCGGATTCACCACGGCGGTCAGACGGCCTGTCTCCGGCAGCGAGGCGAGGACGGAACCGGTCGTTTCAAATGCCATGAGCGGCGTGCTGTGGGCTCCCATTCGCCGAATCGCGACGCACAACCCGCCATTCGCCGGGAAACGCCGGGCACCCGGACCGGAGTTTGCGGAAGATCCGCAACCTCAGCCAAGGCCGTGACAACACGCCCCGGACTTCTGGGCCACCACACTCGCCCGGAGATCGACGCTCTGACGTTAACCGCGCCGTTCCCGACGTCACAAGCCTTGCAGCACTATTGGAGCTTCGCTGCGGAGTCTGCGCCGGCCCGGCTGTTGCCGGATGTCGGCACCGTGACGGTGCTGCCCGGTCCACGATCGCCGGCACACGCGTGTTACCCGTTGATGAATAGGTGGCTACCGGTGGTTGTCGGGTTGCTGCCGCTCGTGGGTCGTTCGTCCGCACTCGTCCCACAGTGGTTGCCGTCGAATCGAGGAACAGCTTAGCTTTCGACTCCACGTCATGAAAACCAAAGTGCGGAAGCCGTCGATTCCCCGTTTGATTCTACCGAGGACGCGTGGAACGACCACAAGTCACGCGACGGACCGCGAAGTTCCGACAGCCGCGACGCACGGCTCATGCCGGATACGCCCTGGTCGGTGCGCGAAGCCCGACCGGCGGCTCGGTCCGGTCCAGCAAGCGGCATCAGCGGTCGCCGACGGGGACGGCTCATGCCGTTCGGGTTGGTGACAGACCAAAGGCGATCTTACATGGCAGATGTGCACCAGCTCGACCCCATCTCCCGTAGCCCGGGCAAGGCCACGGTGTACGGGGCATGGGAACGATTCGTGAAGGGCGAGGACGATATCCGCGGCTTGCGGCCCGAGGTGGCGATCTCGTGGCACCGGTGCCGGGACCAGTACCGGGTCGACCCGTACCTGACCGAAGCCCCGGTGGCCGTCGCGGAGGTCGACCACGCGCTCGAACATGACGTCGTGTTCGCCGAACTCGGTTTCCGTGCTGCCTCGGTGGCTCACGAGGTAAGCAACCTCGGCGGCGTCGTGACCATCACCGACGCCACCGGTCGGGTCCTGGCCCAATGGGGAGACCAGGCCACGCGCTCCCGCGCCACCAAAGCCAACCTGGCGGCGTGGTTCTGCTGGTCCGAGTGCGCTACCGGAACGAACGGCATGGGCACGGCACTCGAAGCACACGCACCGGTGATAATCCGGGGTGCGGAGCACTGGTGCCAAGCCTTCCACGACTGGACCTGCGCGGGTGTGGCCGTCCGGGATGTGGTGACCGGGGAACCGATCGCGGCGCTCAACATCTCGTGCTGGCGCGGCGACCTTCCCGCGTCCGCGGCCGCCTGGCTGGGCAACACTGCGACCAAAACCCAGCACATATTGAGACAACGCGCCCAGGATGGCGGCGCCGAGCTGGTCGCCGCCTACAACCACGCCAGGTCGCGCTCGAGCGCGGCGCTCGCCGCGGTGGATCCTGCGGGCAGGGTGGTGATCGCCGACGACACGGCAAGCGTGCTCCTCGGCGTCCCGGGCTCCACACCGGCACCCGACCCCGCGGCGCGCTGGAACCCGAGTCTGCCGGGATTCATCTGGGCGGCTCGGTACGCCTCTAAGCAGGCCACCCACAATCCCGACTGGGTCGGCTCGACGCAGATCTTCACCCATCTCTCCGACGAGCCGACCCCGATCAGTATCCGGCCCGTCTTCCTGTCCGGGCAGCTGGTCGGAAACCTGATCTCATTCGGAGTTTCCGAAGGAGAGCAGTTACCTCGGGCGGAAGGGGCCAGGCGCCCTGGGGCGCGGCCGCACCGGATCGTCGCGATGCGCGACAACCGGATGGTGCTGCTGCGGCTGCCGGAGGTCTCATTCGCCGAATCGAAGGGCAACGACGTGTGGCTGTCCACTGATCAGGGGCGGTTGCGAGCCGCCTCGGCCGGCCTCGACAAGCTCGAAAGCGAGCTGACCGATGCCGGTTTCCTGCGGGTGCACCGCGGGTACGTGGTGAATCTCAGCCGGATTCGGGAGGTCGAGCGTCGATTCAGAGGCGAATTGTTCCTGGTGATGGATGACCAGGCGAGCACGATGGTGCCGGTTTCGCGGCGGAACGCTCCAGCCGTCCGCCGGGCGCTGGACATCTGAGGAGCCTTGAAGGACCAGGAAGGAGCTTCCATACCGGAGAACCCTGACGTCGTCGCTATCTACAAGACGCACGACCAGGATCTCAGGCTCGGTAACACCTGGGAGAACATCAATGCCCGAGAATCCCGATACCCACGTCTACCGCACCTACGACAAGGTTCTGAGCGAGACGCGGCCGGCTCGGCGACGGAATCATCCGACGGCGGGCGGCAATGCCAACGATTGGTGGCCGCACCGGGTCGACTTGAAGGCATTGCGTCGGCACCGCCCCGCACACAACCCGCTGGGTGCGAACTTCGACTACGCCGAGCAATTCAAGACTCTGGATCTCGACGAAATGGCGCGTGACGTCGACGAGGTGCTGACGACCTCGCAGGACTGGTGGCCCGCCGACTTCGGTCACTACGGTCCCCTTGTGCTGCGCATGGCCTGGCATGCCGCGGGTACCTACCGCGTCAGCGACGGCCGAGGCGGTGCAGGTGCCGGGATGCAACGCTTCGCCCCGTTGAACAGCTGGCCGGACAACCGCAACCTGGACAAGGCGCGTCGGTTGCTGTGGCCGGTCAAGAAGAAGTACGGGCGCAGGATCTCCTGGGCGGACCTGATGGTCTTCGCGGGCAACCGGGCACTGGAGTCGATGGGCTTCAAGACTTTCGGGTTCGGCGGCGGCCGTGCCGAGGTGTGGGAGCCCGACGAGACGTACTGGGGTCCGGAACGCAAGTTGTTGGCCGACGACCGGTACAGCGGTCTGCACGAACTCGACGAGCCGCTGGCGGCCGCCGCGATGGGGCTGATCTACGTCGATCCGCAGGGCCCGGCCACCAATCCCGACCCGGTGCTCGCGGCCCGCGACATCCGGCAGACCTTCAAGCGGATGGGGATGAGCGACGAGGAAACGGTGGCGCTCATCGCGGGCGGACACACCTTCGGCAAGACGCACGGCCCGGCGGACCCGAATGTGACCGGCGGCCCCGAGCCCGAGGCAGCGCCGCTCACCGCGCAGGGTCTGGGCTGGCTCGGCGGGTACGGCAGCGGCAGCGGGCCGGACACGGTCACCAGTGGGCTGGAAGGGATGTGGACGCGCACGCCCGTCGAGTGGGACCACACCTTCTTCGAAACGCTGTACGAGTACAAATGGGACGTCGAGCTCAGCCCGGCGGGCCTGTGGCAGTGGATCCCGAGCGACGGCCAGGGCGAGGGCACCGTGCCGGACCCCTTCGACCCGGACACGAAACACCATCCGGTCATGCTCACCACCGACCTGTCGTTGCAGGAGGACCCGAGCTACGACGCGATCTCGCGGCGGTTCCTGGAGCACCCGGACCAGTTCGAGGACGCGTTCGCGCGGGCCTGGTTCAAGCTGACGCACATCGACATGGGCCCGATCCAGCGCTACCTGGGGCCGCTCGTCCCGGAGGAACGGCTGATCTGGCAGGACCCGGTGCCGGAGCTGGACCACGAACTTGTGGGCACCGACGACGTCGCCGGCCTCAAGCGCGAGATCCTCGGCTCGGGCCTTACGGTCGCGCAGCTCGTCTCCACGGCGTGGGCGTCGGCTTCGACGTACCGGGACAGCGACAAGCGCGGTGGGGCGAACGGGGCGCGGATCCGGCTCGAACCGCAGCGCAGCTGGTCGGTCAACGAACCCGAGCAGCT
Organism: Saccharopolyspora sp. NPDC045941; assembly: GCF_056431445.1. Taxonomy (NCBI): domain Bacteria; kingdom Bacillati; phylum Actinomycetota; class Actinomycetes; order Pseudonocardiales; family Pseudonocardiaceae; genus Saccharopolyspora; species Saccharopolyspora sp. NPDC045941. Next base: position 147,565 of record NZ_JBWKKU010000017.1, read on the forward strand.
AGCGGTCGTCCTGTCCGCGCTGGGGGCGATCCAGGAGCGATTCAACGCCTCACAACCAGGGAACAAGCGGATCTCGATGGCCGACTTGATCGTGCTAGGAGGGTGTGCTGCGGTGGAACACGCCGCCGTGGCCAGTGGCCACGAAATCGACGTTCCGTTCCGCCCCGGGCGCACGGACGCGACCCAGGAATGGACCGACGTCGAGTCGTTCGACGCGTTGAAGCCCACGGCGGACGGCTTCCGGAACTACCTGGGAAACGGCTTTTGGATGCCGCCGGAGCATCTGCTGGTCGACCGGGCGAACCTGCTGACCTTGAGCGCGCCTGAGATGACCGTGCTGATCGGCGGGCTGCGGGTGCTCGGAGCCAACCACAGACGTTCCTCGGTGGGTGCGTTGACCTCGGCGCCAGGGTCGTTGACGAACGACTTCTTCGCCAACCTGCTGGACATGGGGACAGAGTGGGCGCCGAGGCAGGATGGGGACATCTGGACGGCGATCTACGAGGGCCGCGACCGGGGAACCGGCGAGGTGAAGTGGACCGCAAGCCGGGTCGACCTCCTCTTCGGTTCCAACTCCGAACTCAGGGCGCTCTCGGAGGTCTACGCGAGCGACGACGCGGACGGGAAGTTCGTCCGGGACTTCGTCTCCGCGTGGGTGAAGGTCATGGAACTCGACCGTTTCGACCTGCGCTGCGGATACTCCAGTTGGAGCGCCCAATGATCAGGAGATGCTCGGCCGGCGGTGATGACCGTTTTGGGCAAGCCGCGTCTAAAATCGTGCTCGAGCCGGTCTTCGACGCGGTTTTTTGTTGTGCAGATTCCGGGTAGGCGGACCCTTGCCGATAGGACGGCCGGCTCAGCCTCCCCAGGCGCAGAACCGCACGAACGGTATCTCCTGCCGGGGGGAATGGTGGCGTCGAGCCGGTCGGTGGCAACGGATATCGAAATGACTTGCCCGGGTGTAGAGTCCAAAACCGGTTACAGGCTCAGCGGTGAAATATGAGAGTAATCAACACTGGTAATTTTTCCGCAACGTCGAACTCGGCTGCGGCGTAGCTCTTGAGAGCGTATGCGCTTTCGTCGTCAAAGAGCCGACGAACTCGCGTAGCCGATATGTTCCGCGAAATCTGTCAAAATATCCATTTTTGCTAACGAGGAGGTGAAGTCCGATGACGATTACCCACGACCAAGAGGATCTCCTGGCCGAGCTCAACGGACAGAACAGGGCGACCATCGGCGCCGTGCTCGGAACCGGTTCCATCGGCAAGGCGATCGAGCGTGCCGACGGGACGATGGAAGCGACCATCCGCATTCCGGAAGACGCCATGACGTGGGATCCGGGGATCCTGATCCTGCCGCACGGCGGCATCGTCGAGCTGACGATCATCAACGACGACAAGAACACCCACGCCTGCCTGCTGCCCAGCAACGGCGAACGGCAGTTCATCGGTCTGCTGAACCACTCGAAGGGCAGCGCGACGCTCGAGCTGGACGGTCCCGGCTGCTACTGGTACGGCTCGCCGGCCGGTAACGACGAGGGCCGGGGCCTGACCGGCGCCATCGTCGTGACGGGCGAAGTGCCGCCGGAGGCCAAGCTCGACCGACCCGCGCAGCCGCGGCCGTAGCAAAGGAGAATCTTCATGACCGTCGAATACGTTGACGCCGGCAAGGCGTTCAACCACAGCGAGCTCTCCAACATGCCGCACAGCGCTCCGGACGTGACGCGCGGCATCAACTACGAGCGCATCCTCCAGGCGCGCAGCGAATCGCAGAACTGGATCACCTACTACGGCGCCTATGACGGCCAGCGGCACAGCCTGCTCGACCAGATCAACGCCGACAACGTCAAGAACCTGAAAGTCGCCTGGATCCACCAGTCGAGCGCGACCGGCATGATCGCCTCCACCTCGACCTACGCGTTCGAGGCTTGCCCCTTGGTCGTCGACGGCGTCATGTTCGTCACCGGCTGGGACGGCTGGCTCTGGGCGCTCGACGCGAAGACCGGCGAGCAGCTGTGGCGCTACAAGCACGCGATCCCGGTCGACGTGACGCTGTGCTGCGCCAACGTCAACCGCGGCTGTGCGGTGGCCAATGGCAAGGTCTACATGGTGACCCAGAACGCCCAGTTGGTGGCGCTCGACGCCACCAACGGCCGGAAGGTCTGGCAGAAGACCATCGGTGACGTGCGGGCGGGCGAGAGCGCTTCGATCGCTCCGCTGGTCATCAAGGACACGCTCATCACGGGTTCTGCCGGTGGCGAGTACGGCGTGCGCGGTCACATCGACTGCTGGGACCTGGAGACCGGCGAGCAGCGCTGGCGCACCTACACCGTGCCGAAGCCGGGCGAGCCCGGTTCGGAGACCTGGCCCGCCGACGGTGAGGCCTGGCAGCGTGGTGGCGCGAACCACTGGGTCACCGGCACCTACGACCCGGAGCTGAACCTCTACTACGCGGGCACCGGGAACCCGGCTCCCGACTTCGACGGCGGGGTCCGTGAGGGGGACAACCTCTACAGCGACAGCGTGGTCGCGCTGGATGTCGACACCGGCGAGATCAAGTGGCACTACCAGTTCACCCCCCACGACCTGTGGGACTACGACTCCACCATGGAGATGACCCTGTTCGAGCGGGACGGCAAGAAGTTGCTCGCCCACTTCGACAAGAACGGGTACATGTTCGTCCTCGACCGCACCAACGGCGAGCTGCAACACGTCACGCCGTTCGTCGACCGGATCGACTGGGGCGTCATCACCCGCGATGGCAAGGTGACCCCGCGGAAGTACCCGGACAAGGAAGGCGAGCCCTGCCACTTCTACCCCGGCCCCGCCGGTGCGAAGGAGTGGACGCACGCGTCGTACAACCCGGACCACGATCTGTTCTACGTTCCGGTGGCCGACGTGGGCGCCACTGCCACCCGGCGTCGTCGCGAGTTCAAGGAAGGCATGCCCTACTGGGGTGCCGCCGTCGAGGTCGACGTCGACAACATGGCCGGGTCGGTCAGCGCGTTCGACTCCCACGGTGAGGAGAAGTGGCGCTACCGGCTCAACATGCCGATGGCCGCGTCGACCCTCAGCACCGCGGGGAACGTGGTGTTCGCCGGCACACCCACGGGTGAGTTCATGGCGCTCCACGCCGAGACCGGCGAGAAGCTCTGGAGCTTCCAGTGCGGCAGCGGTCACCACAGCAGCCCGTCGACCTACTTCCTTGATGGCAAGCAGTACATCTCGGTGCCGGTCGGCTGGGGTGGCTGGCTCGAAGGCATCATCCCCGGCATGTCCGGTCAGGGTCACGGTGCCGCGCTGATCACGTTCGCCCTGTGACAGGGAAGTACCACTGACGCGAGACCCGAGGTAACTTCCTGGTGGTTTCCTTTCCCCGCCCGGTGATCGAGCCGTCCCGGAGACGGCCCGATCACCGGGCGGGTGTCCTTATGCCCTGACAGACGAGGAGAGCGGGGCTACGTCGAGGTTCCCCGTAGTCCCGCCAGCTGTGGGTATTTCGATCTCCACCCTGGTACTTTTTCCAGACGCCCGTCGGTCATGGGGAAATTTAGCGACGGAAAACAAGGTGATGTCATGGACCAGTCGTCGGTGCCCCAGCAGGACACGGGATTTGAGCGTGTGCCGTGCCTCTACTGCGGGGAGGCCTACGAGCCTGGCGATCACGCGCGGCACATCGAGCCGGTGCACTGCGGGCCCTGCATCACGTGCGTCGACAAGCCCGCATGCTTCAGCTGCCGTCTCATGTACTGCGTTTGCGACGTGCACAAGTATCGAGGCTGAGACGAGCCCTGCGGACTTGCCGTGGTCGTCGGTCAGGGCATGGGTTGGAATCTCCTGCAACGCGAGGTAGGAATGGACGCACGCGGCGTACAGGAGGCGCAACGATCTTTCTACGTAACGGTCGCCGATGTGCGCTCTGGCGAGGAGTTGTGGAAGTTCCAGTGCGGTGGCGGCCACCACGGTAGCTCGATGACCTACAGCGTCGACGGCAAGCAATACGTCGCCGTGCCGGTCGGCTGGGGTGGTTGGCTCGAGGGCATCATTCCCGGCATGCTCGGCGCAGGCCACGGAGATGCGCTGATCGCCTTCGCCCTACCGGACTGATCGAGAACGCTGCCGGACAAGGAAAACAGAGGTAATGGCCACCATCGTTGCCGACGGCGTGGTGGCGTGAAACCGGGAGCTCTCCGGGCGAGTTGCGCGTGCATGACACTCGAACAACCCGCCCGGAGATCTTTTTCATGTGACGACAGCGCGTGCCGCTGAAGACCGACCGGGTGGATCTGTCCGATATGGAGCGACAGCTGCTGTGCGGAGGTCGCGGCGCCGGAAGCCGGCGCACGTCAACGATCTTTCCGCGCCGACTCCGGCGGCGGTCGTCGCCGCCCCGGAGTCGGCGGGGGTCTACGTCGAGGACGGTCAGTTTCCGGGCAGGGCGGGCGGCTCGCCAGAGCGCTCGTAGTCCGACAGCAGGTCGATCCTGCGCTGGTGGCGGCCGCCCTCGAACTCGGTGGTGAGGAACGCGTCCACGATGCGCTCGGCCTCCTCGACCGTGTGCATCCGAGCGCCGATGCCGGCCAGCAGTGCGTTGTTGTGCTGCCGGGACAGTTTGGCGGTGTCGACGTTCCAGGTCAGCGCGGCGCGGGCGCCGGGCACCTTGTTCGCGGCGATCTGTTCCCCGTTCCCGGAGCCGCCGATGACGAGGCCGAGGCTGCCCTCGTCGGCGACAACGCGCCGCGCCGCCTCGACGCAGAACGGTGGGTAGTCATCCTCCGCGTCGTAGACGGTGGGGCCGACGTCGGTCACCTCGTAGCCGAGGCCGGCGAGCCTCTTGGCGAAGTGGTTCTTGAGTTCGAATCCGGCATGATCGGAGCCTAGATATACGCGCACCCGGAAATTCTAACGCAATCAAGCCCCATTGCACCCCTGATTTGAAAATTCGCGGTTATACAGAACAGCGATCCTGGCTGATGCCGGATACGAGGACGTGCTGAGGCACAAACCGGCGGAAAGATCATCACTCCTCCGCGCCTTCGCCAGTTTGTCCTCCGAGCACCAGCGCAACCGGTGAACCACATCCACATCCAGACAGGTCCGCTTGGCCGCGATTTGGAACCGTTCGTGTTCCCGCAGCCTCTCTTCGTGCTGGATAGGTTGACCGAGACGTACAGATCCGTGCAGTCTCAAAACACGCGTTGCGCGTCCTAGCTGTGGCCGAAAACCGCAGAGATCCGGACGCCGCCCAAACGGACACCGCTGTCCGCCTTGGCAATCATTGAGCGAAAGGCCCCTCCCTGGTGGCCCCGGCGCGGTAGTCGTGCGCCGAACCAACGAACATGTCCGACTCGATCAGCGGAGAGTGAAGCAGTGGCAGAAAAGACGGACACGGCCAATCGGATCCTGAGCGAAAAGCTGAACCCTCCTCATTTCAACTACGCGATGAAAATCATCACCGAAGAGGCGGAGCGGGTACGCAAGGGCGTCCATTCGGCGGCGTGGGCTCGCGCCGGCGCATTGCTGCTCAAGGCGCCGGCGGTGTTCACCATCGGCACCGGGCGGAGCGGGCTCGCCCTGCAAATGGCCGCGATGCGTTTCATGCACCTCGGGCTGTCCACCCACGTTGTGGGCGAGACGACCGCCCCGGCGATCGGCCCGGGCGACGTCCTGGTCGCGGCATCCGGTTCAGGGTCCACGTCCCGGGTGGTGCGGGCGGCCGAGGTCGCGCGCGATCAAGGCGCGAATGTGCTGGCACTGACCACCGCAGCCGATTCGGCGCTGGCCAAGACGGCGACCGAAGTGCTCGTGATCCCGGCCGCGGCCAAGCAGGATTTCGACGGGAAAGCCTCCGAGCAGTACGCGGGGAGCATGTTCGAACAGTCCGTCCTGATCCTCACTGACGCGCTGTTCCACACGCTGTGGAAGTCCAGTGACACTCAGGCCCGTGAGCTGTGGCGCCTCCACGCGAATCTGGAATGACCGGCCCCGGGTAAATCATCCGGAGGAGCACATCGATTCGATTCGCACATCGCGAAGAAAGGTGCGGGCGATAGTCCTGAACTGATCACAGGGCTCGCTGGTACGCCGTAAGCGCTCTGACGTAACCGAGGCAACAGATAAGACAAGACAAGGAGCCCGAGATGCAGCGTCAAAGTGAGGGCGCACCTCGAAATCGCACCGATATCCACACTCTGGAGGCGGTGGCTCTGGCCGCCACCCACAGTGCGGCGGTGGCCAGCCACGCTTGGGTCGGACGGCACGACAAGGATGCCGCCGATGCCGCGGCGACCGATGCCATCCGTCAGGTATTGGCCGACGCCCCTGGCCGGGGGACGGTCATCATCGGGGAAGGCGAAAAAGACGAGGCCCCAATGCTGTACAACGGCGAAACCCTGGGCAATGGCCTCGGCCCGGATTTCGATATCGCCGTCGATCCTCTCGAGGGCACCAAGTTCTGCGCGAAGAATCTCCCCGGCGCATTGGCCACCATCGCCTTCGCGGAGTCGGGGAGTCTTTGGTCACCCGGCCCCGGGTTCTACATGGACAAGATAGTGGTGCCCCCACAAGCGAAGGACGTTGTCGATCTTACCGACTCCCCCGAGCGCACCCTGCACAAAGTCGCCCAGGCTCTCGGCAAGCCGGTCAGCGAGCTCCGCGTCGTCATCATGGATAAGCCGCGGCATCAGAAACTGATCGCGCGGGTGCTGCAGGCGGGCGCCGCCGTGCACACACCGGCAGAAGGCGACGTCGGTGGGAGCCTTGAGGTTCTCCTGCCCACTGGCAACGCGGACCTGCTTCTCGGAATCGGCGGCACGCCCGAGGGAGTGATGACCGCCGCAGCGGTCCGCGGCCTGGGTGGCGGCATGCTGGGCCGTCTTGCTCCCCAACGTGATGCGGAAGCGGACGCGATCCGTGCAGCCGGCATGGACCTTGACCGCATCTACAGCTGCGACGAGCTCGTAAGCGGCGATGCTTTCTTCGTCGCTACCGGCATCAGTGGGGGATCACTGCTGAGCCGGCCCCGGGAATCCGACGGCACGGTACTCGCGGAATCGCTCCTGATCTCCAGCGGACAGGTGCGCCACATTTCTCATACGACCTTCGGTTCCCTACCCCGGATGGCCGGACTGCCCAGCTGATCCCACGCCCGGCGGCAGGCTGACCCCTAGTGCGGATGACGTTGCGGTGCGGGTGTTTTCGACGCGCCCGGACATTGCACGGCATCCATCCTGCCGACCATGCCATACGCCCATCACGTTTTAGGAGATTCGGTGACATTGCACCTGGAGGACCTCCGCGTTCGCCGCCTCGGTGAGTGCCACTACGACTCACCGTTCTCCGAGATGCTCGCCGCTAAGCAGACTTCCCCACATTACGTTGCGGAGGGCGACCGTGTCCTGCTCGAGGACACGGTCTCCATGCTGGCCAAGCACAACCTCCCCGCGGACCAGCTTCCAAGCTTCGAGGCCGCCGGGCCCCGCCGGAAAATCTACTTCGACCCCGCCCACGTCAGCGCCGGTGTCGTCACCTGCGGAGGGCTATGCCCTGGTCTCAATAACGTCATCCGCGGTTTAGTCCAGGAACTCACCGTGCATTACGGCGTCAAGCGAATCTTGGGCTTCCGCAACGGGTTCCGGGGAATGACCGCCGAAAACCGCAATGACACCATCGAGCTGACGCCCGAGCGCGTCCGCGATATCAACAACGCCGGCGGCACCATCCTGGGGAGTTCACGTGGCGGCCAGGATGCCGACGAAATGGTCGACAGCCTCGTCCTACGAGGCATCAACGTACTGTTCGTCATCGGTGGCGACGGGAGCATGCGCGCCGCGACACGCCTGTCCGCGGCGATCAGGGCACGCGATCTCGATATCGCTGTTATCGGGGTACCCAAGACGATCGACAACGACCTGCCGTTCACCGACCAGTCCTTCGGGTTCCAAAGCGCGTTCGCGCAGGCCACCGAATTCATATCCTCGGTCTCCGTCGAAGCCGCGGCCAGTCCGGACGGCATCGGGATCGTGAAGCTGATGGGCCGGCACTCCGGGTTCATCGCTTGCTACGCGTCCCTGGCCCTCAACACAGCGGATATCGTCCTGATTCCGGAAGTCCCATTCGTCCTGGAAGGAACAGATGGCCTGCTGGCCCGCGTCGAGCAGCACGTGCGCTCCAAGGGCTACGTGGTGATCGTCGTCGCCGAGGGGGCGGGCCAGGACCTCCTCGCAGAGCGTGGCCTCCTTCAGAGCGACGCCACCGACGCCTCGGGGAACGCCAAGCTCGGTGACATCGGAGCACTGCTCAGGGAGAGCATCACCGCCCACCTGACCGATGCCGGCCTCACCCCCACCGTGCGCTACATCGACCCGAGCTACGCCATCCGCAGTGTCACCGCCAATGCTTATGACAGCGTCTACTGCCTACGCCTGGCTCATGCCGCGGTGCACGCGGCCATGGCAGGGCGTACCGAAACCGCCGTCGTACGCTGGCGACGGCGTTTCGTACACGTGCCCATGCCGCTGATCATCAGCTATCGCAACCAGGTTGACCCCGACGGTGACCTGTGGATGTCCGTACTCGAAGCCACCGGCAACCTCCTTCCGCCACGGACACACGGCGGGCTCGACCAGGAGCAGAGCCACGGAGGTCACCGAGGCATGCGCCGACCGACGGGCTGGGGTAACGGTGTTGCGATCCAGAACGCCGGGCAGCTTGATGTCGATCTCCCTGACATCGACTCGGCAAGGAGCTTCCCCTGATCCCGATCTTCGAAAGATCGGGAAGCAAGCCTGCCTGGAGACGCTGCCGTCGTGCAGGATCTGCGGCAGCGTCTCCAGGCAGGCCACCAAAACCTGGAACGTCCGAACGATACGGAGTTCCCGGCCGAAATGGCCCGCATCCTCACGCTGTACGACACCCCACACGATGACGGACGCGCGCTCTGTGTTGACGAACTCGGCCCGTCGAATCTCCTGGCCCGCAAGAGTAAAGGCCCGACGACCGAGTGCGAGTTCACCGCGCTGGTATTCCACCGGCTGCGGGCAAATTCCGCCGCAGCGCATCGAGCTATCCACAGTGGATATTTAGAGATTGCACGTGAGAAGCCGGGTAGCGAGACTGAAGGGAAGGCCGGCGCACCGTGCTCCCCGTTACCGTTCTCTCGGCTCTGATCTACGCGCTCTGGATGCCAGGCCCGGCATGATTCCCCAGTTGCTTGCACGATCCCAGATCGAGATGTGGATGCCCACGAGCAGCGAGTAGGCGACTGTGCTCAATCCGCAGGTCCTCCGGTCGTCGGCGTTGACCGGGTGATTTATGCTGCGCCGTGCGAACTTCTGCTCTTTGCTCAGGACTCCGTACACCGACGGCGACCGCCTGCCGCCTTGGCCGGCTTGCTGGTCGACTCACCGCTGGCGTTGCCCGTACTGTCGTCGACCACTTCCTGCACAGCCGGCTTCCCGGACGTGTCCTTTGAGAAGTCGAAGCCGTAGGAGTCGAAGTCGCGCACCTCGATATCGGGCAGCTCGCCGAGCTCCTTGTTCAGCTCGCCGAAGATCGGCGTCCCTGGATCGGATGTGGACTTGTTCACCGCTTCGCCTCCCGTTTCACTCTCGAAGCCGTGCCGGGGCCGGCTGTGTCCCCGAGTTGGTAGCAGCGGATCAGCTCGGCTGGGTTGCCGAGCTGATCCGCTGTGCAGACAGGTCGTCGAGCCAGATCGCGACACCTGTTTTCAATGTCGCCGGGCGTCAGCTCGACCGGACGGCGCGCAGAGTGCGTCGAGCGGCCTCGGTGACCGCCTCGGCGGTGAATCCGAACTTGGCGAACAGCGTCTTGTAGTCGGCCGAGGCACCGAAGTGCTCTAGCGAGATGATCTCACCCGCGTCCCCGACGAAGCGGTGCCACGGCTGGGCCACGCCCGCTTCCACGGCGACCCTCGCGCGCACCGACGGAGGCAGCACCTCGCGGCGGTAGGCCTCGTCCTGGGCGTCGAACCACTCAACACACGGCATGGACACCACGCGAGTCGCGACACCGCCGGCCTCCAGGGTCTTGCGGGCCTCGACCGCGAGCTGGACCTCGGAACCGGTGGCGAGGAGGATCACCTCGGGCTTGCCGTTGCCGGCCTCGGCGAGCACGTACCCGCCCTTGGCGACGCCCTCGCTGTCGGTGCCCTCCAGCGTCGGCACGCCCTGGCGGGTCAGCGCCAGACCGGACGGGGCGCCGGTGTCCTCCAGCGCGGCCTTCCACGCGGCGGCGGTCTCGTTCGCATCGGCCGGGCGGACCACGTTCAGGCCCGGGATGGCGCGCAGCGAGGAGAGGTGCTCGATCGGCTGGTGGGTCGGTCCGTCCTCGCCCAGGCCGATGGAGTCGTGCGTCCAGACGTAGATCACCGGCTGGCGCATCAGCGCTGCCAGTCGCACGGCCGGGCGCATGTAGTCGCTGAACACCAGGAAGGTGCCGCCGTAGGGGCGGGTGCCGCCGTGCAGCGCGATGCCGTTGAGGATAGCGCCCATCGCGTGCTCGCGGATACCGAAGTGCAGCGTCCGCCCGTAAGGCTGGGCGCTCCACATACCGGTGGAGATGGCCTTGGGGCCGAACGAGTCCGCGCCCTTCATGGTGGTGTTGTTGCTCTCCGCGAGGTCGGCCGAGCCGCCCCACAGCTCGGGAAGCACGTCGGCCAGGGAGGTCAGGACCTCTGCGGAAGCCTTGCGGGTCGCGATGCTCTTTCCGTCGGGCTCCCAGCTAGGAAGCTTTTCGGCCCACCCCGCCGGCAGTTCACGGGCCAGCATCCGGTCCAGCAGTGCCTTGCGCTCCGGGTTGGCCGCCGCCCAAGCGTCGAAGGCGATCTGCCACTTCTCGTGGTCGGCCTTGCCTCGCGCGGCGACCTCGCGGGCGTGGTCCAGCACCTCGGCGTCGACCTGGAACGACTGCTCCGGGTCGAAGCCCAGTACCTTCTTGACCCCCGCAAGCTCCTCGGCGCCGAGCGCGGCACCGTGGGCCTTGCCGGTGTTCATCTTGGTCGGCGCCGGGTAGCCGATCACCGTGCGCAGCACGATCAGCGTCGGGCGCGAGGTCTCGGCCTTGGCCTCCTCGATCGCCGCCAGCAGGCCCTTGACGTCCTCACCGCCGTCCACCCTGACGACCTGCCAACCGTAGGACTCGTACCGCTTGGCGGTGTCCTCGGACAGCGCGATGCGGGTGTCGTCCTCGATGGAGATCTCGTTGGAGTCGTAGATCACCGTGAGGTTGCCCAGCTGCTGCGTGCCGGCCAGCGACGACGCCTCGGAGGTCACACCCTCCTCGATGTCACCGTCGGAGGCGATCACGTAGACGTGGTGGTCGAACAGGCTCTCACCCGCGGCGGCCTCCGGGTCGAAAAGACCGCGCTCGCGGCGGGCGGCCATCGCCATGCCCACCGCGGTGGCCAGACCCTGGCCCAGCGGACCGGTCGTGGTCTCCACGCCCGTAGTGTGCCCGTACTCGGGGTGCCCCGGGGTCTTCGAGTCCCAGGTCCGCAACGCCTTGATGTCCTCGAGTTCCAGCCCGTAGCCGGAAAGGAACAGCTGCAGGTACAGCGTCAGGCTCGAATGCCCCGCCGACAGCACGAACCGGTCGCGGCCGATCCAGTTCGGGTCGCTGGGGTCGTGCCGCATGACGCGCTGGAACAGCGCATAGGCGGCCGGCGCCAGGCTCATCGCAGTACCCGGGTGCCCGCTGCCGCAGTTCTCGACCGCATCAGCGGCCAGCACCCGGACGGTGTCCACGGCCCGCCGGTCCAGTTCGGTCCAGTCATCCGGAAGGTGTGCTGTGGTCAAGCGGGCAAGGTCGTCGGGCTCTTCGCTCGCGCGATGGCCGGCGGTGGATTTGTTCGCGATCATAGACGCGCACTCCTGATGCTCTCGGTTGCTCGCGTGCTCTTCCCTGCGAGGAGTGACATGGCCCCACCTCCTCGCGTTTCCGCGCCGCTGGGAAGGGCACTTTCGACGCTGAATACGTCAGGGCCACCACGATCTGCGGCCAACTCGGACCACCCCTGGCCCAAGGAATCCCCTTTGCGATCCAGGAACATGCCGCCGATTGCGATCGCGGAGCCACTCTTGGTCATTTGCCTGACGGGGCCATTCCGATCGCCCTGTCCGGCTCCCTGTAAGTAGGCCACATCCGTGAGTGCTCGGGATGGTCGTCATCGATCAGGCGATGCGCCAGGGCGATCGCCTCTCGTCGATAGACCTCGTCAAGGGCGGGGTGTTCCCTGGCGACAGCCCCGAAAACGTTCGCCAGCTCATTTGCAGAGGTCTGAGACAGACTGGCATCGCCGCCGCAGTGCACGTAGCGCCTCCGCACTATCGCCGCGGCGGACAGCAGCAAGGAATACTCGGCTCCGCGCAAAGCTTTTCCGGTATCGGGCAGCACACCTGGCTTTCGGCTCTCCACGTCACTTCTCCTTTCCATAACGACAACAGAGCGGACGGCCGATCACGGTGCGGGCACCGGGCGCGTCAGGGCACGGTGAAGCTCAGCCACGGCAGTCCGCTTCCCACCGGGGTGGCCGAGCACAGCCGAGCCGGCGACGAGGAGCTCGGCTCCCGCGTACCAGGCCGCCCGAGCGGTGTCCGTCGAGATTCCTCCGTCCACCTCGATCCGCACCGGGTTTCCGGACCGGTCCACCAATGCGCGCACCTCAGCGACCTTTTCCTCCATCGCGGCGATGTATCTTTGCCCGCCGAAACCAGGGTTGACAGTCATGATCACGATCTGATCTAGCTGATCTAGCACATGGCGAAGGAAGTCGACCGGAGTGGACGGATTAACGGCGACTCCCGCTTCCACCCCGAGATCACGGATCGTGGAAAGGGTTCGAAGCAGATGTGGACAGGTCTCGGCGTGCACGATGATGGTCTCGCAGCCAGCCGAAGCGAAGCGCGCGAGCATCGGATCCGGATCCTGCACCATGAGGTGGGCTTCGAATGGCAGATGACTGTGCTGACGGCACACAGCCACAACATCCGGGCCGAACGTCATGTTCGGGACGAAGCGTCCGTCCATGATGTCCCACTGGATGCGGTCGACCCCCGCGTCGGTGAGGCTGGCCACCTCATCGCCGAGACACGCGTAGTCGGCGCCGAGGACGGAGGCCACCAGCTCCGGCTCTTTCAATGACCAGCTCGGTGCGGAGCGCCGTGGTCCTCCGCGCGATGCATTACTCGGCCCATCAACCATCAAGCACTCCTCCTGATCACTTGTCCGGATTTCTCAAAGACCGCTCCGAACGGCGGAGTACGGATCAGTGTTGGGGGCGGCAGAAAATCGATGCAGCCCCCAACACCATGTGCCGAACTCGCGCCCGGTCTATCAGCTGGTGCGCCCCTTGAGGGCCTTCGCGGCCGCAGCCGGGTCCTTGGCGTTGTAGATCGCCCCACCGGCTACCGCTACCCTCGCGCCGGCGGCCCGCACCGAGCCGATGGTTTCGACGGTGATACCACCAGCGATCGAGAAGGGGACCCCGGCCTTCTGGCCGTCATCGAGCAGCGCCTGAATCGTGTAGCCGGGCCGGGCCTGCTCGTCGAGCCCAGCGTGGATCTCGACGAACGACACCCCGAATTTCGAGACCTCACGGATCCGGGACACACGGTCGTCCACCACGGTGATCATGTCGGCGACGACGTCCTTGCCGTATTTGCGGCCGGCGGCCACGGCCCCCCGCACCGTGTCGTCGTCCGCCGCACCCATCACCGTGACCAGGTCCGCCCCCGCCTCGAAGGCGAGACCCGCCTCCAGCTCACCGGCGTCGGCGGTCTTCAAGTCCGCGAACACGAGCTTGTCCGGGTGCGCGGCCTTGATCGCCGTGATCGCCCTGAGGCCCTCGGACTTGATCAGCGGCGTGCCCAACTCGAGGATGTCCACGGAATCGGCGACCTGACGCGCCAGGGTCAGGGCCTGGTCGAGTTTTACGACGTCCATTGCTACCTGCAGCTGCACGGTATTCTCCTCATCAGTGGTGATCGGTGACGTCCGGGGTTCAGGTGCGGATGATGTTCTCCGTGCTCCACGGCACGGCGAACATTTCAACCGCCCAGAGCTGGCTGACTGCTTCCAGATTCCGGTCAGAATGGCTGGGAAATCACGACGCCGTCCGGTAGGTACCCGTCGTTGATTCCTCCATGCTGCCCCTTCCTCGGCTCTGCGGTTTTCAGCCACAGCTAGGACGCATAACAGGTTGTGAGACTGCACGGATCTGCGCGTCCAGGTCAACCTGTGCAGTACGAACGGATGCCGAAAGTCGACGGGCGGTTCTTACACGCGTCCAAGCGGCCTCACGTCTGCGCTAGGCCGCGATCATGGTTATGATCCGCAAGAACGCGGGATATTTTTGAGAAGCACAATTGGCAAGGCACTCCAATTGCAGCTGGCTTACGTCCCCGCGGTGCCGCTCAGAGCCCAAGGTCATTCCCCACAGCCCACGAGGACCTCTTCCCCGGGATGACGGGCGATTCGTACGAGGATGTCCTGTTCGTTTCCCCGACCGAACAGGAGCTGGGCTGCCCGGCCCCGGGCGGCCCGTCCACGGAAATCCGAAAGGAGGTACAGCGGGTCCCGTGGGCACCGGAGCCCGGCGCCCACGGGGCCCGCGCAACCATGGTCGCAGCGAGGCGCAGAAGCAGGCCCGCTTGGCCGTGATTCGAAACCGTTCGTGCCCCCGTAGCCTCTCTTCGTGCCGCATAGGTTGACCCGGACGTGCAGATCCGTGCAGTCTCAAAACAGCCGGTTGCGCGTCCTAGCTGTGGATGAAGACCACAGAGTCGAGCCACGCCACGAGCCGAACATTCAAAAAAGACGCAATGAGCATTCGCCAGTTCATAGAACCGATATTGCCAATCGGTCCAGTGCAGTACGCGAGGAGGCGTAACGACACATGTCGACCTTGACTGAAGTCGCCCACACATTGGTCTCTAATGGACGCGGGATTCTCGCTGCCGATGAGAGCATCGGAACGATGTCGTCGCGACTGGAAAGCGTCGGAGTGGAGCCGACGGAGGAGAACCGGCGCGTTTATCGTGAATTGATCGTCACCACCCCCAAGCTGTCCGATTCGGTCAGCGGAATCATCCTCGCCGACGAGACTCTTCGCCAGAAACTGTCCAATGGGCAGACTTTTCCCGAGGCTCTCGCGGATATCGGGGTTCTCGCCGGCATCAAGGTCGATACCGGAGCCAAGCCGCTGGCGGGGGCCCCGAACGAAAAGGTCACGGAAGGCCTCGACGGGTTGCGCGAACGAGTCGGGGAGTACCGGCGCCTCGGGGCGACCTTCGCCAAGTGGCGCGCGGTATTCACGATCGGCGCCGGCCTGCCCACGAACCGTGCGGTGCGAGCGAACGTGCACGCGCTGGCACGGTACGCCGGTCTCTGCCAGGAAGGCGGGCTGGTGCCCATCGTGGAACCCGAGGTGCTGATGGACGGCGGCCACTCGCTGGCGCAATGCCAGCAAGTGACGAGGGCGGTGCTGCGGTCGTTGTTCGACGAACTCGCTCTGATGCGGGTGGACTTCGACAGCATGATCCTGAAACCCAACATGGTGGTGGCGGGGACGGACAGCTCGGAGCAGCCCGCCGTAGCAGAGGTCGCTCAGGCCACAGTGGACGCCCTGCGCGATACCGTGCCGCCCACTGTGCCGGGTGTCGCCTTCCTTTCCGGTGGCCAAAGCCCGGAAGTGGCGACGAACCATCTCGGGGCCATGCAGAACCTCGATCAGCTTCCGTGGGAGCTGACCTACTCGTTCGGACGGGCCCTGGTCGGGCCGGCTCTGGACACGTGGCGGGGCAACCACGTCAAGTGGGATGCCGCCCAGAAGGCGCTCTCCGAGCGAGCTGTCGCGAACGCCGCAGCACGCGCCGGGAGCAAAGGCTGATCGGCCGATGTTCCGGCCATGCGCGCCAGCGGCTTGAAATATAAGGAGCACGGCCGGATCGGCAACATAGTCGCCGGTCCGGCCTGTGTCCTAGTCCTTTTAGCCAACGTCCGCCCGAATACTCCGAATAAGGCCTGGTACAGGATCGTCGTCCACTCGAAGCCAGCAAAGCCGATCCGGCTCTGGACGGCGCCGCGAACACCGCAAAGGAGCGGATCGTGACCACATCAGACACAGCTGCAAAAGACCACGCGAGACCCGCGCACCAAGAACCTGAGCCGAGGCCGGGGCCACTGTCCGGTGACCCCGCGACCGTCGGCGTTCCCACGTTCATCGTGGGCTCGATCGCCCTTGGCTTGACTCTCGTCGGCTACGTGCCGTCCGCAGCGGTCGGAGCACCAGTGGCGATCATTCTCGCCGCTACCGGAATCGGCCAGCTCGTCGCCGCGGTCTGGGCAGCCGGGATCGGCCAAAGCGCGGTCGCATCCATTTTCGGCATCTTTACCGGATTCTGGCTCAGCTACGGCATCCTCGTGCTCGGATTGAGCCACGACTGGTTCAGCGTTCCCTCGGACAGCGCCACCACCACCCAGGCCCTATTCCTGATTTCGTGGTCGGTCATCGTGGCGCTCCTAACCCTGGCGACGCTGCGCCTTCCGGCCGCTTACACCTTGCTGTTCGCGCTGATCGATGCTGCCCTCGCTCTCGTCCTGCTTGCGACACTGCAGGGCTCCGCGGAATTGAAAGCCGCAGGTGGATACGTAGCCTTCACCTTTGCTGCTCTGGGCTGCTACCTGTTCCTCCATGTGATGTCGCTCGCGACAGGGGGCCGCGGGCTGCCGCTCGGCCGCCCGGTACTGGGCCGGTGACAGTCTGGAAGCGCGAAGGCGGTACAAGACCGCCTCCGCCAATGTGAGGAGGAGGTTGTGCGGTATTCCTGGGACAACGTTGTGAATTCTCCGACCTCGTCATACGTCTCATATCCCGACGGAGTTTCCGACCATGCATTCGCCACTGAGTTCGACTATCACGTCAGGCTTGCCGGAGACTTGATGAATCTTGCGCTTGAACAGCGCCGCTGGGATGACACCGCGCAGGCTCAATGCGCAG